>CAYLRU010000041.1:5084-24249 GCA_964386565.1 uncultured Desulfobacteraceae bacterium | reverse complement strand
GGAGGAAGAAATGAATCTCGATTTTACATCGGAACAAAATATGCTGCGAAAATCCGTTGCGGAATTTTTAGCAAAGGAATGCCCTTTTGAAAAAGTAAAGGAAATAGAGGAAAGCGAGGAAGGATACGACAAAAAACACTGGAAAAAGATGGCCGAGTTGGGATGGATGGAAGTCTTTTATCCGGAGGCTTACGGCGGCTGTGGAGATCCGTTCATGGACGTGATGATCATCATGGAAGAGATGGGTAAAATAGCTTTTCCCAGCCCGTTTTTCAGCACGGTCATCCAGTGTGGTCTGACGATTCTCGAAGGCGGTTCCGAGGACCAGAAGAAGGCATTGCTTTCAAAAATCGCCAACGGAAAGCTGATCATGGCCCTGGCCCAGTATGAAGAAGATGCCAGCTACCAGGAAACCGGCATCAATATGCCGGCGCAATTATCCGGTGACCAGTATGTCTTAAACGGCACCAAAATGTTCGTCATGGACGCCAATATTGCAAACAAGCTGATCGTGGCCGCCCGGGTGAAGGATGCCGGTGTGACGCTCTTTCTTGTGGACGCGAAGGATCCCGGAATCACCTGCACCAAGATGCCCACCATCGGCATGGACAACTGTTGTGAACTCATCTTCAAGGACGTCACGGTATCCAAAGACGACCTCATCGGCGATCCGGGAAAAGGTTATGAAATTCTTGAAAAAATGTTTCCCAAGGCCATCATTGCCAAGTGCGCCGAGATGGTCGGCGGCTGCCGGGCCGTTATTGACATGACCGCGGAATATGCCAAACAGAGAGTCCAGTACGGAAAGCCTATCGGTGGATTTCAGGCGATTCAGCATTACATGGCCAACATGCTGCTGGGTTACGACACCACCAGCAATTACCTGTATAAGGTATGCTGGATGGCGGATGAGGGGATGGATGTTACAAAAGAAGTCCACGCCTTGAAAGCCCAAGCCAACGAGCAGTTTAAATTCATATCGGAAAGGGGTGTTCAGATCCATGGCGGCGTGGGAACCACTCGTGAGTTCAACATAGCACTCTTTTACCGCCGGGCAAAAGCATATGAATACATCCTGGGCGATTCGCAATACCACTGGGAAAAACTGGCCGTTGCCCTGGGTATGTAAAAATTCAAACCAAAGCGTCAATTGAACGTCCGATGGAATGCCCTGTTTTTATGTGTCTTAAACATGTACGGGCTGTTTTTAAAACATCGGATGATCCTGCTGCGTGAAACCCGGTTTGCTGAACCGGGTTTCTTTATTTCACGTATTCGGTAATTTTTTTCTTCAGGAAAGCTGCCCATTTATCAATCCCCTGCCCTGTTCGGCTGGAAACTTCAAAAATGGGAACGCCCGGATTCAGGGCCTGTACACTGGCCTTCATGGCATCCAGATCAAAATCCGTCAACTCCAGAAAATCAATTTTATTAACCACTACCACATCCACCGAGGCAAACATAATGGGGTATTTCAATGGTTTGTCATGTCCTTCGGGAACGCTTAAAATCATGGCGTTTAAGGTCGCCCCCGTATCCACCTCCGCCGGGCACACCAGGTTTCCGACATTTTCGATGAAGATCAAATCGAATTTATCAAGATCCATGGCATCCAATCCTTTGGAAACCATGGTGGCGTCCACGTGACAGAAGCCCCCGGTCCTCAATTGAATGGCGGTAATTCCCTGGCCCGCCACCTTTTCGGAATCCACTTTGGAATCGATATCCGCCTCGATCACGCCGAGGGTCAGTTCATTTCTCAAGGCTTCGATGGTTTTTAAGATCAGGCTGGTTTTTCCGGCCCCGGGTGAGGCCATAAGGTTGACCATGAACGATTTGTGATCGGCCAGCTTTTTCCGCAAGCCGTCTGCGACTTTTTTATTGTCGGCCAGGATATCCTCTTTGACTTCAATCAGTCTTATTTCATCCATCAGATCACCTCCATGCTTTTAACTAAATATTCTCTACCGGAAACCAGCTTGTTGTTTTTACCGTTGCACCCGGGACACACGATTTCTTTTTCTTTTTTGATGTCAACCCTGAATGATTCGGAACAATCCTCGCACTGCATGACCACGGGTATTCTCTCGATTTTCAACTTTGCGCCGGCAGCAATGGAATCCTTGCTGAGATAGTCGAAATACCGTTGCATCCATTCGTCTTCCAAATCACTCAGTTCACCGACCTGAAGATGAATGGCGGTAATCTTTTGTGCGTGATTTTTTTGTGCATGGGTTAAGGCCACTTTTAAAATACTTTCTGTAACGGGAAGCTCATGCATATCAAACCCCTTTGGTGATGTTGTTGGAAGGTGCTATTCGTACAGGAACACGGAAGTGGCCAAAAACTGGTGCCAACTCTTCGTAAAATACGAATTGCCGTTTTTTAAACGATAACTTGATACCATAAAATATTTTTGACTGCAACGATATATCCTCTTTTATCCTTTTAAAACCAGTATCAATAACGCCAACTCGGTTGGCGTACGCTTTTGGGGGGCGATACAAAAACAGACTTTATTTTTCAAAAAAGCTTCGGCATATTCTCTAAATATTGACATGTGCAAAAAATAAAACTAAAGTATTTTTTAATTGACGGCACTCAACTCTTTTTGTTTTGTTGCGAGTTACATAAACGATGGATAATATGGCGCTTATCGGTGCCGACGATCGTAACAAGCATTTTTTATCCATATAACGACATAATAACGCTTTGTCTTTCTAAACCCAGGTCATAATCGAACGCGGAGGGTTACCATGCTTCATTCAAGAGTCCATGCACAGAAAACACCTGATAAACCGGCCTATATCATGGCCAGCTCGGAGGAAACGGTTACTTACGGCCAACTAGAAGAACGGGCCAATCAGTGTTCCCACTTTTTCAAAAAAATCGGCCTCAAGGAAAAGGATAATATCTGTATCCTGATGGAAAACAACGTGCATTTTCTTGAAATCGTTCTGGCCGCGCAGGTGGCCGGACTTTATTATTCCCCCATCAGCAAATATTTAAAAAGCTCTGAGATCGAGTATATTATAAACGACTCCGGATCCAAAGTGGTTGTGACGTCTTTTGCCATGAAAGATGTGATATCCGGCCTTGACAAACGATGTCCCAATGTTGAACACTGGGTGATGGTGGGGGGAGAAATGGACGGATTTCTGTTTTACGAAAAGGAGGTATCCGGTTATCCCAAAACCCCCATTCCCGAAGGCATCGAGGGACGCGACATGCTGTATTCATCGGGAACCACCGGCCGCCCCAAGGGGGTGGTCTCCACAACCGAGGACATGCCCTTCGGCGAAATTCATCCATCCGCCCAGGTTATCATTTCCCTTTATGATATTAATGAAAATACGGTTTATCTTTCACCTGCCCCTCTTTATCACGCAGCACCCCTTCGGTTCTGTATGCTGACACTGCGGGTCGGCGGTACCGTAATTGTGATGGAAAAATATGACTCCATTGAAGCACTTTCACTGATCGAAAAGTACAAGGTTACCCACAGCCAGTGGGTGCCCACGATGTTCATCCGGATGCTGAAACTGCCCGAGAAAGATCGCCTCCGGTTTGACCTGTCCAGTCATAAAATCGCCATTCATGCCGCTGCCCCGTGCCCTGTTGAAGTCAAGGAGGAAATGATTAAGTGGTGGGGCCCCATCCTGTTTGAGTATTACGGCGGAACCGAAGGCAACAGCTTTATCGCCATCACATCCGAGGAATGGATGACCCACAAGGGTTCTGTGGGAAAATGCTACGTGGGGAAACTCCATATTCTGGATGAGAATGAAAATGAACTGCCCATCGGTGAAATCGGAACCGTTTATGTTGAAGATGGAAACACATTTGAATACCACAATGACCCTGAAAAAACGATGGAATCCAGAACTTCCAAAGGATGGAATACATTAGGTGATGTGGGATATCTGGATGAGGAAGGATATCTGTATCTCACGGACAGAAAAGCCAACATGATTATTTCCGGCGGGGTCAATATATATCCACAGGAAACGGAAAACGTGTTGACCATGCATCCCAAGGTAATGGACGTAGCGGTTTTCGGCATCCCCAATGAAGACTTCGGGGAAGAAGTCAAGGCGGTGGTTCAACTGGTAAATCCGGCGGACGCAAGTCCCGCCATGGCAGATGAACTGATGGACTATTGCCGACAGCACCTTTCCAAAATCAAGTGCCCGAAAAGCATCGACTTTAAAACCGAGTTGCCGCGAACACCCACCGGGAAACTGCTTAAGCGGCTGTTGAAAGAAGAATATAGGGAAAAGAAGTAGAAACGGCTTTGCAATCCCACAGAAGGCGGATCACAACAGCCGGCCACACTTCCCGGCATGATGTTCGATGCCGGCTCTTCGGTATGTATAAAAGAGGCCTCAGGTCCTCACATAGTGGCCGTTTTTGCAGAAAATCGAGCCCTTCTTGATACCTCTTTCCAGATGTTTGGACATGATCGCTGCTTCGCCGAAATGAAAAAAACGTTCCGTTGTCCCCGGACGATTATAGACAATCCCGGCGTCAACAATTTGAGACAAGTCCTTTGGCGTATCCAAAAGCGCCAGGAGCCGATCTTCGCGCTGCTGGATGACTCCCAGATAATCTTCCCACAATTCACCGGGATTTTCTTCAAAAATCCCGGTCTCATGGCAGGCAAGCCACACATCGGCGGGTATCTTTTTTAAAACATTAACAGAAGCCATCACATCTTCCAAATCAGAGTCCCGGTCACCATACCACGGACCGAACCGGGTCAAGTCATAATCGCCTAAAAACAGGACCCGGGGTTCTCTGAAGTAAAAGGATAGATGCCCGGGTGTATGCCCCGGAGAAGCGATGATATCCACCGTTACCGTTCCAAATTCAAGGGTTTCACCGCCATTGAGATACCGGTCCGGTTTTCGGGGTTTATAATGGAACTGCCTGATCATCAATTCCTTGAATACTTCCCGGTACTCTCCCGCCATGCCGTACCAGTCCAGAAACAGTTCCAAGTCGGTCAGGGGTTCGGCATCGGCCGGTGAAATCCATAGGGGAACATCCTCAAAAAGGTCCAGGTCCATGATATGGTCCTCATGCCAGTGAGACAGCCATACCATGCTGACACCGGACTCTTCTTTCAACCGAATCAATCTTTCCCGGTCGGACGCCGGATCGATTAAAATTTTCGGGCCTTCAATATACAATGAATGGCAATACGGATATTTCCCGTTTTTCTTTCCGGGGATAAACCGGACCGGTCCGAATAATTTTTCATCCATAATACTATCCGCCCTGCCGTATTTCTTTCATTAATAAATTACCTGTTCTTTTTTCAGGTTTTCAATTTCTTCCGACGGCATGCCCAGGTAATTTTGAAAAATTTCGCAGGTATGTTCTCCGATCAGCGGGCCGTGACTTCTGAAAGTGGCCGGTGTTTCCGACAAACGCCATGGGGGCCCGATAACCCAGTTTTTGCCGATTACCGGATGATCAACCTGTCGAAAGACATTTCTTTCTTTCAGGTGAGGATCGGCAAAAAGCGCCTCGGAGGATAACGACGGTGTTGCCGCCACACCTGCGTTTTGCAATATGATCATCACTTCGTAATAGTCTTTATCCTTTGTCCATTCCGTGATGATTTCATCCAGCGCTTCCTCATTGGCTTTTCGTTTTGACAAATCCGAGAAGCGATCATCGTCAATGAGTTCGGGTTTCCCCATGGTCCTGCAAAGATTTTCCCATTCTTCCTGGGAGGCCGTTACAATACTGATCCAGTTGTCTTCTCCTCTACAGCGATAACAATTGTGCGGAGCCATGGTATCATCCTTGTTGCCTTTCCGAATCTGGACCCTGCCGTTCATCACGTAGTCCAAAAAGATATCCCCGGCAAAAGTGGCAATGGCCTCCTGTGATGCCAGATCGATATATTGCCCCTCCCCTGTCTGCTGGTGGTAATACAGCGCCGCCAGAATCGCAAATGCCGATGTACAGGCGCTTCTTAAGTCAATGGATCCCATGAAGTTGCTCGGGGGCCAGTCTTCATACCCGGTAACATGGGGAAGTCCGGCCAGTGCGGCAAAGGTCGGCGCATATCCCACATATTCCCTGTCCGGACCGGTCTGTCCGCAGGCCGACGAAGACAGATAAATAATGTCCGGCTTGATTTCCCTGGCCACGTCATATCCCAGGCCCAACCGGGGTACGACGCCGGGACGCATATTTTCCATGACCACATCGCTGATGCTGATAAGCTTTTTCGCGATATCCACGGCCTTTGGTTTTTTCAGGTTCAGTAAAACACTCTTTTTATTCAGGTTCAGGTTGTTGAACACTTCGGATTCATCCAGCGTTTCAAACTCCTTGCCGGTAGTAAATGAAAGCAACCGCGAATGATCGGGCCGTTGTTGACTTTCCACCTTTATGACCTCGGCGCCTAAAAAGCCGAGCAGACAGGTCGCATAGGGACCGGCCCATGCCGACGTAAATTCAACGATTCTTACACTGCTTAAGGGACCGTTTGATTCCATGCCGCCTCCTTATCAGATAACCTCCAAGTCCTTAAATCTTGTCAGCTCATCCCGTGTATATCCCAGGCGGCCGCAAAAAATTTCTTCATTATGCTCCCCAAGTTGCGGCGCAGGCCGGGAAATCTTCCAGGGCGTTTTGGAAAAACGATACGGAGATGAGGGAAATTTGTCAATTTTACCCATAACCGGATGTTCGGTCTCTACAAAAAAGCCGCGGGCATTAAACTGCGGCGACTCTACAACATCCTTGGCCGTATTCGTCGGCGCTACGGGAACACTCAGGGCCTGCCCCTTTCTGAACACCTCCTCCCTGGGTTGATCTTTCATCCATTCCAGGATGTATTCTTTAATTTTTTCGACGTTCTCTGCGCGTTTAATACGGTTTTCGCACCATTCTTCCCTGGACCAGGGCGGTTCTCCGAGCAATTTCATAAACGATCGCCATTGATGTTCTTCCGGCATCACCACTACCACATAACCGTCCTTGCACGGCATAATGCCGTCGGGCGTACGGCGTTGGGCCATCCCGACCCGGCTCATATTCACCCCGCTGTTGGGAAACGTAACGCTTTCCACACGCTGCATGGACATCAGGGCTTCCATTTTGGACATCCCGATATATTGTCCTTTCCCGCCTTTACCCCGCCAGAACAAAGCCGCCATTATCGCTATGGATGCCACAAGCCCCGGATCAAAATTTCCGCTGTTTCCACCAACCTTCACGGGAGGCCTGTCAAGGTTCGGTGAAATCATGGGAAGCAGATATCCCTGTCCGCTCATCTGGGAAATATTCAGCTGATATGCCTTATAACTTTTATACGGACCGGTTTGCCCGAAAGGCGTTATGGCCGTCATGATGAGACCGGGGTTTATTTTTTTCAACGTATCGTAACCCAGTCCTATTTTTTCCATTTCGCCGGGCTGATGGTCTTCTATCAAAATATCAACGTCCCTGACCAGTTTTTTAAAAACTTTCCTGCCTTCGGGTTTTTCCGGATCAAGGGTTATGCCGAATTTGCTGGTGTTGATATACATAAAAAGTCCCGATTTTTCAGGATCCGGTTCATCATGTAAAAAAGGCGGTTTTCTTCGCGCCCCGTCCCCGATTCCGGGTGCTTCGATTTTTATGACCTCCGCTCCGAGGTCCGCCATCAGCTTGGCGCAATACGCACCGCTGACGGTCGTGCAATATTCCAGAATCTTAACGCCTTTTAATGCACTGGGTGTCATGATCAATCTTCTCCTTGTTTAGAGACTGAAACAAACAAACCTTTTGTATCCGCCAGGCATGGTTGGATCGCCATGTCATGTGCATGACATAAGCAAAGACACCCTTGATTTGCAGTCTGCAAGGCAAGGGTGTCCTCATTTAAAATACAAATTACATCATCGTATGGCAACCAATCATGTTATTTACATCATGGCCAGAAAATCCGGCTCGTAATTTTCCAGTTCAGCGGCGATTCTTTCATTATGAAAATCCGTGCCGCCGCAATCGTTTTCATTGGCCTTGGCCCTTAACAGGTATAGGCTGATATCCATCTCCTCGGTCCAGCCGATGGCGCCGTGAATATATACGGCGTCATAGCATACACGATGATATGCCCTGTTGGCTTTTACCTTTACCATGGAGTTAAGCATCCTGTCCGGTGTGCCTTCACTCATATTCCAGGCTGCTTCATAAACCAGATTTTTTAATCCGTCCACCTCGGTGAGCATATTAACCAGGCGATGCTGAAGGGACTGAAACGATCCAATGGGTTTCCCGAACTGGTATCTTTCCTTGGCGTAATTGGTGGCGATTTCCAAGGCCGCCTGAACACCGCCGGACATTTCCGCTGCCTTTAATACGGCACCGTATTGAAGAACATAGTCCACAATTTTCCAGCCGCCGTCCACTTCCCCAAGCACATCATCCTTTGCGACCTTTACATTGGTAAACCGGACTTCACATTTCATATCCCGGGCTGCAGTGGGAATTTCTTCAATTTCAATGCCGTTGCTTTTTGCATCCACCATAAACAGGGTGATCCCGTCTTCCGGGTTTTCGCTTTGACGGGTCCTGCCCACTACCAACAGTTTCTTGGCGCTGTTGGCATACGGTACAAACAGTTTCATGCCGTTTAATACAAATCCGTCGCCTTCCGTGGTTGCGATGAGCTGGATATCCGATGCTTCATAATTTGCTTTTTCCTCGTTTACGGCATAGCTCCAGATCTCCCCTTTTTCGGCGATCTTCGGCAGAATCTTCTTTTTTTGACTCTTTGTTCCGAATTCCTGTATGGCGGGTGCACACTGGCAAACCGTGGTAAAAAACGGGCATGGAACGATGTTACGTCCCATCTCTTCCATAAATATCATCAGGTCAAGAAATTCACCCTCAGTTCCATTAAATTCTTCGGGAATGACAAGACCCATGTAGCCGAGTCCGGCCAGTTTTTTCCACATCTTGGAATCATATCCGATTTTATCTTCCTTTAACTCCCTGACTTTTTCCTTGGGGCATTCTTTCTCAAAAAACTCTCTTGCCGATTTCCTGATAAGATCCTGGTCTTTTGTGAATCCGAAATCCATAATTTTCTCCTTAATCGATAAGGGCCTGAACGGGTCGACCGCTCACCCTGACCCATGATTCCTATTTATTGTTAAGATTTAACATAAAAAAATCGATAACAAGGCTGCGTTTCGAACCGTCGGGATCAATACCCCCTGGGCAATCCCAACCCGAATTGCGCCACAATGTTACGGTTGGTATCCGTAGTTCCCGCTGCCGCCCACATTCCAGGTGTACACCAGTAAGTCCATTCCATCAGACCGCGTATCCGTTTATGTTTATTTCCCTTAACCAGTGGATCAATCTGTGAATAGGCACCGATAATTTCCGTTCCGATTTGTCCGACTTTCTCTATAATTATATCATTGTAGGCCTTATCTCTTGACGGCTCGTGAATGACCATTTCTCCTTTCGACACCTTCCAGGACGCCTCAAGCGCCAGAATTCTCAGGGTCCTGATTTCAATGGCAAGATCGACGAGTTTTTGACGAATTTGAGGTTTCTTAATGGCACCGGTTTCCTTTGCATACTGGATGAGTTCATCAAGCATTCTTCTGGTCATGGCGCTGCTGCCGATGGCAACACCCCGCTCAAATGCCAGGGCCTGCATCAGTTGGGCCCATCCGTTGTTTTCTTTTCCCACAAGATTTTCAACCGGAACCCTCACATCCTTGAAAAACAGCTCATTGAACACATGTCCGCCGAACAGATTGGGAATGGGCCGAATGGTCACTCCCGGACTTTTCATATCCACAATGATCAGGCTGATACCGTCATGTTTTCTTTTGGCATTGGGATCCGTCCGGCAGGCCAGCCAGCACCATCTTGCCCGATGTCCGGCACTGTTCCATACCTTCTGGCCGTTAATGATATATTCGTCGCCCACACGCTTGGCTTCGGTTTGAAGGCTCGCCAGATCGCTTCCCGAATCCGGCTCGCTGTATCCCGTACACCATACGCCGTCCGTTTCTCCTGAAGCAATAAGGGGAAGATATTTTTTCTTTTGTTCTTCGGTACCGAACAGCATCAGAGACGGTCCGACCCAGGCAGTACCGGAAACGCCCATTCCCAGTCCGGGAATCCCCCAGTAACCAGCCTCTTCTCCCATAACACATCTCTCCCATACGGAAGCGTCCATACCGCAGTATTCCTTGGGCCACGACATGGTCAACCAACCGATCTCAGAGAGTTTTTTGGACATTTTCATTGAAAATTCCCAGTCTTCATCATAATGCTCGTCAGTGAACAACCCCAGCATGATATCCTTTGGTATGTTCTCTTTGACGAATTTTCTGATTTTCTGCCGCAATTCTTCTGCTTTTTCATTGTATTTAAAATCCATACGTTAATAACCTCCTCTTTTTATAAATAAAATGATCGGTAAAGAAATCGATTTGATTACACATAATAGTTGTTCGTAAGACTATCGATACTGTCGCGGTATGGTTTCCATCATTTGCTGTAAAAATATTGAACAAACGCTCAATATTGTCAAGACATTTTTTAAAGGTGTTAATTATCTCAGGAAAATGGTTCAAACGGGCAAATAATATTTATTTCGTCCGGTCGATAAGGCCTATATCCAACATGAAGTGCTCCGCTCAAAAACCGGCACGCTTATCAGCCGGGTCCAGCCGTTTTTCTCGACACCCGCCATATTTTCAATGCAGGATTTAATATCTTTGATTAAGTGTTATTAATCTTTTGATATATATATAAATTATTTAATACGGATCTTTTAGCCGGTATTTTGTTTTTATATCAGACTGAAATTTCGTAATACCATATTATCTTGACTTTTTATAAAATCTCTCTAATCTAAAATTTTTTATATTCAGGATATTGTTCTTACATCGTTTAAAAAGGAGCCTGTTTTGAAGAAGTTTATTTTAGTAATATGCCTTCTCCCGTGTTTATTCTTCTCCGGTTGTCTGGAAAAGAAGACCGATGAAAAGACCCCGGCACCCCCCGGGGCGGAGCACTCCCCTCCGGAAGTGGTGGTCTCTTCGGTGAAGCGGGGATCCATTTACAAAACATATACCTCGGTGGGAACCGTTATCCCGAAGGACTCCTCGCGAATATTCCCTAAAGTGGCCGGCCGGATATCGGAAGTATTTGTTGAAGAGGGCGATCTTGTCTCAAAAGGCCAACGGCTCATGCAGATCGACACGTTCGACTATACCCGGGCCGTGGAAAATGCGACAGCCGTAGTGAACCAGGCAAGGTCCAATCTTGAAAAGGCAAAAAGAGATTTTGACCGGATGGAAAAACTGTACAGTGACAAGGCCGTGCCGAAACAAAACCTGCAGGATATGAAAACCGCCCTTGAACTGGCAAACTATGCCTACGACCAGGCGGTCACCGCCCTGAAAAAGGCAAAGGACGACCTTGAAGAATGCAGCGTGAAAGCGCCGATTTCCGGAATGGTGACCACCAAAACGGTCAATCCCGGAGAACTGACCGGGCCACAGGTCATGGCGTTCGTGATTATGCAGATGAAAACCATTGAAGTCGAAGTCGACCTGCCTGAAGAGGCTTTCGGATATGTTGTTGAAGGGAAAACGGGTTTTGTCTCATTTGACGCAATCCCGGATAAAATGATGGATGGGAAAATTACCAAAATTTACCCCACGATTGATCCTGTCAGCCGAACCGTAAAGGTCACTTTATCCATCGAAAATCCGGATTTACAAATCAGGGCCGGCATGACGGCACGCACCAGGATTGTTCAAATGGCAAGAAAAAATGGGCTGTATGCACCAAAAGCGGCTTTGATTCCCGTGGAAGACCGCTATATCGTTTATAAGGTTGTTTCGGGAAAGGTTGAAAAAACCATGGTGGATGTGGGCATCATCGGAGATGATGTTTTTGAGGTGAAAAATGGTGTTGTTGAAGATGACCTGCTCGTTATCAGGGGGGTGACGGGTTTGCGCAACAACATGAAGGTCAAGGTGGTTTCCCTGAATCCGGGAGAAAACTAAGAAAGGGAAAAGATATGTCCATTGCCCAGTTTTCCGTAAACAGGCGTATCACTGTCACCATGTTCATTTTAATCATTACCCTTTTCGGGTTGCTGTCGTTTACCAATCTCGGACTGGATATGCTGCCGGAACTGGAGTTTCCTTTTGTCTCCGTCGTTACCAGTTATGAAGGAGTGGCTTCCGAGGAAATCGAAACATTGCTGACCAAACCCATCGAGGAATCCGTAGGAATGGTGAAAGGAATAAAAAACATCACCTCCGTCTCATCGGAAGGCCTTTCCGGTGTTTATATTGAATTTGAATGGGGTACGGATCTGAATATCGCTGCCCAGGATGTCCGGGACTCGTTAAGCTGGGTGATCGATTACCTTCCGGAAGATGCAGACACCCCCATGGTGCTGAAATTCAATTCATCGAGCCTGCCCATTATGGAATACGGTGTGGTGGGAATCGACGATACAATCCGGCTGAGAGATTACCTTGACAAGACGGTTAAACCCCGACTTGAACGACTGGATGGAATCGCCGCCGCTTTTATCTTCGGCGGCAAGGAGCGGGAAATTCAGGTGTTGGCGGATCCGAACAGGTTAAAAGCAACCGGTCTTTCCCTTAACGACCTGGCCCGGGCCGTTCAATCCGGGAACCTCAATGTATCCGGCGGTCATGTCGAGATCCTGCAAAAAGAATATCTCGTGAGGACACAAGGGTATTTTGAAAACATAAACCAAATCGAAAATACCGTCATTACCGTCACGGATAAGGGCAAACCCATCTACGTGAAAAATGTGGCCATTGTTCAGGATACGTTCAAGGAAAAAAAGGGGTTTGAAAATACAAACGGAAGCCCGGCTGTTTTAATCGATATTTTCAAGCAGTCCGGCTTTAATACCCTGGAAGCGGTCAATAATGTAAAAACGGAACTCAAAAAAATGGAAAAAGACTTCCCGCCCGAACTGGTATTCCGCCTTACATTTGACCAGGGCAACTTTATTGAACGTTCGATCTCTTCAACTGGTGAAACAGCACTCTGGGGAGGACTAATTGCGATCGTCGTCGTCTTTTTGTTTCTACGCGCCATACGTCCGACCCTGGCAATCGCCATTGCCATTCCCCTGTCCGTCATTACCACTTTCATCGGAATGAAAGCGCTTGATTATACTTTCAATATCATGACCCTGGGAGGTATCGCACTGGGAGTGGGGTTACTGGTGGATAATGCCGTCGTGGTTATTGAAAATACCTTCAGGCACCTTGAAACCGGACTTCACAGAGAGGAGGCCGCCGTAGCCGGTGCCAATGAGGTCGGCCTTGCCATCACCGCCAGTACTTTTACGACAATGGCCGTTTTTTTGCCGTTAAGCCTTTCCCAGAGTATTGCCGGTAAGCTTGCCAGGCCCCTTTCCCTTACGGTCTGCATCTCCCTGCTGGCCTCTCTTTTTGTGGCCATCACCATTATACCGGCAATCGCAGCAACCATTTTTAAAAAAGAAAAATCCTTTTACGGCAATATTCAGGGTAAAGGATGGGTAAAGGTTATTCAGAATGGATATTCCTCCATATTGAAAAAATCGTTAGCATTAAGATGGTTGGTGCTGCTGATTGCTTTGGGTGCCCTGGTGGGAAGCATTTTATTGACACCGCTTTTGGGAACCGAATTCATGCCGAGAGAAGACGTTCCCATCGGCAGGCTCAACATTACCCTTCCGGAAGGCTCCGTCTTATCCGAAACCCGGCATATCACGGACCAGATCGAAAGGCTTTTCATGTCGAAAGAAGAAATCGAAACCTGCCTGAGTTTCGGTGGGATTACGGCAGGCGCCAAATTCCAGGCCGCCATGGGAGACAGGCGGGATGCGGTGAACAATTCCACCATCTTTGCCCGGTTTAAAGATCGAGAGGACAGGGACAGATCGACGGACGAGGTGTTAAATGAAATCCGTGAACAGCTCCCCGACCTGGAAGGGGTGGAATATAATTTTGTCGACATGGCGGGATTCTTTTTCGGAACCGGCGATTCCCCCATTGAGATCAACCTGTACGGACCTGATCTGAAAATGCTGGATAATCTCGGCACGGAATTGATGGAGAAGATTTCTGCCATAAGGGGACTCAAGGATCTTGAGAAATCATTAAAAAAACGCCAGCCCGAACTTCATATTGTTGTGGACAGGGAAAAGGCATCAAAGATGGGGTTAAGCGTCTATCAAATTGCCTCGACGGTTGAAACCGCCGTTTTGGGACGGGTGATCAGCCGATACCACGAGGGGGGAGATGAATACGACATACGTGTGCGCCTGCAGGCCCCCTACCGGAGAAGCTTTGAAGACCTCATGAATTTATCCATTCATTCACCCCTGGGATTTACCCTCCCCCTTTACCAGGTCACCCGGCTTGAAAAGGACTTCGGACCCTCGGCCATTACAAGAAAAAATCAGGACCGGGTGGTGTCCATAACCGGAACAAACTTCAACCGGGACCTGGGAAGTATTGTACGGGATATTCAATCCGTCCTGGACACCATGGACCTTCCCGAACGCTATTCATACGAAATCGGGGGGTCATTCGAAGACATGCAGACCTCTTTCCAGGAATTAACAAAGGCATTTATTGTTGCGGTTATCCTGATCTATATGATCATGGCAGCCCAGTTTGAATCCCTGACCCAGCCGTTTATTGTCATGTTCACCATGCCATTGGCATATGTCGGGGTTTTGCTTGGCTTGATGGTATCAGGAAAAACCTTGTCGGTTCCGGCGTTTATGGGGCTTATCATTTTGATGGGAATTGTCGTCAACAACGGTATTGTCATGATCGACTACATCAATCGACTCCGGAAAGAAGGCATGAAAAAATTCGACGCAATTGTTGAGGGTGCATCGATCCGCCTGCGCCCCATCCTCATTACCTCGTTAACGACCATATGCGGTGTTCTGCCAATGGCCTTCTCCGGCGGTGACGGATCGGCCATGCGATCCCCTCTGGCGGTTGCCGTTGCCTTCGGGCTTATGGTGTCCATGCTCCTGACCTTGTTTGTCGTACCGTCGGCGTACTTTATTGTGGATACGATCTCTTCAAAGATCGGCAGGAAAACGGACAAAATTGTAAATGGAAACGGGTAAAAGATAAAAAAGGTCTTCAAACCGCCTCCTTGCGAACAAGCTCAAAGACCTTTTTCTGTTAATAATTATCCTGACAATCGTTAATGTGTTACTCCACGACGAGTCTTCCGGTTGCGGAAATTTTGCCGTCTTTTGTTATAACTTTATATTCATACTCTCCCACATCAACAAATTGAAGGCTTGATGTAGCGGCAAACGGCACATAACTGGTGACATAGCACCACCTTTCCTTGTCCAGATCAAATCCCACGGAAAAAGCGGTTACGCTTTTGCATTTTTTGCCGTCTGCGAATTCGATCTTGACTTCCTGTTCTTTAACACCGCTTAACCAGACCACGATCGTATCTTTTTTAATGTAAGCTGTTTCAGGATCAATAAAAATACCTGCCAGTGTTTCATCTCCCACGCCATGAATTTTTATAAGCTTTGCATCTTGTGCCACGGCAACGCCATGGGTTCCAAGCACCATCCCGAATGCTACGGCTAACGCAAATCCAACGAGCAACAGTCTGCCTCGCTTCATCATTGTTCCCTCCTTTTATCCTGTTGTTATTGTTTGTGATACATCTTTTTGATCACCAACAAAACCTGGTCCGGAAAAACTCACTTCGGCATATTTTTACAAAAAAGAGAACACAAATAAAAATACTTTAAATCTTTTTTAATATATATCCTAAATGGCCTGGAGTCAAATAAATTAGCCCTTTATTTTTTATCGATAAAGCCCGGTCACAATTGCATACCACATTTTCATTTTTCCCTGGATCTTGCAGGTTTTATGAAGCCACCCTGCCCACTGCCCTGCCGTCGACAATCTGATCCAGATATTCGGACATACCATAACCGACTTTACCGTCACACCGGTACTCGGTCATTCCTTCGGTAATCCGGGTGTTCAACCATTCTCCGTCCGGCGACTTCCGCCGATTGCGAAGAGGGATCAGGGACAACACTTTTGCATCAATATCATATTCTTTTTCATCGGTTTTGGCCCAGACCTTAAATTCTGTTTGATAGTCGTTATCATCCCATTGTGTTGTGATTCTGGCATCCGTGATATTTACATATTCATTGTCTCTGAGCACCATTCCGCCAATACGCTGGGTTCCATCAGCCTGTGTGACAATAGACACCATCATCGCAAAATCCTTTCCGAAATTCATGGGCAGCCACCTGTACCAATAGATATTCTGCCAGTATCGCGGTCCCCAGGAATGATCCCGCAATCCAAACCCGTCAATCTCGTATTTTTGATTATCCACAAGGAAGAACCCTTTACCGCTGATGTGCTGTTCATAATGCCCCCTGGCAAATGCCTCCTCGGCCTTCTGTTCAATGGGACTTCCGTCTTCATTCACCGGCTCGCCGCCATACATGGGCGATACCCCGGTATATTCGATATCGACCTGGCATTCGACAATGGGGTTTTCCGTAAATGCTTTCTTTGGATCGGCCATATCAAATGGATTTTTCAACAGGCAGACCTTTCCATTATAGGTTATTTTGAGTTTTTTAAAAGGCTCGATAACCTCAAACTTCATGCCGCCTGCATCGAATGCATCGTTATTTGATATTTCGGGACGGCTGTACATGAACCCGACACTGCCGTCCGGCAGATATATACAACAGGACATCTCGGCATACCCCTCGTTGGGTCGGTTTCCGATGCGAAACCATCCCCCCAGGGGCTTATCCGACGCGTTGAACACATTGAAATACATGCTCTCGTTAAAATTTTTTGCTTCCTCAATCGGATGCATGTATTCATCCTCGGGTTCCAGACGAATTTTTATTTTCCCATCAGGTAATTTCATTTTCCACCTCCGTTTATGTTATTTTATCTGTTGAATTTATGCCTTCTCCGTACGAAGCACGACCGATTCCACAAATCGGGTAACAAAGTCCGCATAGTCATCCACGGACACATTTCTCCCACGGTACTTCCAGCGCTTTAAATACCAGTCCTGCAAAACGGCCTTTATCAGGCTTGCCGTCAGTACGTGGTCGTGTTTCAAGAATACGTCTTTTTTCTGTCCGTCGGATAGAATGTCTGAAAAAATTTTTTCACTTGCCAGTTCGGAAGCCATTGCCTTTTCCTGCTTGGCACGAGACATGTTTTTGGCTTCCATATAGGCAAAATAGAACCAGGGTTGCATGGATTCGCTTAAATAGAGATGTAATCTTATGGCGGTAATGAGTTTCGTTTTCGGATCCATATCCGGATTGATCTCGGCGTCAAAGATCCGTGTCATGATATTGCCGTGCTGCCGCTGGAGTATTTCGATCAGTTCTTCCTTGCTTGAAAAGTATGCGTACAGGGCCCCCATGCTCAAACCGCTCTCTTTGCTCAAGTTCCGCATACTCATGGCCTGGAACCCTTTTTTGTTGCTGATTTTCAGGGTCGCCTCGAAAATTTTTTCAAGATTTTTCACAACGGTATGCTCTTTCTTAACCCTGATGCGGTCCCTGTTTTGTTCCAGGATCTCATGGTACAAATCATTTTTATAACAATTAAATTTTTTTTTAAATTCAGCGTAGTCCATCATTTAATGTATTTACAGCCGTTGATATTTAGGGAAGAAATGTTTGCCAAGCAATTCGGAAAAAACTGTTAAACAGATGGTACGTGTCTGTAAAATGGAGACCATCCGTAAAACCGATTCGTATAAGCATTTCCGAACCTCCGGGTCAATAGCAGAACAACCCGACGGGGCCCCTCTTTGCCCTATCGGATTATGCCGCATGAAGGAATCCCGGTTACCGATAATCCCTTAAAATTCTTCGTGCCACCGCAGCCTTGTGCGCCTCGTCCGGTCCGTCGTAGATTCTGGAAGCCCTTTCATGCCGGTACCAGTATGACAGAATCGTGTCGTCCGTCATTCCCAATGCCCCATGGACCTGAATGGCCCTGTCAATGACCTTCATCATGACATTGGCTACGTAATACTTAATAAAGGCGATTTCTTTTCTTGCATCTTTAACACCGACATTCTGAATCATCCAGGCCGCATGAAGCACCATCAGTTTGGCGGCATGAACCTCGGCCGCGCACTCCGCAATCCAGCCCTGTACAATCTGCTTGTCTGCAAGGACCTGCCCCGGTGCGATGGGTCTTTCTGCCGCACGTTTGCACATCATGTCCAGGGCCCGTCCGGATATGCCGATCCATCGCATGCAATGGTGGATTCTTCCCGGTCCGAGACGTTTTTGCGCAAGAATAAATCCGTGGCCTTCGGGGCCAAGCAGGTTCGCCCGGGGCACCCGGCAGTTCTGGTACAAAATTTCCGCATGGGTCCCGTATCCCTTGCCCGCATGTCCCATAACCGACACATTGCGAACGAGGTTGAAGCCCGGCGTATCCGTGGGAACGATGATCATGCTTGCCCGCTTATGGGGTTCGGCATCCGGATTGGTGACCGCCATGACAATGGCAAAGGCAGCGCCGTCGGCAGCGGAAGTAAACCATTTGTGACCGTTGATGACATAATCATCCCCGTCTTTCACCGCCGTGGTATCCATCATGACCGGGTTGGATCCGGGCAGGTCGACCTCTGTCATGGAAAAGCAACTGCGAATTTTTCCCGCAACAAGGGGCAGAAGCCATTTTTCTTTTTGCTCCGGAGTGGCGAATTCATGAAGAATCTCTATATTTCCGGCATCAGGCGCCTGGCACCCGAAAACGAATAATCCAAGGGGCGTCTTTGCAATAACTTCAAAAACCAGCGCGCTTTCCATCAGTTCAAGCCCCATTCCGCCCACATCCTTTGGATGCAGGGGAGCCCAGAGCTCCATGTCCTTTACCATTTGTTGTTTTTGCAACAGGACCTCTTCCAGACCATCTGTACCGTTTTTCAGATACTCCGGTTCCAGGGGAATAATCTCTTTTTGAACGAATTCTTCCATCATGTCCAGCATGGTTTGTGTTTTTTCCGGTACTTTAAAATCCATAAAACCCCCTTTTTGTTACGCCAATACAGTTTGTTACGCCCAATACAG
>CAYLRU010000041.1:0-4984 GCA_964386565.1 uncultured Desulfobacteraceae bacterium | reverse complement strand
AACGGAATTCTCAAGTTTCAATTCCAACATATTTTCGCTCGCATAACATATGGATATGGAAGCATTGTAAAATCGCCAAACCCATTGGATGGCCTCCTTGTCCGTCAATCCGTAAAGCATTTGCATAATGACGGACAAAACGCCGCCTGATGTAATGACGGCCACTTTTTTAGAATCACGGCTCTCATCAATAATTCTCCGGATACCGGATTTCACCCTGGTTTTAAACGTGTGGAAGTTTTCAGATACATCCCCGTTACAGGTATCCGAAAGGCTCCACAACAGCAATTTCACAAAAACGCTCTGAAACATGTCATACCGGATTGCCGACTGTTCCAGCTCTACGGCAAAAGACGGATCCCGGCTTACCATTTCATTTTTATGATTTTTCAAAAAACCGGGTACATCGAACTCATCCAGTTCAGCCATTGTGGAAAATTTTGTTTGAAGATCTTCCTGATGCAATCGGGATTGGATCATTTTCGCCGTATCGACCTGCCGCCTTTTCGTTCCGCTGTAGATTTTCGGAAAGTATGCCTCAACATCGATGAGATAATCCGCCAGGATTTTCACCTGTCGAATTCCCAACTCGGAAAGCCGGTCATAATCAGAAGTTCCAAACGAGGCCTGTCCATGCCGTATAAAATAAATATCCGTCATTTCGGGTTTTATTTCCTGAATTCCCTGTTTTTGAGGGTTAATAACTCCCGGTTGCAAGCCGGTATCAATTATGAAACGTTGCAAACAAATAGACTGAACCAAAAAATCTGAACACGATAATATTATGGGTCTCGTAAAAAGTCGGAAACCGCAACCCGTTATGAGGATTTTTTGTTTTAACTATTTGATATTCTATTTAATTTTTTTAATCTTAGCACTTAAAACGTGACGAATTCTGCTCTTTCTGAATTTATCAACATTCATTTCAGTCGCTTTTCCGGTTTGTCCGGGCTGAATTAAGACGAATCCGGAATGCGGTTTTTTCATTCTGTGGCATATATTTGTTCTTTATTTTAAGCCAGGCTGCTATTTACAGTTATTCACCAGTGTTGTCAAGATAAATAGAGCGATCGTTCGCTTTTTTCTTGACAATTTACAGATACTGTCCTAGTATTGTATCATTATGGGTCGATATGGAAATGTCCGCAGGCGGTGTTATATTCTTCTGATTCATTGACTATAGCCTTAAATTACGGATATTTCAATTCCAATTACACATAAAAACCGATTGATTGTAAAAGATGAAAATTTTAGTTTGCGTTAAACAGATCATCAACCTTGAATCAGATATCGTTATCGACCCGAACAGGAACTGGGTTCAAATCGGTTCGGCAACGGACTTTACATTCAACAGGTTCGATGAATACGCTGTTGAAGAAGCCATTTTAATCAAGTCAAAATTTCCTGATACAACCGTTGATATCCTGTCCGTGGGACCGGACCGTGTAAATGCCGTTATAAAACGTCTCCAGGGAATGGGGGCGGATCACGGTATCCATGTTTTGACCCGGGATGAAGGCTATATCAGCCCTTTTGTTATTGCCGAGTGGATTGCACGGGTTTCCCGGGACAGACAGTATGACTTGATTCTCACCGGTGTCATGTCCGAAGATGAAATGCAGGGTCAGGTCGGACCCACCATTGCCGCGCTTCTGGGCTGGCCATGCGCGACTTCCGTCATTCATGAAGAAATATCTTCCGATAAAAAAAGTATCGCCGTTGAGAGGGAGATCGAAAACGGATTAAAGGATACGATGGATATAACACTTCCGGCTGTTTTGACGATTCAATCCGGCATCAATGAGCCCCGTTACCCTACCCTGACCCACATGTTGCGGGCCAAAAAAGAACAAACCGAGGTTATTGATTCCAAAAACTTTGACGGCGTTTTGCCGCGTCAAACCTTGAGCGAAATGACTTATCCGAAAAAACTGCGTTCAGGAACGGTTTTAAAAGGCGACCCCAGGGAAAAGGCTGCACAACTCGTTTCCATTTTAAGTCACAGATCAATTATTTAGGATACGTAAAAAACCATTATAAAATTATGAGCAATCCCATCTACATCATTGCTGAGCATATCGAAGGCAGAGTCAGGCCGGTCACCTATGAACTCATCGAATTTGCAAAAAAACTTCAAAGTCACATGACCGCCGGGTTGTACGTCGTTATTCTGGGAAACGAAATAGACGGAATGGCTGCTGAAATCGCCGAGAATACGGGTATCGATGTATATGGTTTCCATCATGAAAAACTTGCCTGCTACAACCAGGAACTGTATGTCGCCATACTTGATGCATTTTTTTCCGGTAATCCGTTTTCCCATGTCTGTATGCCGCATTCCGCTCAGGGCATGGACTTGGCGCCCGTCCTGGCCGTTCGGACCGGTTCCGCCTGCATAACCGGCGTGGAAGGAATGGAAGCGTCAAGCGATGGGTTATGCTTTTACCGTTCGATTTTCAACGGCAAAGCATCGGCAAAAATGGCCGCAAACGCGGATTCAACAGTCTTAACCATACATCCCGGTCTTGTTAACGCAAAAGATTGCAAACCTGAAAATCCAGGAAAAATTGAAATGCGATCCGTTTCCAATCCCCTGAAACGGACACGATCAACAGGCCTGGTACGCTCCCGGTCTGACAGCCGGTCAATTGCTGAAGCGGACATTATTATTTCAGCCGGCAGGGGTGTTGGAAAGAAAGAAAATCTGAACATGATTTACCAGCTATCCGCACAATTTTCCAAATCCGCAGTAGGCGGCTCCCGTCCCCTCTGTGACCTGGGCTGGCTGGAATATCAGCGCCAGATCGGTATCACCGGTCAAAGTGTGTCTCCGAACCTCTATGTTGCCTGCGGCATATCCGGAGCGGTCCAGCATTTATCCGGCATCAGGGGAGCGGGATTTATCGTCGCCATCAATACCGATCCCAAGGCAGCGATTTTCAACATGGCGGATGTCTGTATTGTGGAGGACTTGACCACTTTCATTCCCATCCTCATCGATGCGTTGAAAAGCAACACCTCATCGGCAACAGAAGGTACTGAAAAAACCTCAGCTTGATTGTGCGTGCAGGGCTGCACCCAGGGCATTTACAATCTGTGGATGTTCCGGCCGTGACAGCTCTAATCCCAATACCCGTTCCGATCGCTTCACCAGTCCAATATCCAGTGCACCGCCGCCCACCAGGGCACAGGGCGGTTCCAGCCCCACCCTGTCGATCAAAGTGGAGATTTTTCTTGCCAAAGATTCATGAACACCGGCCAGGATATCCTCCTTGGACGTTCCTTCCGCGATACGCGATACAGCCTCGGATTCTCCAAATACGGCACAGCTTGTTGTAAAACTGACAGGATTGTCCGATTTCAGGGAAAGTCGCCCTGCATCCTTCAAATCGATTTGAAGGACCCGGGCGATCACTTGCAGGAAACGACCGCTGCCGGCAGCGCATTTTTCACTCACCACAAAATTGATAATCTTTCCCTTGTCGTTTATCCGCAAAACCTTGCTGGCCTGTCCCCCGACTTCAATAATGGTTTTAACATCGGCAAACAGGTGGTGGACCCCCACGGCGCAGCAGGTCAGGTCGCCGACCTGATGATGGGCGAATCCGGCACGGTTGGCACCGGTCCCGGTTGCAGATATGGATTTAATATCCCCGGCGGACAAACCAGTGACTTCCAGTGCTTCTGAAAATACCGTATCAGCAGCCTTTTTGAAATTCGATCCGGAAGGAATCTTCCTAAAAAAAGAAAGTTCACTATCCTGTATGAGGACAATCTTTGTTGATACGGAACCCACATCAATACCGCCATACCATGTCATATACCCCTCCGGAACCCCTTACCGCTGCTCGAAAAAACTGGCGGTTTTTAAAATTCTTTCTTTCTTTTTTATGGTTTTTCCCTTTTTCAATGCATTGAGATACCGCTTCTTGCCAAGTAGCGCCGCACCCAAAGCCCCGGTTATCAAAGGTTCTTCGCAGACAAAAACCGATCTGCCCAAGTGGTCCTCCAGTGCCTTGACCATTCCCTTGTTTTTGGCGACCCCGCCGGTAAACACCACGTCTCCTTCGATTTTGAGTTTTGAGGCCATTCGATAGGCACGGCCGGCAATGGCATCGTGAAGCCCGGCAATGATGTCTTCCACAGGTACGCCGTCCGACAGATGGGAAACCACTTCCTGTTCGGCAAAAATGGTGCAGATACTGCTGATCCTTACCTTTTCTTTAGCACCAAGGGATAATTGCCCCATGTCTTCAAGGCGGACCTCCAATGTTTCCGCAATCACTTCCAGAAATCGGCCTGTTCCGGCGGCGCATTTGTCGTTCATGACAAAATCCGCTACTTTTCCGTCGATAATTTTAATTCCCTTGGCATCCTGTCCCCCTATATCGATAACGGTTTCGACCGTGGGAAACAGGTGAATCACGCCCCGGGCGTGGCAGGAAATCTCGGTAATCTGTTTGTCGGCAAAGGGTACATTGATTCTGCCGTACCCCGTGGCCACCACAAAAGAAACCTGATCAAACGTAATGTCCGCCTGCTGAAGGGCCTCTTCCATGACCTTGTTCGCCAAATGGCGATGCTCGGGCCCGGTGGGACCGATGACCTGCGCCCGTATGCCATCGTTGAGAATAACGGCCTTTGTCATTGTGGAACCGATATCAATGCCCGCAAAATATAATTCGTTCAATGGTATTACCCCGTTCTAATTTCCAGCTATGCCAGCAACTCCAAAAAGGCCTCTACCCTGTTTTTCAGTTGGGCTTCGGCAACCATGGTATATTCGTGTTCCAGATACATGGCGGGAATATTCATTTTTTCAAAATATTTTTTCAGCGCCGGCACTTCATAGCCATGGGTATCACAATATTTGACTGACTGGAGCAACACGCCGTCCACTTTCCAGTCCCGTGCAAATGCCTTTAAATACCCGAACCGCTGCTCCATCTCCGCATCAAACGAATCCGCCGATTCACGAAACGTG
>CAYLRU010000040.1:0-24732 GCA_964386565.1 uncultured Desulfobacteraceae bacterium | reverse complement strand
GTGTGTCCGATACCAACAAATAAAGATAATCACGGCAACCAAGCATTTTCTTGTTTAAAATGCTGTTGATGGAGTTTATCTCGGCACCATTCATTCGATCGGAAGGATCAATCTTTGATAGTTCAAGCACAATTCCTTTGATATTGTTTTGATCCGGGAATTCGAATATCCTGTTGTTTGTGCGGGATAGATTTCCTTTCAGGCTTGTACCGACCGTGCAGACCAAGACGTTTCTCATAATCCCCTCCAAAAAATATTGTCCTCAACAAGTTTTTTACCGCATTTCCTTTTACACGATAATGATGATACGACGCCAATCTGGCACATCGTCACAAACCTTTAAAGAATTGCAACATTGCTGATCCTGTAAATCTGTGGCAATTTGACCCGGGCTTTAAATTTTCATCATCAATGCCCATGAATGGTAAAAATCTTTTGACCGGGCATTTGGCTGTTTAATGAAGAATACCATTGTAAAAGCGGTTTTATTGCTTCCTGGGAGCCTGTTCCGGGAAAAATCGCTTCAAACACCGCTGTTCCGCCATGGATGCATTTTTACGACAGGCTGTGTGACGGTCATATGATCTGATTATCTCCGTCCCGATGTTTTATTAATAAACGATCTCTATTTTTGATTTATCCATAAGAATCCCATAACAAGTATTCGGCCGGTTTCCGATGGAAGCGATTTCAAGGTCATTTACTGCGTAAGGCCCGAATCCTTTGAGCAATTCCCTTTTGATTTTTGCCTTATAACTGTTGAAATTTTCCATATTCACATTTGTAATGCCGCTGTCGCTCATTTCGTCCACGGGCCGGGTATCGCTTACGCGCCTGTAAAGCCCCTTGATGACATCCTGATGTCCCAGAACCGCCTGGATATCCAGGAAACAATCCGTACAACCGCCGCAGGTCTGGTTTTCCTTGGTGCAATTTTTCTTTTGCATGGCAAAAAACGCATACAGTGCCAAATGGGCGGGCATCATGTCGAGTTCGGCTTTTCGATAAATAAGCTTCCTGTCAACCAGGTTTACGCAAAGACGGTATTGTTCTTCCTTGATCAGGGAGAGCATCAGGGATGCGGGGTCTTTGGGCTCCCTGAGCATTTCCGGGGCGAGCTGTTCCCTGATGGAAACAAACGGGATATGGATGAGGTTCACCCGGGCGAACCTTGTTTCCTTGGCATAGGGATCCCCTTTATGGTCTCTCAATTCAACAGGCCGGGAAATTTTCGGCGGGTAATAAAAATCCCGGTTGCTTTCAAATTCAGGGGAAACCAGGACATGATATAACCGGTCCTGGGAACGGCCGTACATCTGAACTGCCAGGGCAAGGCAGGAACTCATGGTTTTCCGGCCGCCGGCCAGGGAAAAAAATACGGTGGTTTCCGGGTTTTTGGTAAAATGAAATGTCAGTTCGAGGCATTTTTTCAAAAATCGTTCATTGTCCTCCTCATCAGTTATGTCCGGTATTTCATTGTTGTGGGTGTCGGTTACGACATGGATATTCCGGTGCGAAAAATCAATTGCCGCGGAATCAATGTTGTATTCTGCCAGGTATTGATAATACTTTCCCGTGTCTCCGCTTAAAAGACCTGAAAAAATTTTTTCCTTTCCGTCGCGGGTCGTGATGACATGGATCATGTCGACTTTTCGCTGATTCTGGTGCAGGGCATACAATGTCTCGGTGATCACCTGCGGGGAGAGTCCGCAGACCGCCAACAGGATATTTTTCATTCCAGGACCTCCGTTTTTATTTTTCCGAGGCCGAACGTTGTCTGTTTTCCGAGATGAACCTCCGAGCAGAATCGAACAAACGGCATGAATTCCCCGATTTCCCCCTCGTAGACTACTGATCCGGCCATTCCCCCCATCAGCATTTCCCGGTCCTGGCGAAAGGAATATCTTCGCCAGTCAAACCATTCCAGATGGTCCTCAACGGTCTGGACGGATTCGGCACGTTTTACAAGGCCGCGGTAATCAAGAAGGGGTTCCCCGTTTCCGTGAAACGCCGCCAGTGACGATATTCTCCGCAGCATCCCGCGGACCAGTACATGGAAAGGCAGATCAGCCTTGAGACGGTTTTCGAATTTCATCCGCAGCGGTGTTTCCAATATAAGCCTGAGGCGAAAAACGTCTTCGGGGTTTTGCTGTTCCACCAGGTTCAATTCCCTTAAACCGGTGTGCGTTTTTAACAGGTTGTCCTCTTTTGAATAAACAAGGTCGTTTCCGGCGTTCACGCTGTTGAGGCTGAATCCCGCCCGTTTGCCGTTTATTTTTTTGCCGATGCCGATTCGGCTCATTTGATCGAATGCATAGATGAAATAGGGCAGATGGTCGTTTGCCGTTCCGAAAAGCAGGAGGCTGAATTCAAAATCCGAACCCGGAGGAAAATATGTTTCCACCGTGTCGGGCGGCTCGATGACAAAGGGATGAGGCCGGGTCATGCCATGTGGATTTGCGGAATTCCGGTCCAGGGCCGGTGATTCGAAAACATTGACATAAACACACCGTTCCTGCAGCAGGCATTGCCGGCAATCCTGTCGTTTGAGCGCACAAACGACCTTTTTCAGTGCGCGTCCGAAGACGCCGCGGAACGTGGAACCCTTATAATGGGGAAGGACGGCTTCATCTTTGAAGCGGCAGTGAAACCGGTATTTACCGTACAGCATGACAATCTCCGTTTGGGTTTACTGGTCATCAGAAAAATGCTTCAATCTTTACTGTACAGGTCTTACAGGATATGGTCTGAATTTGTAAAATACCGCAACATTGCAAAAAAAATGATACGATCTTTTTTTATAACACAAAGATTGTGTTCTTGTCTTGTCGGGAAACCTTGACAAATCTTGTGGGGAAACCTTGATTTTATCTTTTTTTATAAATAAATTCGATGGGTTTGGAAACGTAGAAAAAATAAAAAAACAGTTAGGTTATTATCCGGTGTCGTTTTTCCGGGCCATGATTTCATCCGGCAGGCATAGCCGGTGATTTGTGCATGCGGTTACATAACGCGTCCTGCGGTTCGGGTATCGGGCGTGGAGAAAGGTCCCGCACTTCATGCCCCGGGGCCTGCATATTGCCCCGGGACCGGCAGATTCACCTTTTGCACGTGCTGACCAAAGGACCGCATGCCGCCGCCCTGGCTGACGATCTGCAATACATCTTCCGGATGGGTTACCACGATGCCGGACAGGAGGCTGACCGGTGTGCGGGCAAAGGCTTCGGGCAGAAGGGGGGTTGACGCACCCAGCATCACCACTTCCCTGCAATTTGCTGCAGCGTCCAATATTTCATCAACCGTGTTATTGACGATGGATGTGGATGTGATAACGGCCACCTGGCATTGGGGCAGTATTCCGGGAATGTCCCTGTACGGCAGAAGGTCGCCCATGGGAGATTCGATCCGTTCGAATATGCTGACAGATGCGCACTTTTTTTTCAGCCGGGGCAGCATCGGGGCGAAATGGCCTATCATGCCCACATGATCGCCGGGCTCCAGGGCCAGTTGATCAAGGACATCGCCGGTTTGGAAGGGTTTTTCTTCGGTTCCGGATACGGCATTGGCCGTTGCCAGGGCCACGGCGGCTTCAATGTTGTCGGCGGAATCCAGGCCGGTTAAAAGATCTGCGGCACGGCGCCTGATGAGAGGGCGGATGCCCTTGAACACCTCGCATCCGCCCTTGACACCGTCAAGAAAAGTATAGGCCAGCCCCATATGGCCGCTGTTCAGGCGGACGGCCGTATATCCCAGCCCGATTCTGACATCATCGATTGTATATTTCTCCGCCGCCGGCAGGATGATACGCCTGATGCTCTCCCGGACATTCATTTTCGACTTTCCCGTTCTGAAAAGTTGTTACAGGGCGTTTATTTTCTTCTTGAATCGTTTAAGTGTTATCCATTGTCTTTTTCAAAGGTCTTCATGAAATCACACAAGACTTCCAATGCCTTAATCGACGTTGCGTTGTAGATGGAGGCCCGGCATCCTCCCACGGACCGATGACCTTTTAACCCGCCAAGACCGTTTTCCAGGGCTTTTTGGATAAATGTTTTTTCCAGGTCTTCACCGGGCAGACGGAATGTCACGTTCATCAGGGACCGGCTGCTCTTTTCCGCCGTTCCCGTATAAAAATCGCTTTTATCGATGACATCATAGAGCATCGCGGCTTTTTTCCTGTTGATTTTTTCCATTTTTTCCAACCCGCCGACGGTTTCTTCCAGCCATTTGAGGACCAGTTGGATGACATAAACGGCAAAGCACGGTGGCGTGTTGAACATGGAGTTTTTCGCGGCAAAGGTTTTATAACTCAACATCGTGGGAATGTTGTCCGGAACCAGGTCGAGCATGTCTTCCCGTATGATGGCCATGCAAACCCCGGCAGGTCCGATATTCTTCTGCGCCCCGGCATAGATCAGACCGAAGGGAGCGGCATCAAAGGACCGGGACATGATATCCGAGGACATGTCCGCCAGCAGCGGCACGCCGTTCGTATCCGGGAAATCCGCCCACTGGGTGCCTTTGATCGTGTTGTTCGATGTGATGTGAACAAAGGTCGCGTCCCTGCTGAAGGAAATATTTTCAGGAATGTAAGAAAAGTTTTTGTCTTCCGAAGATGCGACCACCTTGATGTTTTTCCCCTGCAACTGTGCTTCCTTGATGGCCTTGGTGGACCATGTTCCGGTGTTGACGTAGTCTGCGGATTTTCCGTCGGACAGAAAGTTCATGGGGATCATGCAAAACTGCATGCTGGCGCCGCCCTGGATGAACAGGACGTGGAATCGGTCGTCTAATTTTAAGAGCCGCTTGGTTCGAATGATCGCGTCGTTGATAACGTCGTCAAACCATTTTGACCGGTGGCTGATCTCGGTGATGGACATGCCCGATCCCCTGAAATTCAAAAAAGAATCCTGGATTTCCGTGAGTACGTCAAGGGGAAGGGCTGCCGGACCTGCGTTGAAATTGTGAATCCTGTTTTTTTCCATATGGGTTCTCCTTGTTTATGTCTGACTTAAATCAGTATTGAGCGTAAAAGCCATTATTTGGTAAATTAACTTCCGGTTGTCAACGGGTATTTTGTATTTTTAAACGGCAGAATGCATATCATTGACAAAAAGCCCTTAGATGGCATATGTTTCGTATAAAAAAACAGGAAAATGGTGACATGAAAATTTTTTCACACCCATCGCCTTCGGCTGAAAAACGGATATATGATATTGTCAATCGCGGGCTTGGTTTTAAGAAAAAAGAATTGCAGTATGTCGGGCGCATTCTTGAAGATGTGCGGAAAAACAAAGATGATGCACTGATCAGGTATGTCCGGCGGTTTGACTCCCCGGACCTTACCGTTGATACGATAAAGGTGTCGGATACGGAGTTTGAATCCGCCTTGAAACAGGTGGACCGTCGGTTTGCCCGGACGCTGAACCGTGCCGTATCCCAGATCGAATCATTTCACCGCTGCCAGGTCCAGAAATCGTGGATCAACACGGACCGTCCGGGAACCGTGCTGGGACAGATGGTCCACCCCGTGGATTCGGCAGGGGTTTACGTGCCCGGTGCAAAAGGAGGGATGACGCCCCTTGTGTCCTCCGTACTGATGGGAGCCATCCCGGCGAAGATCGCCGGCGTGAAAAACGTATGTCTGGTAACGCCGCCCAGGGAAGACGGTTCCGTGAATCCTTATCTGCTGGCGGCGGCCCGAAAGGTAGGCGTTGATTCGGTCTATAAGGTCGGAAGCGCCTGGGCTGTTGCGGCGCTGGCGTACGGCACGCAGACCATTCCCAGGGTGGATGTCATCGTGGGGCCGGGAAATATATATGTGACCCTTGCCAAAAAAATCGTGTCGCAGACCGTGGGAATCGATATGATTGCCGGTCCCAGTGAAATACTGATTCTGGCGGATGATTCGGCCCGCCCGGATTTTGTGGCGGCGGATTTACTCTCCCAGGCCGAACATGATCCCCTGGCCTCGGCCATGCTGGTGACGGACTCGGTGGAAATCGCCCGGTCGGTTGTATTGTCCGTGGAGGATCAGATACAGGCCCTTTCGCGAAAGGCGGTGGCCGAGGCGTCCCTGGCAAAATACGGGGCTGTTATCACGGTCTCAGGCATGGCCGAGGCGGTTGAATTGGCCAACCGGATTGCCCCGGAACACCTGGAACTGCATGTGCGGGAACCCTTTGAACTCATCGGCCGTATTCGGAACGCCGGGGCCGTGTTTTTAGGGGAGTATACACCCGAACCGGTGGGGGATTACATTGCCGGGCCCAATCATGTGCTGCCCACGGCCGGGACCGCGCGGTTTGCCTCGGCCCTGTCCGTGGACAACTTCATTAAAAAAACCAGTATCATCCATTATTCCAGGGACGCATTTATGAAAGAGTCGAAGGATATCCTGATGCTGGCGGAAATCGAGGGGCTGGATGCCCATGCCAATTCGGTAAAGATCAGGCTGAATCCGGGAAAAATGTAAAAAATACAGGGATAGTGGTGTGACAGCGGATGGTTCTACAGCCTTTCCAGCAAATCACAAAACAACCTCACGCCGAACCCGGTACCCCCGGTGTTGCAGTAATCCGTCGGCTTTTTCACGTATGCCGGTCCGGCAATGTCGATGTGGGCCCATTTGGCATCATCGACGAATTCGGATAAGAACAGGGCCGCCGTAATGGCACCGCCGTACCGGGAGCTGCTCATGTTGTGAATGTCCGCAAAATCACTTTTCAGCAGAACTTTATAATCCTCGGGCATGGGCATTCGCCAGCAGCGTTCATATGTTTTTTCCCCGGATGCGATAATGTTTTCAGCCAGCTCATCGTCGGAGGAAAACACCCCCGCGATTTTTTCTCCCAGGGCCACTGCACAGGCGCCGGTCAGGGTGGCGGTATCGATGATGACGTCGGGTTTGTGTTTTTCAATGGTCCAGGCCAATGCATCGATCAATATCAAACGTCCTTCGGCGTCCGTATTGCCGATTTCAACAGTTTTCCCCTTATACGTCCGGATGATGTCACCGGGACGCGATGCCTCACCGGACGGCATGTTCTCGACCAGGGGGATGACGCCCACAACATTTACGGAAGGTTTGAGCCTTGCCGTGGTAATCAGTGTGGCAGCGACTGAAGCAGCCCCGGCCATGTCCATTTTCATGTCTTCGATAAATCCCCCGGCCTTGAGGTTGATGCCGCCGGAGTCAAAGGTGACCCCTTTTCCCACAAGGGCAATGGTCTTTTTCGCTTCAGGCGCCCGGTATTCCAGGACGATCATTCCGGGCTTGCTGGTGCTTCCTGCGGCAACAGCCAGGATGCCGCCGAACTTTCCTTTTTTCAGGGCCTTTTCATCCAGCACCGTTGTTTTTAAATTTTCCTTTCGGGCTTTGGCCAGGATATGCCGGGCAAAGGCTTCGGGCCGTTTGTCATTGGCCGGCATACTCACCCATTCCCGGGCCGACACGGTCCCTTTGCACACGGTTTCGACCCGAAACGCCATGGAGTTGTATTTCCGTGTGGAAAACGAACCGATAAAAAAATGAATTTTTTTCAGGGGGGAATATTTTTTTTCATTCTTATACGCATCAAAGAGATGGTTCCCCAGGTATCCGCCTTCCATTGCAGCTTCCAGAACCCGGTCGAATTCAATGTTTGTTTTTTTATCCGACGGCAGAACAATCATCGCTTCTTTCAGGCCGTGCCGGATACATTTTTTGACGGCTTTTCCGGCTGCGGCACGAAAGGATTCGGCACTCAAGTTTTTCCGCTTGCCGATGCCGAAAAACATCACCCGTTGGACAGACGCAATATCAGGTTCGTAAAGAACAAGTTCATCATCGGTTTTTCCGGAAAATTCCTTGAACGGTTTTAATTTTTCCACCAGTGATATAACGGTTTTGTTTTCGTGAATGTCCGCATCTTCGCAGACCGGTATGATCCAGTTTCTGATTTTATTTTTTTCCAAATCCCCTGATTTCAGATGCAGCATTTTTTCTCCTTGTTTCAGTATACTTTTTGTTGTGTGTCCGAAAACCGTAAAGCAGGTGATAAATTCCCAGTATTTTATCGTTTTTAACGGTTTAGTCAATGGGATAATGAATTGCAGATCAGGGTCTGGGCATAATCGGCCCTTTGAAAAACCGGTTTCCGGGGAAATTTTGCGATGTCCCCCATTTCCCCCTCAGGGGGGATTAAGGGGATATCGCCCTTGGGGAGAGTGTGAACGGCAAATCGTTTTAAAGATAATTGAATAAATATCATTCATCCGGACAGGTGCATGAAATAAGTTGATAACTGTTTTTTTTTATGTTTTATTCAACACTTGATCAACCAAGAACGGCGGAGGTAAGTGCATGCGGATTGTGACAAGACCCGATTTTGACGGCGTGGTTTGCGCTGTTTTGCTCAATGATGTCCACCCCATTACGCAACCGATAAAATGGGTTGAGCCCAGTGATATGCAGAAAGGATTGGTGGAAGTCGTTGATGGCGACATTATTGCCAATCTGCCGTACCATGAAAAATGTTCCCTCTGGTTTGACCACCATTATTCCAACCGGCCAAAGGGTGATTTTGCCGGGGCGTTTAAAATCGCACCTTCTGCCGCAGGGGTTATCTTCGAATATTACCACGGCAAATTCCGGAAAGATTACACGGAATTGGTGGAGCAGGCAGATAAGATCGATTCGGCGGATCTGTCCGAGGATGAAGTGGTCCATCCTGAAAATTATTCCTATGTCCTGCTTTCCATGACCGTATCCGGGAGGGAAGCTTATGATGAAGATTACTGGAACCGTCTGGTGGATCTGCTGGGCCGGGAATCAATTGACCGGGTGATCTCGGATCCGGTGGTGGCCGGCAGATGCAGGGAAGTGGTAAAACAGAATAACCATTATAAGCGCCTTCTTGAAAAATATACCCGGATGGTGGGTCACGTGTCGATTACCGATTTTCGCGAGCTGGGCAAGACGCCTGCGGGAAATCGTTTTCTGGGCTACTCCCTGTTTCCCGATTCCGTGGTCAATGTAAAGATCCGATATGACAACCATGACCCGGGCAAGCTGATCGTCAGTGTCGGTCACAGCATCTTTAATCGAAATTGCCGTGTGAATGTGGGAGACATGCTGTCGCGATTCGAAGGCGGCGGGCATGAAAAAGCCGGGTCATGCACGTTTGACGCAACAAAAGCGGATGAATACATTCCGAAAATAATCGACGTCTTGATCAGAAACGAAAGCGTTTCAGGTGATTGATCTTCTGTCAGGCAGAGCACAGCTTTTTCAGACGGGATATTTTTTCCCATGAAAAAGGTTCTTTCTGGCATGGTGAAACAGCATTGTTGGTGAAGACAGGATCCGATTCAATGGCGTATCGTGAACTTCGCACCGCCTGTTGCCACAAAGCCGTATGGGGGATGGGCGTGTAATGGGCCAAAACCGGGGTGATACCCCGGGATTTTACCAGGTTGACAGCCTCTTCAACATCGCCGAAGGATTGCCCCGGCAAACCCGTCAGCAGGTAGGCCCCCACCTGGTCTCCTGTAAACCCTGCATCCTTCAGGTAACGAACCGCGCGCAGGAATTCACTTTGCGTCAGCTTGTTGTCCAGGTTTCTGGCACTGCCTGAAAATGAGCCGGTTTCAAGACCCAGCCGGATGGTATAAAAACCGGCACCGGCCATCAGGGCTGCCATCTCTTTCGTGATATTCCGAACGTGAAGGGCATTGGGGGTGTGAAACCGCACTTTCAGGCCGGCATTGATAATTCCCCTTAACAGTGGCATAATATGCTCATCCGGCTGCACCAGCAATGCATCGTCATAAAACGCAAAATCCACGATGTTATATTTTTCATGCCAGTATGTGATTTCATCCACAACGCGTTCCGGGCTGCGCCGCATAATTCCGGGATTTAAAAATGTTGATGCGCAGTACGCACAGTTGAACGGACAGCCCAGCGATGTCAGCAGGGGGATATAGGGTATTTTGGTCTGAAGATCAAAGGCCGGCACGGGGTAGGAATCCAAATCATCCGGGTTGAATTGAAGGCCGGTCGCGTATCCGGTGAATTGTTTGATCAGTTTGAACAGGATATGGACGCCGGGTCCCGGAACGACGGCCTCTGCCCCGATGTTTTTTTTTGCATGGTCCGTGCACAGTGTGGCATATATCCCGCCAAGAATCACCGGAACATCCGGAAAAACCGTTTTCAGCACGCTGATTGTCTCTTTGACCCCGGGATACCAGTATGTCATCAGGGATGTCACAAAAACCAGGTCCGGTTTCCGGAGGGTTTTGAGATCCTCAATAAACCAGGATTTTTTGATGCCGTAGCGGCAATAATTTCTGGGCACATCGTTGAGACCCCCGGGCTTTGGAATGGGGGTTTTCAGGTAGGGTCCGCGCCCGCAACCGGAAACCGGCTGCCTGGCGGATGATTTTGGATGAAACCGGTCCAGGCAGTCTGCATAAGAGATACTGATGCCGTGTTGCCGCAACAGGCCCGCCAGCATGAGCAGTCCCATGGGCTTTGCCCAGAAATCATAGGCGGCAAAATCATGTATCCAGGGATTGACCAGGAGAATGTGGGGCACGTTGTCCATTGCCGGCATTTTTTCCGGGTCACCCCTCTTCATCCGTTGAAAAGTATGCCATGGATGTTTTCTTCAATTCCTTAAGGCTGAACAGCAGGGTGAATCGATTCACGTTTGTTTTCCGGGCCATCCGCCGGGCGGTTTCCAGGCAGGATTCCGTGTCTTTTGCGTGAACCATGGTGTAAAGATTATACGGCCATTCATCTTTGGGATCTCTTCGGTAGCAGTGGGATACTTCCTCAAAGGATGCCATAATCCGGCCCACCGCATCGATACGGTCTTCATCCACCTGCCATGCGACCATGGCATTGGCGTTAAACCCGGACTTCTGGTGGCGAATCGTTGCCCCCAGGCGCCGGATAACCCCACGCTTATAAAGGTTGTCAAGGATTTCAATGAACTGCCGTTCCGGAATCCCGGCCTTCTCAGCCAGTTCGCGAAAGGGCCGCCGGGTTATGGGTATGTCCGACTGAACGGCGGCCACCACACTTTTTTCAAGATCTGTGAGCATCGTAAAATACCGATTCCTTACGAGCGTTTCAGGCTTTGGGGCTTAAAATTTCAAACTTGACACTTAAAACCCGATGAATCCGGCTTTTTACGAATTCATCAATGGCAGGCCTTTACATTACGGTTTTTTTCCGGGAACAGCCGTAAAATATCGGCCTTATCAGCCTTGCAGACCCCCCGTTCGGTGATAAATCCGGTCACAAGCCTGGCAGGGGTGACATCAAAGGCATAATTTACCGCATGACTCTCTGCAGGCGGAACAAGGACATTCCGAATCCTGCCGTTATCCAGTCCCTGGATATATCTGACCTCATCGGGATTTCTTTCTTCGATTTCAATTTGAGCAAGGCCGTCTGTCAGTGTCCAGTCAAACGTGCTGGACGGCAATGCCACGTAAAACGGGATATTGTTGTCCCTTGCCGCCAGCGCCTTCAGGTACGTCCCGATTTTATTGGCCACGTCACCGGTATGGGTGGTTCGGTCCGTTCCCACGATGACCATATCCACCATGCCGTGCTGCATCAGATGTCCGCCCGTATTGTCGCAGATGACGGTGTGCCGGATGCCGTGTTTGCCCAGTTCCCATGCGGTTAACCGGGCGCCCTGGTTCAAGGGGCGGGTTTCATCCACCCATACATGGACATCGATCCCGTGATCAAACGCCGCATAGATGGGAGCGGTTGCTGTTCCGTATTTCACACAGGCCAGCCAACCGGCATTGCAATGGGTGAGAATGTTGACTGCCCGGCCTTTTTTTTCGGCGCTGATCTTTTCAATGAGGGGCATTCCATGTTCCCCGATCTTTTTGCAGTTGTCCGTTTCCTGCAGCTCTATTCTCTTGGCCTGCTCAAAAGCGGTTTGAATTTTGTCATCGTTATTTTTCAACGGCCGAACAGCGGATAAAACAGTGTCCACCGCCCATACCAGGTTGACCGCCGTGGGCCTGACCGATTTGATTCTTTCGCATTCATTGACCAGGTATTTCCTGTCGGTTTGCTTTTCCCGGGCATTTTGCAATGCCAGGTACACGCCGTAGGCCCCTGTTACGCCGATAAGCGGGGCACCCCGGACCACCATGTCGCCGATGGCCATGATAACGTCGTCCACGGTTTTCAGCGGTAACATTTTAAATTCATGGGGAAGATACCGCTGGTCGATGACATGGATCTCCCGTGTTTCCAAGTCCGCCCGGATCGGTTGCAAATCATTTTCATCCGGTTTCATCCAATGATCCCCGCTTTACGATAAATCAGGATTTTAAACCCCTTACTGAAAAAAACAGTCTGCTTAAATACTCGGGATTGATGACTTTACCGAGCATGTTCGTCTTGTAGTTGTTTATACGGGATCCCTCTTCTTGACAATAATTTTTTTGGATCTTTTTTGTTTTTCCTTTTACCTTGACATGTTATGGCCGCACACTATAAATATGAGGATTGTGTGCTGCAGTCCCGGTGTTTTACGACAGGATGAACCATGCCGAACCAGGAACGCTTGTTTTTTTTGATTGAACCGTGAGTTCAGGGTTGCGGGTGCGGCTGACCGTGGAAGGGAAAAAGCAATCGATGAAGATGCGCGATATGAAGTGGATTCGTGTTTTTCTGTACGGCATTGGGATCTTGCTGGTCTTGGGTTGCCGGGTTCAAGGGGAAGACGACGGCCATCTGTTGGGTATGAGCATGGGATCTGTTGGGATATTGGAAGGTCAAAAGGTGACCTTCGGCAGCATCGAATACAGACCGGCTGTTGAATTTTTTAACCTGAGGCCCTGGATCGGCATTGATTTCGGGGACAGCCTGTTTTTCGTGGTCACAGGCTTGTTGATGGATATGAAAATATCTGAGAATTTAATTTTCACGCCGAGCCTGGGGGTCGGTATGTATACGGAAGACGAGGAATTGGACCTGGGACATGAGCTTGAATTTCAATCTGCTGCCGAAATCAGTTACCGGTTCAGGAATTCGGGGAGACTGGGGATCTGTTTCGGTCATATTTCAAACGGCGGCATCGGCGACAAAAACCCGGGCACGGAGTTGCTCAAAATCACTTATCTTCTGCCCCTGGGTTCGAAATGGTAAAGATTTTTCCGGTACGGTCCAATGACCACAACGATTCCTTCAACAAGGAGAAAGATGGATACGGTTATAATCGATTACGACCGCTGCATCATGTGCGGGAGTTGTGTAAAGGTATGCGTCAGGGGGATCTTTGACGATTCAGGAGATATGATCCGTCTTGATCGTCCTGAAATGTGCATTCTCTGCGGTCATTGCAAAGCAGTATGCCCGGAAGATGCCGTCAGTATACCGTCAACGGATGAGGAAGAATTCATTGATTCCCCGGACAGGGGTGATTTCATTTCCCCTGAAGACCTGCTGTCCTTTTTTCGTTACAGAAGGAGTACGCGGATTTATAAGGACACGGCAGTTGAAAAGGAAAAAATTCAACAGATCGTCGAGGCCGGCAGATATGCCCCCACAGGCGGGAATTTCCAGGCATTGAGATATGTTGTGGCGCATACGCCCGACATGATGGATAAGATCCGCCGGTTGGCTGTCGAGTCCCTTTCGGATTATGCCGAGGTCATTTCCCGCAAATGGGAAAACAAGGACCTGCCCCGGATCAAAAGAAGCGTATGGCTGAATTATGCCGAGAATTTAAAGGAAATGGCCCGTCTTTCCAAAAAAGGAGAGGACAGGCTGTTATGGAATGCGCCCGCCCTGGTCGTCATTCACGTGTCAAAGCTTGTAGAAAATCCCGGGGTTGATGTCGGACTGGGAGCGATGCAGATGGTCCTCATGGCCCAGGCCCTTGGACTGGGTACCTGCTTTATCGGTTTTATTCCCATGGCGGTGGAAAATTCAGCCGAACTTAAACAACTGCTTCGGATTCCGGATGGACATTCAACCGTTACCTCGTTTGTTACCGGGTATCCGGATGTATCTTATCTGCGGCTGGTATCCAGAAAACCGGCACGCATTCGTTGGCTGTAAACCACTTTCCATGGAAGATTGTGCAGGCGGGGAAAAAACAGCGTATGAAAAAGTCCGAAGACCGGCCGGCGGATAGGACCGTAAAAAATCCGGATGCCATTCAAAAAATCATATCCCGAAACAAGCGGGCATTTCTTCTGTACAATAATTTCAGAAAAAAAATTTTCCAGGAACTTGCACCCAGGGACAGTGAAACGATTCTGTATATGCTGCCCTGGCTCCTGAGCATAAACGAACCATCCTGCCCCGGATATTTAAGGGATCTTTCAAGGCCTTTCCGCGTTTTTAACATTGAATATGACAAGGATATAAAAAACCGTGAAGAAAAGTTTAAAAAGCTTTTCGGGATAACCCGGCGTGCAACGCTGTTAAAGCCCTACCAGCATGCGAATTACATCCAGGGCCTGTACACCATCGGCAGCGCGGGGACGGTAAGCCAGAATTCTTCATCTGACTGCGATATCTGGATATGCTTCGATAAAAAGCATTATGACAGGACGTCGTGGCGCCAGTTGAACCGGAAAGTCAACCTCATTAAAGGGTGGATGGACAATCATCTGAAGCTTCCGGTTTATTTTTTTATATCCGACGTTGAGTCGGTAAAACAGGGGCGTTTCGGCAGCGTGGACGGGGAAAGTTCCGGCAGTACACAGCAAAACGTACTGAAAGAAGAGTTTTACAGGACGTTTATATTGATTTCCGGTAAAATCCCCATCTGGTGGCTGGTATATGACGGAAATACGAGATTTTCCTATGAAGACGCCGTTCGCGCTGCAGCCATGGATTCGTTCTGGGAATACGATCTCATTGATTTTGGAAATCTCGAAGAAATAAGACAAAGCGAGTACTTTGGCGCTGCCCTGTGGCAGTTCCGAAAATTTTTATCAAGTCCCTTGAAGTCCATTATCAAGATGGTGCTCCTCAAGATGCTGCTGGAAGCCCCCCATGAACGGTTGATTTGTCATCAATTCAGGGAAGCGGTCCTTTCCGGTACCCACGCCGATCTTTTTCCGGATCACAGCCTTTTTACCATGTCGATGATTTTGAATGCATATAAAGGCAGGAAAAAGGGAATGATGAATTTTCTGAAGATGTGCTTTTACCTCCGGTGTGAATTGGATGCACAGGGCAGGCGGCAGTCGTTAAAAAACAGGCTGGCCGGGCGGTTTTTTGAGGAACATTCCCTGGACGCGGGGACGTTGAAGTCTTTACAGCGATTTCGTGACTGGAAATTCAATGAACAGATCGAATTCGGCAACCGGCTGTTTCGCTTCATGCTCCAGTTGTACCGTGAAATTTCAGCAGGGCATGAATCCGTTTACAGCAATTCCGATAAAAAGGATCTGACCATACTCGGCAGAAAAATATCGGCAAGTTATCTGAAGAAACATCATAAGATCTCCATTCTCCACAAGCCCGGCCGGCAGTTGAACATTTTCTTCCTGACCTTGAGTTTAAACAATGATGAATGGCAGGTGTTTTCAGACAATGAGACAACCGTCCCGGTATTTTCAAGTGATAACATAACAGAGAGTATCGCGTTTATCGTGTGGAACAATATGTTCGTGGAAAACCGGATCCGGATGCGTCCCAACTCCTCCGGCATCACGCTCAAGGAAATCATCAACATCGGCAAACGGATAAAGGAATTTTTCGGGACATACGAATCCCTTGATGTTGAACCGGCAAGTTACCTTGAAGAGGAACAAACCTTAAAGATATTAATCGTTGTCGGATTTGATAAAACGCCGTGGGGGGAAGAACTGACGGATTACAGCGTGGTTTATATGAACAACTGGGGAGAACTTTTCGCCAACCGGTTTGATTCGCGGAAGAAGCTGGAGACGTTCTTAAAGGAAGCATTTCGAAAGAAAAAGGATATTCTCGTCAGCAAATATCTGATAAGAAATCAGACAACCTTTGATAAAAGTATTGAGATTCCAAAAAAAATCGTTTTTTCCAACCTGGAAATTTAAACCTGCACCGATCTCTTGTACACCAGGATTTCGACACATCTTTTCATGAATAATCGCTCAACTCAGGTTAAACCCACTTCACATCCGCTATCCGGTATTTGAGAAAGAGCTGCCGGCCGGGAAAAAGGTCCAGTTTCGACGCCTCTTCCCGTGTAAAATTAATTGTCAGGTTGATGCCGCCGGCAAAGAGGGTCGTTACGATTTCCCGGGTTTTCCGGTTTAAAATCAACCGGGTAACGGTCACGGCGAGCAGATGAATTTCAGGGTCTGCAACCGGTTCGTTTTCAACCGTTGAAGAAGATGCTTCCGGTCTCAGCAGCGCGATGGCGCCCGGATTCGGCGGCCGGGGTACGATAATGCGCTGTTGGTCTTTCAGTGTTTTGGCCCACTTTCCGTTATCAAACGGGTGCCAGGGGCCCTCTACAAAATTTTCCATTCCGGCTGTAAATATCCGCCCTTTATTCAAATGAAGGACCGTATCGCATATTTCGTAAAGCCATTGCCGGTCATGACTGGCAATGATCAGGGTCGTGCCCCATTTTTCCCTGGCCCGCAATGCAGCGTCTCTGATCAAGAATGCGCTGTGCGCGTCGACATTCGCCGTGGGCTCGTCCAACAGAAGCGCTTCGGGTTTAAGCACAAGTCTTGCAGCCAGAGCCACCCGCTGGGCCTCACCGCCTGAAAGTTCGCTGAAATGCCGTTTTGCAAACGTTCTGGGGGACAGGCCCACCCATGACAAAGCCCGGTATACTTTTTTCCTTGCGTTTCTTTTTTCTTTCCTGATTTTTAATCCATAGTAGACATTGTCATAAACCGACCGCCGCATCAGGTATGGCTCCTGGGTGAGAAGGGAGACTTTAAACCGAATATTGTCGGAAAAAGGGGCACCTGGTTTTCCGTTGAACCGGATCTCCCCCTGTGTGGGTTTTTCCGTGAATGCCAGGAGCTTCAGCAGCGTGGTTTTGCCGCTTCCGTTAGGACCCACCAGTCCCGTGATGGTATGTTCTTCAATGTATAATTCATCGATCTGAAGAACCGGGTCATGCTGATATCGATGTTCCAGGTTTTTTATACGGTACATGGGCTTAACAATTTTAAAAAAGAATCCGGTCTCCGGCTTTCATTATTTTTTCCGAAACAGTGACAGCAGGATGCTGACGCACAATGCGATTAAAAGCAGTACAATTCCCAGGGCGATTCCCATGGCGAACTGTCCCTTGTTGGTTTCGAGGGCAATGGCCGTCGTGATGGTCCGGGTATACCATTTGATGTTTCCACCCACCATCATGGAAATGCCGACCTCGGTGAGGATGCGGCCGTAAGCCGTAATCACGGCGGTCAGGATGCCGTATCGGACTTCCCACAGACTGCTTTGGACAAGCTGCCGCCGGTTGGCACCCAGGGAAAGAAGGGCGGACCGCAGGGGATAATCCATGCCTTCTATGGCTGTTGCACAGAGGGCTATGACGATGGGAAGCGCCAGGATTGCCTGGCCGACGGCGATTCCGGGAAGGGTGAACAGTAAATTCAAGCTTCCCAGGGGACCCTGTCGGGACAACAGTGCATAAACCATCAACCCGATAAATACGGTGGGAAGGGCCAGCAATGTATCCACAAGCGTACGGATATACTTTTTTCCCGCAAAATCGACATACCCCAGAACAAATCCCATGGGAATGCCGAGGAACAGGCTTATGGAAATGGAATACGCCGAAACCTTCAGGGAGGCCCTGATGGCGGAGTAAGTTTCCGGGTCACCGTCTATCAGCAGGTAAAGGGCTTTAATGATGCCGGTAGTGATAAAGTCCATGGGTAAATCTATTTTGCATCGGGAACAAACAGGGGTTGTCCCGCCAATTTAAAATTTCCGATCAGATTCTGCGCGGTATTTCCCGCCAGCCAGTCGGAAAGCAGTTTTGCTTTTTCAAACTTAACATTCGGACAGTGGTCCGGATGAACAGGGATGATGCTGTACTGGTTTATCAGCACAGGATCTTTCTCAACCATGATGTCCAGTGCCGGATGATTGTGCGCCTGTGCCCGGTACTTGATATAGGTCCCCCGATCCGTGAGAGTATACCCGTTGCGTTCACCTGCGATCCGGATGGTGGCCAGCATTCCCTGACCCGTCTGCAGATACCAGTCGGATTTGTCCGGAACCGGTGTCCCTGCAACCTGCCAAAGTTCAAGCTCTTTTTTATGGGTACCGGAGTTGTCTCCCCTGCTGATGAACAATGCATGCTGCCGGTGGATGTCGTGCAATGCGATGCTGACGGTTTTCCCTTTAATTCTTGCAGGATCCGAAGGCGGCCCGATAACGATGAAATCATTATACATGATTTTCCGTCGCATGTACCCATAACCGTCTGAAACGAATTTTTTTTCAGCCGGGGGGGCATGTACCAGCAAAACGTCGGCATCGCAATTTTCACCGAGTTTTAAGGCCTTTCCCGTGCCGGTGGCGATCCATTTGACCTCAATGCCGGTTTCCCGGGTAAAATGAGGTATCAGATAATCCAGAAGCCCTGTATCATCCGTGCTGGTTGTCGTTGCCATTATCAATGCGGTTTGTTCGGCATTAACCGGTGCCAGAATGAGTATCAGGATAACGATGGGAAAAAAAACGCGCATCATAAAATTTATTGCAAGCCGCATAAAATGACCTCCGTAGATGGATTGCCCCGTTCTTGAAAATGAAAAAAGGTGAAAGAATTTTACCTAAAAATGTAAAAAGAAGTCAATATTTTAGAAAGGATTGATACAAATAAAATATAATGACGGATAATGACCAAAAGGGATGGATAGCAGTGCATCAATCCATACGGATGCCGTGTTGTCGGTTTTTTTGGTTTTTCAGTGTCAGGAATTGATGATTTTTTCGATTCCTTTCACCCCTTTTTCATCAATAATGCCCAGTCTTAAAGCCACCTTGGGTTTAAGGAGAACGAAGTTTCCCCTGGCCTTGGCGCAGATATTTTTTTTTGTGTCGAAAATGATGCCTTCCACCAAAGCCTCATTTCTGCTGACCATTTCAATCGGTGTGCCCCGGGCGGTGAGTTCTTCGGAAATGGATACGGGTTTTAAAAAGTCAATGGTCATGGATTTGGTTAAGACGATTTTTTTCATCACGTGCAGTACCGACCAGCTCATGATTTCATCCAGTATGACGGAGAGGATACCGCCGTGAACCAGTCTGCTCCACCCGCACATGTACTCCGGTACGGTAATATGGGAAATGACGGATTCCCGGTTCCCGTAAAATTTCATTTTCAGGCCGTGGGGGTTTACCTGGGAGCATCCGAAACATTTGTGGCTGTAACCCTCTGATAATGCCCTGTAAGAAGAAGTATCCATCATTGGCCGCGATCCTCGGTTTTTTTTCAAATTGGGTACAAAGCAAAAAGATAATTCATACCCCTATCAAAAAAGATTCGGTGAAATCAATCCATTTTATGACGGGGACGGCGTGATCAGGAGGGTGGTGTGACAGGATGGGGCGTTAAAAAAATATCGATTGCCCGTAAACATCTGAAATGTTATAGACAGTGATGGATTGTGGCATGGAGAAATGTTTGGTGCAGGTGACAAAAGACAGCTAAGGTGAATTCCGCCATGGACGGGGCTTGCTTTCCCGGATTGTCCGTGGAATATGAGATAGAATAATGACCCAGTGTGCGACAACAGGGGATACGTCTGTTCGTTTGGAGAGTCTTGAGCAGCTTTTTGAATATTACAATGATCCGGCATATGCATTGGTATGGGATTATGTTTTTACACTTCCGGTCTGGCTGAAAGAATGGTGGCGGGTTTTCGGAGAAACGAAAAAACCCGGGATCTGTTCCGTTTGGCGACAAAATGAACTTATCGGAATCGCTCCGCTCCAGATAGATGGTCCCAAAGCATTGTTTATCGGAAGCACGGATGTGTGTGATTACTTGGACTTTATCGTTGCCCCTGATAAGGCGTCGCTTTTTTTTAATGCCCTCCTTGATCATTTGCTCTTAAGCGATGTTGCTGAACTGGAATTGAGATGCCTGCGCCCGGAATCCCGTGCCATCGGGGATCTGGTTCCGGTGTTGGAGGAGCGATCCATCGCTTTTAACCGGGAACCGGATGGAATTTCCCTGGAAGTGAGTTTGCCCGGGACCTGGGATGGATACCTTGAAGGCTTGAAATCAAAGCAACGCCATGAGGTCAGGCGGAAACTTCGGAGATTGCATGAGGCCGGTGAAATCCGCTTTACGGTATATGATGATCCCGGAGAGATAGCAGATAAGCGGGATATTTTTTTAAAACTTTTTCAGGGCAGCCGGGCGGATAAAACCGAATTCATGACGCTGAAGATGAAGTCTTTTTTCAATGCCATGATTTCCGCCACGGCTGATGCCGGTATCCTGAAAATGGGGATGCTGTATATGGATGACCTGCCGGTCGGGGTGGTTTTGTATTTTGATTATCAGGGCCGCATATATCTGTATAACAACGGATATGACCCGCGGTTCAGTGACGTCAGCGTGGGGGTCTTATCCAAGATTCTCCTGATTCAGCACAGTATCGCCGCAAAAAAGAGAATTTTTGACTTTTTAAAGGGGCCTGAAACATATAAGTATCGTCTGGGCGGAAACGAAATACAGCTCAGTCGGCTCAATATCCGGTTGAAGTAGCTTGATTTATTCTGAGGGGGTATTATGATAAAATTCTGAAATCTGAAAAATCCCCTGTTTCAAAAGAATTTTAAGTTAAGTCGTCGCGCCGGTGGCGGGACTCGAAACAAAAAGAAGGGATCCTCGGCAGGACGTTTTTCAAGGATCTTAAAGAGGAAAAAGTTGTGGATTTTCCATCAATGACAATTGCCATGCTGAGTATTCACAGTTGTCCGATCGGAGAGTTGGGCACCAGGGATACGGGAGGCATGAGCGTATATATTCGGGAACTGGCAAGTGAACTCGGGAAAAGGGGTCACCGGGTCGATATCTATACGCGGTATCACGGGTTAAAGCATTCCCGCATTATTGATTTATATGAAAACGTCAGGCTGATGCATATTAAAGCCGGCGATTGTGACGACATGCATAAACTTGCCGTTTATCCGTATATCAAGGACTTTGCCCGGGTGCTGGACGACTTCAAACAGACGGAAGGCATCCGATATGATCTGGTCCACAGCCATTACTGGCTTTCGGGCCTGGTTGGAAATTTTCTGTCAAAATGGTGGAATATTCCCCAGGTGATCATGTTTCATACCCTGGGTGCCATAAAAAACACGTTGAAAATTGGTGAACCAGAACCGGAATGCCGGATCTGCAGTGAAAAAGCCCTGGTCCACGCCTGTGGTAAGGTTATCGCCCCGACCATCAAGGAGAAACAGGAAATCATTAAATTCTATGACGCCGAACCGGAAACCGTCAGCGTGATTCCATGCGGCGTCAACCAGGACCTTTTTCGGCCCGTAGACCGCCGGAAAGCCAGAAACCGCCTGGGAATCGATAAGGACGAAAATGTCATCCTGTATGTGGGCAGGGTTGAACCTTTAAAAGGTATCGACCGGTTGATCCGGACGACGGCATGGCTGGAAAAACGTATTCCCGTTAAGCTGCTGATTGTCGGCGGGGATGATCCCGATCATCCCCAGATGAAGCAGGTCAAGACGCTTGTGGAAAAACTGGAAATCGATGATTGCGTCGGATTCGCGGGCCGGGTGGACCAGAAAGATCTTCCGTATTACTATAGTGCGGCCGATGCCCTGGTGGTGGCATCCTTGTATGAAAGTTTCGGCCTGGTTGCGCTGGAGGCCATGTCTTGCGGGACACCGGTCGTATCAACGGAGGTCGGCGGGATGAGGACACTCGTCCGCCATGGTGAAACAGGCTGCCTGGTCAGGGATGATACCGTGTCAGGCATGGGACACTCCATCCTGGATATTCTTAACCATCCCAGAACTTACGCACGTCGTTCCCAGGCCATTCGGAATTCCATTTCCAGGTTTTCCTGGGAGCATATTGCCGCCTCCATGGTCGAAGGGTATGCAGATCTCGTTTTTGGATCTTTACGGAAGGTCAGGGCACCGGAATCCCGGCAGCGGTTCATTGTCGATCGGGCATTAGGTGGATAGGGCTCGTTATTTACAGGACTTTTTCATACCACAGCAGGATGCCGCACCGTTTGAATCCCATGGAATCGTATAATTTTTTTGCAGCCGTATTTTTACTGTCCGTTGTCAATTCAACGACGTGAACGCCGTTATTCTTCAGTCGGCACAGCCCCGCTGCCAGGGTTATTTTCCCCAGGCCTCCTCCGCGATATTTCGGATTTACACCGATCATGTGAATGCGGCCTGTTTTTTTATGCCGGAAGGCATTTGCCTCCCTGTCTGTTCGCGTCCAGCAGTACCCCACGGGCTGCTCCCCATCGTATGTTAAAATAATATCTTCATGGGAACAGTCACGGGCTTCAATTTCGTGGCAGATTTCCTCCACCGTATTGGGATTAAACCCCCAGCTTCCTTTGAAGAAATAATTTTGCATCATGGTCAGGCGGTGTTCCTGGCCTTTTTGCAGGGAACGAATGGTAAACGGATTTGGATCATGGTAATCAATTTCAGCATTCCGGATATCCAGGTGTAACTCGTAATAACGGCGAACGATTTTGAAACCGTGTTTTGTCAAAAATGCTTTTGCCGCACCGTTTGAATCCGCAATGTTTGTGTGAATCATATCAGCACCGAGCTCCCGACTCCGCAGAAGAGCCGCGGCAAGCAAATCAGAACCGATCCCCATGCGTCTGAATTCCGGATGGACCCTGATGTTCAGCAATATCCGCCCTATTTTCAGCTCAGGGGTCAGTTCACAGGTGCCGATTATTCTTTCGTTTTCCATGGCGACAAAAAAATTTTCATCAGGACGGCATGCCGGGCGATTCAGGTTTTCGGCCAGACGTTTGGCCAGAACATGCAGGCCGTTTCCCTGACCCTCCGGAGAATCCTTATAAAAATGTAAATATCGGTTGAAATCCGATGGGCAATAGTTTCTAATAATTTCTTTTTGGGCCATGGCTCGCTTTGTGAATAACATGCATTATAATATGACGGCATCGGGAAACGGAAACCAGTTTAGATGCCGTCTCGAAGAAGTGGAACCTCTTTTTTTGCGTATCATGATCGTTTATTTTAACAATCTTTTCCGTTGTGTTCAACGGATAATCTCTTTTATCGGTAAGGAATGAGAAATGGATGAACCGGTTTATGCAATGGTTGTCACTCCCCATCCGGATGACTCTGAATTCGCCGCCGGTACGGTGGCCAAGTGGACGCGGGAAGGCAGAAGAGTAATTTACGTGGTTTGCACCAACGGAAATAAAGGAACGAGTGATCGGACGCTGTCCCCTGAAGATTTGTCGGAAATCAGAAAGGAAGAACAGCGAAATGCTGCAGATGTCTTAAACGTGGACGAAGTTCTTTTCCTGGGATATCCGGACCAGGGACTGGAAGACACCTCGGAGTTCAGGGGAAAGATCGTTCGGCTCATTCGCCGGTACCGCCCGGAAGTGGTGGTGACATCAGATCCCTATCGCCGGTATATATGGCACCGGGATCATCGGATTTGCGGAACGGTGGTGCTGGATGCTGTTTTCCCCTGCGCACGGGATCATCTCTCATACCCGGAACTGCTGGCGGAAGGTCTGGAACCCCACAAGGTAAGGGAGATACTGTTCTGGGCGGCGGAAGACATTAACTATAGGGTGGATATTACCGATACATTCGGTATTAAGATGAAGGCTCTTCGATGCCATCAAAGTCAGGTCGGACATCTCGGCAATGATGCACTTGAGGACAGGATGAGAAAACGATACCGCGGATTTGCCGAGGGGAAGGAGTTTGATTTGGCAGAAGCCTTCCACCGGGTGGAAATTCCTTATTAGAAACGGTTTTTGGCTAACGCGACAGCCAGACAACGTCTCCGCAAAGATCCGGATCATGGGATTTGGAAGAAAATGTGCGGAATTCTTCTTTTTCCTTCCCGATACGGGTGCCGTCTCCATGACCGGGAAATACCAGGGTGTCCTCGGGCAACGTAAATATCTTTTCGGCAAGGGAGGATTTGATCTGCATAAATGACGCCGGGGACCATGTTTTTCCGGGGCCGCCGGGAAAAATCGTATCACCGGATATCAGGTATTTGTCATAATAGAAACAAAGGCTTCCCGGGGTATGACCCGGCGTGTGGAGAACTTTCAGTTTGATATTTCCAAATGCGACAACGTCGTCATGCTTCAGCGTGATATCCGGTTGTACCGGCAGTTGCCCGGCATCTGAAGCATGTGCCGCCACGGGGATATTTAAATCGGATTTCAACTGAACAAGCGCTCCGGTATGGTCCATATGGTTGTGGGTGATCAGAATGTACCTTGGGGTGGTATCTTTTATGACAGCATGCACTTTTTCATGCTCTCCCGGGGCATCCACGATAACGCTCTCGTTTGTTTTATTGCAGACCAGTATGTATGCGTTGGTTCCGTATGGACCCAGTGACTGCCGTATGATTTGAATACTGCTGTCTTGTGCAAGGATATCCATATTTCCTCCTGTTGCGATCAATAATATTATCCGGTCAGGCCTGCATTTTTATAAAAATGATTAAACCCCCCGATATGTCGTTTCAACCAGGGGAGATA
>CAYLRU010000039.1:0-24801 GCA_964386565.1 uncultured Desulfobacteraceae bacterium | reverse complement strand
GTGGGGAAATTCTGACGCTACAAAGTGGTATAATAGATAACTTATTAAAATTAAATTGATGACCCTGCAGCTGACTTTCAAAGTTTCATCCTATCGGAACTTGTCAGGATAGGCATGGCAAAAACAGCCAGGGATGTTGCCAGGGATGTTCAGGATGGCAAGCCGGTTATCCCGATGAAATAATAAGGAGTCTATTCGATCCATGTGGCTATTGTCAAAGAAGATTACCCGCAAAACATCAGCGTTGGAGTGGATTGGCTCAAGGCAAGGTATGCTGAAGGTGGGATCTGGGTTTGGTTTGTGGAAGAAAATATAAGGATCAGTTAGTGGAACGAAGAAAGGTTCTGGAGAGGTTTTAGGGTGTTGGACATTAATTTAGGTGGGACAATGGTGGGACGAAAAGTAAATATGGATAAAATAAAAAATGGGTCAGAGAGGCATTAAATCTCATAACCCATTGTATTTATTTTGGTGCCGGAGGGGAGAATCGAACTCCCATGGGCGTAAGCCCGGAGGATTTTGAGTCCTCTGCGTCTACCAGTTTCACCACTCCGGCAAAAAGCCAGCTTTTTATATTCAAATTAAACTGTGTTGTCAATAAAAGTTTCCCTGAAATGCCCCGGCCGCGGCTTTATCCGTTTATCAGTTCAAAGATTTTTCCCGCAGGTATCGATCCTTCCCGCAATATTTGAGGGATTGCCGATGTCACGTCCACGACGGTGGAGCCGATACCGCCTGCAAGTGTTCCCGCATCCAGAATCAGATCAACCGCATCGGCCAGTTCCGACCGGAGCCGGGCCACCGAATGACATCCCGGCAAACCAGATATGTTGGCGCTGGTACCGGTAATGGGGCGCTCCAATCTTTTCGTCAACGCCCTTGCCACCGGATGCCCCGTCATTCTGACGCCGATCTTTCCCGTGCCGGCCGTCAATATGTCGGGAACCGCAGGATCGGCTTCAAACACGATGGTAACATCCCCGGGCCAGCAGTTTTGAATAATCCTGGCGGCGATTTCAGGGATTTCCCTGACCAGCATATTTAAAACAACGATACTGTCAATCAATACCAGAATCGGTTTTTTCTTCAGCCGCTGTTTTATGCGGAACAACGCTTCGACAGCCTTTGAATTCAAGGCATCCGCCCCCAACCCGTAGAGACACTTGGTGGGAAACACGGTAAGACCCCCATCCTTGATGACGTTGACAGCCTCATCAATTATTTCAGATTCAGGGGTTTTGGAATTTATCAACCTGATTTTGGATTGAATGTCTCTTTTTTCATCCATCATGTATCAATGGGTCAGCCTTTTTGCTTTTTCCTCGACTTCGTTTGCCATTTCCTGTTTAAACGCATCGAGTTTTTTCTGCAGATCCGGATTCGTTGCCGCCAGGATTTGGACTGCCAGGATCCCGGCGTTTTTTCCGCCGGGTTTACCGATGGAGACCGTGGCAACGGGAATGCCGGGGGGCATTTGTACCGTCGCGTAAAGGGCGTCCACGCCGTTTAGACAAGACGAGTCAATGGGAACACCGATAACCGGAAGTGTGGTATGGGCCGCCATGACGCCGGCGAGGTGCGCGGCATGGCCTGCGCCGGCGATAATGACTTTTACCCCGCGGCTTTGGGCAGAGGACGCAACCTCTGCGGCCCGTTGGGGGCTGCGGTGGGCCGAAGCAACGTTCATCTTATAGGTGACACCGAATTTCTTTAAAATTTTTGCAGCTTCGATCATGACATCTATATCAGAATCGCTTCCCATGACGATTTCCACTTCGGGTTTTTGTTGGAGACGTTTTACGGCCTTGCCGCCGATGTCCTTTCGGTAATAGGCACCGTCCCATGATATTTTAGATACGGCCCGATATGCCGTGGTGATAGCATCCGGAATGCTGTTGCCAAGCGCGGTGACACCCAGCACGCGGCCTCCGCTGGTGACAATCTTTCCTTTTTCCCTGGCGGTTCCGGCATGGAACACCACCACGTCCTTCATTCTCTTGGTACCGGGCAGGCCTTTGATGACCTTGTTTTTCGGGTAGGATCCCGGGTATCCTTGGGACGCTATTACAACGCATACCGAAGCACGCTCGTCAATATCCAGCGTGCATTGATCCAATCGTCCGTCAATGACGGCCTCCATGACGGCAACAATATCGTTTTTCATCCGGATCAACAGGGGCTGGGCTTCGGGATCGCCGAACCGCCCGTTGAATTCCAGGACCTTGGCGCTGTCTCCGTTGATCATCAGGCCGGCATACAGTACGCCCTTATAAGGCCTCCCTTCGGCGGCCATGGCTCGAACCGTGGGCATCATGATGTCGTTCATGATTTTGTCATGCATGATTCGATCCACCACCGGGGCGGGCGAATAGGCCCCCATTCCGCCGGTGTTGGGTCCTTCATCGCCATCGAAAATGGCTTTATGATCCTGGGAGGAAGGCAGGGGCAAAACGGTTTTTCCATCCGTGAATGCCAGAAAAGACGCCTCTTCTCCAACCAGGCATTCTTCAATGAGAACTTTTTCCCCGGCCTGCCCAAAGGCCTTTTTCACCATGATTTCTTTTAAGGCGTCAACAGCCTCCTTAATCGTTTTGCAGACAATCACGCCTTTTCCCGCGGCAAGTCCGTCGGCCTTGACAACGACGGGTGCGCCATGTTTTCTGATATAGGCTTCGGCTGGTTTGAACGTGGTAAACACACGCCCTTTTGCCGTGGGAATATGGTATTTTTCCATTAACTCCTTGGCAAAAGATTTGCTGGCCTCAATTTGAGCGGCCCTTTTGTTGGCGCCGAATACCCGGAGTCCTTTTTCTTCGAGCAGATCAACCAGTCCTGCGGCAAGGGGTGCTTCAGGCCCGACAACGGTCAAATCGACAGCTTCTTTCACTGCGAATTCCACCAGTTGATCGATATCTTCGGCGCCGATGGGAATGCACTTGGCCAATTCCGCTATACCGGCGTTTCCGGGTGCGCAGAAGATGGTTTTCACTTTAGGGCTCTGCGCTATCTTCCAGATCAGTGCATGTTCCCTGCCACCACCGCCGACAACCAAAACTTTCATAGATCCTCCTTTTTCAAATGAATACCGGCCTGTTTGATAGCCGTTTTTTATTCACTTTTTTTCAAAAGCATCCAACCCCAGCTCAATGAGTCGATCAAGGAGCCGGCTGAAGCTGATGCCCGCCGTTTTTGCCGCCAGGGGCAAAAGACTGGTTTCCGTCATCCCGGGGATGGTATTGGTTTCAAGGATATAAATTTCGTCTTCATGGCAAATCATATCCGTCCGGCTGTATCCCTTGCAAAACAACGCCCGGTGGGCCGCCATGGCCAGATGCTGAGCCTTTTTCGTTAATTCGTCGCTTATCCTGGCCGGACAGATTTCCCGGGTTTCGCCTGCCGTGTACTTGGCGTCATATTCGAAAAAATCGTATTTTTCATTGGGAATGATTTCAACAATGGGCAACGGTGTGAGGTCTTCATTGCCGATGACACTGCCGGTTATTTCAATCCCCGTAATATAGGATTCCAAAAGCACGGCATCATCATATAAAAATGCCTTTTCAACAGCCGGTAAAATATCTTCTTTTCTCCGGACCAGTGACATGCCGATGCTGGATCCGCCGTTTCCGGGTTTTACCACCATGGGCAATCCGGTGACGTGGATGCATTGTTCGGTATCCACGGAGTCTGTCTTGCCGAGTACCTGGTAAGCGGGGGTTGGAAGACCTTTCTGGCGAAAAATGGTTTTTGAAGCGATTTTGTTCATCGAAAGGGCGCTGCCCAGTACACCCGAGCCTTGATACGGAATGTTCAAAAGATCCAGCAACCCCTGAATCGTACCATCTTCGCCATAGGGCCCATGCAGGATGACCAGGGCGATGTCGATTTTTTCAGCATCCGCCACCAAACGGCTTAGGTCTGTTTCGGGATCGTATCGGAATATATCGTATTTTTCTTTATCCAGCGATTGATAGACCTGTTCACCGCCGTTTAATGACACTTCGCGTTCTGATGATTTCCCGCCGGACAGGAGGGCTACATTTAATTTTTTCATATGTGTGTTTATAATGGTCTTGTAAAATGCCGAAAAACAACTTTTTACAAGGAATTCAAGTTTTAAGTATCTGGTTTTTTTAAATTAAACTTATTCATATGAACACTTAAAACCTGATAAATTCTGCTTTTTGCGAATTCATCCGTTTATAAATTCAACAATTTTTGCTTGGCGCGGTTATATTCGTCCCGGGTAATCAGACCGCCTTCAAAAAGCCTGACCAGTTCTTTGAGTTCACGGATATGGGCCGCTTCCGGGCCCTCTATCAGGGGATAAGCCGTGCGGCCGTCATCAATTAAATCCCGGGAACCGCTGGTTTTTCCGACCCTGAAAGAAGCCAGGCCCCCAAGAAGGCTCACTTCCACGGTTCGGCCGGCAAGAAGGGGCATGCGGACCATTTCTTTAAGGTTTTTCCCTTCCTGCTTCATCCGACGATAAAAATAATAGCCGGATACTGTGATTACCGCCAATCCGCCGGCGAGTATCCATCCCATGTAATGGATAATACCCCGGAAGAAAAAAACCAGAAAGCCCAATCCCGCCACCAATGCCACATGAAGCAATAATACGGTATAGGCCAGGAACACACCTTTAAAAAGGCCGTCTTTTTTCTTATCCTTTGTCATGTTCATTTGAAAAGCATTTTTTTGTCCACAAACGGCAATGGGAACCCTGAAATATCATTTTAAATCTGATGGTGCAGGGGATGAGTGAACCTGATTCGAGATTTTGAAATCGCTTCTATAATCATTTCCGTTTCCCGTGGGGTCCATTTTTTGCGACAATTTTTCAGCATAATGTTGAGGCATGTCAAATATTACCGAAGAGTCGCGCATGGTGTTTAATTTCATGATTAAGAAATTGAGTTTTTTTAGTATACGGTATTTCGCAGACGTGTTTTTCATGCCTGAAAGCAGATCTTCCGTCCGAAGAATTTCTTTTTTCAACTCGATTTCAGGGGGCAGACAATCTGCATTTTTTAATATTTTATGGACCATGCGAAGATCTTCAGGAATATGATGATCATCCGCCAAGTCAAGGGGTTTTCCTGCCCCCGGCAGATGGTCAAAGGCCCCTTTGCGCTGTGCTTCCTTAATTCGTTCTTCGACAATTTGATCAAAACCTGATAACATGATCTCCAATCATAATGCCAGCTCCACCGCAGCAGGGCAGGGCTGACGCTTACCGTTGCGGTTTTATAATTTACAATTCAACCTATATTATAATAAACAGGTTTTTTTCAAGATATAATATTCCGGTATCCCAGAAGGCCCTTAAAACCGGTTTTTTTGTATCAGTTTGAGGAATTAGATGGTGTATTCTCCGAGCGATTATTTCACGGCAGCAGCCCGGCATTTTGAACTGACAAAATAAGAGGACGACATCACCATGTCCAAAGATAATGGAATCGATTTAAAAAAGCCAGAACCATTTATCGATGATCCCGCTACCAATATTTTGCATCATCGATCTTGTCGTTTTTTGTTTTGTCACCGTGGATAGCTTTCATGTATAATGCATGACCCGGAACAAAGGCCATACCTATTATCAAGGCGGTTCAGTGGACAGCAAGGTCCGCAAAGCCAAAACTGACGACAAACCGGCACTCTCGCGGCAAGAGGGACAGGGACAACAGGAAAAGGAGATACGCAATGGGAGACAAGGGCAAGAAGGACAAGGAAAAAAGCAAGAAACAAAAGACAGCAAAACAGCAAAGAAAGGCAAAAAAGAAGCTGGAGAAGCAACAGGAGAGGAACTCCGTGACAGAAAACATGGCGAACTCGTAGGGTCAACATCGTCGTGCCCCTCAATCAGGTTGTGGTTTTTCACAACGGTCCGGTTGCTCAGTTTTTGGAACCGATCCCGGAGGAAGCCTTTTTTCTTGACAACCGAAGGCTATAGAGATGTTTGGTTATATTACTTCCAATTCTTGATCTCCACACCCTGCTAAGAGCCTTCCCGCTTGATTGCCTTGTGAATTGCAGCGGCGCCAAACAACATGCGATTGAAACTGACCTCGCAAAAGCCGGCCTGTTGGATGATTTCAGCAAGTTCCTCCGGACTGTAGAAATGGCGCATGGAACGTGAGAGATAGGTATATGCCGTATCCGAACCGGAAACCAAGCGGCCAACCGGACCCACGGTTGCTCTAACATAAAGATGAAACATCCGGCGAATCAGCGCAGACGTGGGCTGGCTGGTCTCCAGATTCACAAATCGCCCATTGCGCTTCAAAACCCGGTGAAACTCTCGCAGACACTTGAGCAGGTTATCCTGGCTTATGTTGAGGTTGCGGGTGGCAAAGGATATGGTGATGACATCAAAGGAGTTGTCCCGGAAAGGCAAGCGACTGACATCTGCCAGCGTGAAGGCGATGTGCTTTGCTTCGGACTTTTCCATAGCCTTGCTCATCATCGGAAAAGAGAAATCAGCCACTACTATACTCGTGCCACCTTTTGCCAGATGGGAGAGGCAGGTGGCCATCTCCCCGGTTCCGCCACAGGCATCCAACCATCGTGTTCCGCCTCCTGAAGCAGCAATCCCGGCTGCCCTTCTGCGCCAAAGGATGTCCTGGCCGAAGGTCAAAAAATGGTTCAGAAGCCTGTAGGTTTGCGGAACCTCGGTGAACATTTTCTTAATGGATTGATTCATAAAACAGTCCTCAGTCAACATCTATCAGTGATTGGGGTCCAGGGAATTCGTTTATATGGAACCAAAGGACAATCAGGTCGCCGTGGGTTTTCTCCCCATTGATTATTCACGGACTGTTTTGTCCACGTGGATATTGTATTTTTTAAGACGGTTATACAACGCGACCCGGCTGATCCCCAGGATTCTCGCAGCTTCCGATTTATTTCCCCCGGTTGAGGAAATGGCGGCCATCAGTTGTTTCTTTTCCTCACTACCGCCGGGCTGATCCGGATATCTGACTTCAGCGCATTGTTTTTTTTGTTTTTTCAACAGATTGTCGGGCAGATGATCGGGGGTAATTTCACCTTCACGGCACAACACAAAGGCGTGTTCAATGACATTGATCAATTCCCTTACATTTCCCGGCCAGTGGTAGTCATATAACAGCGCAAGTGATTCCTTACTCATTACGGAAACGGGTTTTCCGGTTTTAAGACGAATCCTGTTTAAAAACATATTGATCAGAAGTGGAAGATCCTGTTTTCTTTCACGAAGCGGCGGTATATGGATGGGTAATACCCCGATGCGGTAAAACAGGTCCTCGCGAAAAAGCCCTTGCTTAACGAGTTTTCCAAGGTCTTTATTGGTAGCTGAAATAAGCCGGACATTCACGGGAACAGGTTGATTGTCACCCACTTTTTCAATTTTCTTTTCTTCGATGACCCGAAGCAGTTTTACCTGGGTGGATAATGGCATGTCGCCGATTTCATCCAGAAAAATATCCCCTTGATGCGCCGCCTCAAACCGGCCGATGCGTGTTTTAAATGCACCGGTAAATGCGCCCTTCACATGACCGAATAATTCACTCTCAAGTAGAGACTCATTTAACGCAGCACAATTGACTTTCACAAAAGGACCCTTTTTTCGGTCGCTTAAGTTGTGTATGGCATTAGCGACCAGCTCTTTTCCCGTGCCGCTTTCACCATAGATGATGGCTGGAATGTCGGATTTCGCAACACTTGTGATCAGTTCATAAACGTGTTGCATGGCCGGTGATTTCCCAACCATGGACTGATAACCATCCTTTGCACCCAGTTCCTGCCGGAGATCTGAAATAACCGCTTCCCTGGCCAATGCCTCGCTCAAGTCCGTCAGTGTCTCCACTCCGCCGATTATTTTTCCGTCGCTGTTCTTTAACGCAGTAGCATTTTTAAACACTTTAACGGGATCACCGTTTTTTTTTCGAAGCGTACACCTGATCTTTAAATGTTCTTTTTCAAAAAGCGCGCAAAAATAGTCTGCTGATTGTTTTTTATTAACAAAACACCTGTCGCAACTTAATACACCGCAGGGCCTGCCGACAAGTTCACTCTCTTTGAAACCGGTCAACCGAATCATGGATTGATTAACGGAAATGATCAATCCTTTTGGATCGACAACCATCAGTGCTTCGGCCATGGTGTCAATAATGGTTTTCCAGTACTGGTTCTGCTCAATTCCGAGTTGATCCATTTTGTTTTTCCTATCGTAAAGGCATTTACAGTTGTTAATGTGTAAAGCATTTACAGTTGTATAGCAATAAAAAAATCATGTAAATATTTTCTATAAAATCAATATAATAAAAATAAACAAATGTGGCATGGTAATTGCTGTTTCTATTAAAAGTTCAATTAAAACTGATTTACCGTGATATCCATTTGGTTGTAAATGAAAAATCAATCAAATCATATAATCGATCTCAGCGGTTTTATGGCTCCTGTCGCAGCCCTTCAGGCCGTCCAGAAATTCCGTGAGATGAAGGCAGGCGAATGTCTTGAAATGATAAATTGCACCCAAGAAACAATGCGAATGATTTTACGGTTTTTTCCGAAATCGGCTTACCAATTGCTGGGTGAAGAAAAGATGCCCGTACAATCTTTTTTGTACCGGGTAACGATGCGGAAAATAGATGATATATAACGTTCACACCCTGGTTGAATATTTTAAGTTGCTGAAATTCAGGAGAAAATAGATGTCCAAAGCAAGTACCGTCCTGATTTACGGGACCAATTTGAGCGGTTACAGAATCGCCTATGCCCTTGGCAAGCTGGGATACAAGACCGTTATGCTGAACCGGGGGGCTTATGTTGATGAAATCAAAAACCAGGTGCTTTCGCAGCTCCCTTTTGACCTTTGCTGGGCATGCGCCTATGCACCCCAGCGTTTGTTTGTGGGGCTTGGAGCTATGCAAATGATATATAATGCGGAGCTCCTTGAACTCAACGGAGAGGCCGGTAATTTTACGGCAAAAATCCGGAAACGGGATGCGTTTGTTAATAACTATATCTGCACGGAATGTGAAAAATGCGTGGACGCATGCCCGGTTACGGTTGAAAAAGACGGCAAAAAACAAAAGGCTGTAAATATTGTGCCCAAGATGTTCTGGGAGAATATTTATCTGATCGACGAGGAAAACTGCACCAAATGCGGGGAATGTGAAACAGCCTGTCCCACCGGGGCCTTGAAAATAGACCCGCCGGTTGAAGAAATCGAGATAACGGCTGGCGCAGTGATCCTTGCCCCTGAATTTGACGAGCCCGGAGAAACGGAACTGGCCTGTTTCGGATGGGGAGCGATATCGAATGTGGTTAAAAGTTCGGATATTGCCAGGGCAGCACTGGCGACAAATTTTACCGGTGATTCTTTTAAACGTCCGTCTGATGGAAAGCTTCCCCAAAGTGTCGCCATCATCGTAACACCCCAGTTCAATGATAAGGGAATGGAGTATGAGAATTGTAATGCCAGCGCCCAGGCGGTGTATCGCGCCAACAAAATAAAGGAGATGCATCCCGACATTGATGTGTTCCTTTTTTGCCGGGATTACAAATGTTACGGCAAGGGTCATTGCCGCATGTACGAACGGGCAAAAGACGGCGGGGTCCGTATCATCAGGACGGAAAAACTCGCGTTAAGTGCGGCAGATGGCGAAAAAAACAGGATATCTTTCTCAACAAAAGGCCGGCAGGATGAAAAAGCGGTGGATATGACCATTTTAATCACCGGTCAGAGACCGCCCACCACTATGAACAGGCTTTCTGAAATTTGCGGCGTTACGGCGGAATCGCATGGATTCTGTGATATCGTGCCATTCACCTGCGCCAAAACCAGGGTCAACGGCGTTTTTGCAGTCGGCGAATTTACGTCTCCAAAGGGAAACCCGGAGACCATCTGGGAAGGATATGGCCCATTAAAGGAAATCATTTCCTGGTTGGGGGAAAAGAACGTTGAAAAACCCCAACCCCCTGCGCTGCGGGACGTTTCTTATGAAAAAACACGGATAGGGGTTTTTATCTGTAGCTGTTTCGGATCTTTTCCCGACAAAATGGACCTTGAATCACTTTCAAACCGGGTAAAAAGTATTTCTCATGTAGCCCATGTGGAGATCATCAACGGCTGTTGCACGCCGTCCTCCATCCAGGAAACCGCGGAAAAAATAAAAAAATCGGGCGTCAACAGGGTTGTGCTGGCCGTTTGCACCCCGATCCAGAAAATGATGAAATTCAGAAAAACCGTCATGATGGCCGGATTAAATCCATTGCTTTCCGAATTTCTGCGCCTCAGGGAGGATGTGATCCAGGTCCATACGGACCCGGCCGGAATGGAGGATAAAGCGGTCGCAATGATATATGCCGCGGCAGCCAAGCTATCAACCGCGCAGGCCATGCCAACGCTGATGGATCATATGGGGTCAACGGTACTGGTCATCGGCGGCGGCGCGTCCGGGCTTGAGGCAGCCAGGTATCTGGGTGCCGCCGGCTATGATGTGCATGTGGTGGAAAAGACAGACCATGTAGGCGGCATGGCGGATTTTTTGCCGATAGACCTTGAGGGCCATGAAATTCAAAAATATATGGCGCAACTCGTGGATGACATTGAAAAGGATGTGCATATCACGGTTTATACGGATACCATGGTGAGCGATGTTTCCGGGTATGCCGGTAATTTCCATGTCCGACTTGAAACAAAGGGCATGGAAACGGGTAAGCTTAATCCCACGATTGTCATTATCGCCACCGGGGCACTGGAGGCAAAACCGGATTTATACGGTTACGGAAAAGATGAGCGGATCATGACGCAGTTGGAGTTTGAAAAAAAACTGGCAAACAAACAAATTACCGGCGGCCATGTGGTCATGATTCAGTGTGTTGGCTCAAGAAACCCGGAAAAGCCATATTGTTCAAGGGTCTGCTGCTCTGCAGCCTTAAAGAACGCTTTGATTCTGAGAGAAAAGGGAATTGATGCCACCATCCTTTATCGTGATATGAATACATACGGGTTCAAGGATGATTATTTCCAGGCGGCAAAGGAAAAAGGAGTGAATTTTTTACGGTTTGATGAAAATCGGTATCCGGAACTCGAATTATCCGATGCGGTCCTTAAAATAAAGATCAACGACATTTCAGACGGAAAAGACAAGGATATTACTGCGAATTATCTGGTTTTGAGTACGGGCATGGAACCGAACCGGGAAAACAATGAGGCATTTTCGGCATTATTTGATTTAAACCTGGATGATGATGGATTTTTTGATGTGGAGTCATGCGCATGCCCCTATGAAGATGCCTCCAAAAGGATTATGAAACCGTTTGAGCTTTCATCCAACGGTGTCTTTGTGGTGGGAACGGCCCACTCGCCCCGGTCTTTTATGGAATCGGTGATGATGGCACGGCAGGCCGCCGGAAAAGCTATGGTGATTCTGCCGGCCGCTAAAATGCCGCCGCCCAATGCCATGTATGTCTCTGAAGTGGATGAAAGCAAATGTACCGGGTGCGGCCTGTGTGTGGATGTCTGTCCTTATAACGCGCGGGAGATTGACCCCATACGAAAGGTTGCCAAGGTCCGTCCATTCCTGTGTGATTCATGCGGGACGTGTGTGGTTGCATGCCCGAGCAGCGCTGCATTTTTAAGAGATCAGCGGGAGGATCAGATCATCAGAAGCATTGATGCGCTGCTTACGGTATAAGAATTGAACATTAAAATGAAGAATTGCGGGCTGTTTATTTATGACCTTATTGATGGATAAACAACTGTGAATCTTTGGAGAAAAAACATGGATGAAAAAAACGGGTTTACACCGTCAATTATTTACGGGTTATGTAACTGGTGCGGTAGCGGCGGCTCTGAGACAGCCGGGGCCATGCATCTTCAGTATGCGGAGAATATTCGACCATTTCGGATCCCTTGCACGGGGGCCCTTGACCCAATTTATATTTTAAGGGCTTTGATTGAAGGAGCAGATGGCTTTGCCGTCAGCGGTTGCCATCCCGGGGACTGCCATTTTGATTCAGGTAATTATCGCGCGCGAAGACGAATGGCTGTCTTAAAAACGCTTTTGAACACATTCGGACTTGATTCCGAAAGGGTCAGGCTCAGATGGGTCGGTCACGGCGAGGGGAAACGGTTTGCAGATACGGTTAATGAATTTAATGATCATATCAAGAATATGGGGAAAAACCCCTTGGCCAAAAGAAGTGATACCTGAATGTCTGTCAAGGATGGAGTGAATATGAATAAGGGAATATGGGTTGAAGGGCCGGTGAAAAAAGGAATTTTGGACTTTTTAAACGGACTTTTGGCCGGTGAAAAAATTAAAGCGGTTCTGATGCCTGCTAAAAATAAGGGTGGAGATTCCTATGCTTGGTTTTTAATGGGAAAAGGCCGCCTGCTCAAGTCGGCCGACCCTGTCCCGCCGGTGGTGACAACCCAGGGGGCGAATGTTGTCAGTTATCTGACCAAAAAAGGCCCGGTATGGGAAAAAACAGCGGTTTTGCTACGTCCCTGTGAATACAGGGCCGTCATTGAACTGGCCAAAATAAAACAGGTGGATCTGACCCATCTTGTTTTGATTAGTTTTGATTGCTCGGGCGCATATCCGCTGGAAAAATACGTAAATGGCAACCAAAAAGAACTGGATGAATCCTTTGACGCGTGCCTGGAAAAACAGACGGCGCTGGAAGGTGCAAGGAATGTCTGTACCATTTGCCATCGATTTACCGGAACGGGCGCAGATATTGAAATCGGTCTTATGGCAGGAGAAGGAAAGGGTTTCTGGCTTATTCCCGGAAGCAAACAGGGAGAAGAACTCCTTGAAGAAGGGATTGTGGGCACCAAAGCTGATAAGCTGGATGTAAGGGAAAAGGCAATCAGCGAACGTATCATTCAGCGGGAAACAAAGAGAAATAACTCGCTCGATTCCTTTCAGGAAACGGTCATGGGGCCTGAAAACTTACTGAATACGCTCTCTGCCTGCATTAATTGTCATAACTGCAGCCGAGTATGTCCCATATGCTTCTGCCGGGAGTGCTATTTTGATTCAAAAGCGTTAAGCAGCGAGGCTGACAATATGCTCCAGCGGGCGAAACGGAAAAACGGACTCAGGCTTCCCCCCGACCTTCTTCTTTTTCACCTGGGACGGATGACCCATATGAGCGTGACCTGTGTGTCATGCGGGGCATGCGAAGACGCCTGTCCGGCCAATGTCCCGGTGTCCATGCTGTTTGCCCTGGCAGGCAGAAATACCCAGGCGGTTTTTGACTATGAACCGGGACGCCGCCTGGATGAAGCGGTCCCGCATACGGTTTTCAAGTTTGAGGAATTAAAGGATTTTGAGACCCCTTATACAAAAACGTATTCAAAAGAATAGACGCATGTGAATACAGATTATAAGGGTTCTGCCGGTAAAAGGAGCAACATATGGAAGCAATGATTGACAGCCGGATGATGATGACGGATTTTCACACGGCGCTTTTTGATAAACTGGGTGTGGCCGGCGTGGCCGCCATGGCAAAACTCCCGTCCGGTGAGAAAGCGGCATACACACTTTTTACCGGCAATGACAATGTCGGAGAATGCGTGCCTTTTTTTCCGGCAATGCCGGCAAACGCGGCCCGGGCGGTTTCAAAATTTACCAAGGAAGCTGCCCCGTCAAAAACGGTAGCGGTATTTTTGCGTCCCTGCGAATTAAGGGCCTTAACCGAACTGGTAAAAATCAAACAGGCGTCTTTCGATAACCTTTTGATTATCAGTTATGACTGTTCAGGCGTATTTCCTTTTCAGGAGATTAATTTGTCGGATGAAGCAAAAATAAACGCATACAGAGATGCAGCTTCTGCCGGTAAAAACTGTGAAGGGATTCGGGCGGTCTGTGCCGCGTGCACCCGATTTACGCCCCAGGGTGCGGACATTGCCATATCATTTGTCGGGCGAAGCATAGACCAGCCCCTGGTGCTTTCCTTTCCTTCTGAAAAAGGGCTGGCAGCAGCAAAACAACTGGGCCTGGACCTTTCAAACACCGTTGCGGTGTCTCCGGCAGTTGAATCCCTGGCACAGGAAAGGCGCCGTGCGGAAGAGGAGTTGACCGCCCAGGTGGATGATTCGCTTTCCGGCACGGAAGGGCTGGTTCACGTTTTTGACCGGTGTATTTCCTGTCATGCCTGCAGTTATGTGTGCCCCATCTGTTATTGCAAGAATTGTTATTTTGATTCCCAGACATTTGAATACTTTCCGGAAAGCTATTTTATCCGAATGCAGGCAAAAGGAGCGTTGCGGCTGCCTGTGGACAGGATACTGTTTCATCTGGGCAGATTAAGCCACATGGGGGTGTCCTGCGTTGCCTGCGGAATGTGCGAGGATGTATGTCCGGTAAATATCCCGGTCTCACGGATTTTTAAAACAGCAGGAAGCAAATCCCAGGCCCTGTTTGGTTATATTCCGGGCAAAAATCTTGATGAACCGTTGCCGCTGCTGACCTATGCGGAAAAGGAACTGGAGGTTTTTGAAGACTGATATGGATGGGGGTATCTATTAATAAATTTTCTGATCAGACAGGGAAACAATCATGGCAGAGAATGGTTCAGATATAAAAATTGTGGCTTTTTTGTGCAACTGGTGCACGTTTACTGCAGCCGACCTGGCCGGCACCAGTCGGCTCAAGTATGCGCCGAATATTAGAATTGTAAAGGTGATGTGTTCCAGCAGGATAGAGCCGGTCTTTATTTTAAAGGCGCTACTTGACGGTGCCGACGGTGTATTGATCGGCGGTTGCGCGCCCGGAGATTGTCACTACTCAAAGGGAAATTTCTACGCCCGGCGAAAGGTCGCGCTGGCCAAAACACTGGCTGAAAACATGGGGCTTGATTCCGAAAGGATCCGGCTTTCCTGGATACCGGCGTCGGAGGGCCCGAGATTTACACGTGTGGTCAACGAATTTACGGAGCAGATCAAAAAAATGGGGGGCAGTCCTGCCAGGCGGGAGGTGTATATATGATGTCTGATTCGGTTTTACGGGACAGATTTTTTAATAAATACCGTGGGCGGGAAATAGAAAACTGCATTCAGTGCGGAATGTGCAGTGGGAGTTGCCCGCTGGCGCCGCATATGGATTTTGGTCCCCGGCAGTTGTTTGCCATGGCCAGGGAAGGGGATATGGGCGAAGTTTTACATGCCAATACCATGTGGCTTTGTGTCTCCTGCTATCACTGCGTTGTGAAATGCCCCAGGGAGATTTCCATTACCGACCATATGTATTCCCTGAAAAAAATGGCAACAGAAGTTGGGATCAAACCACCCAAGATGCTTCATCTTTATCGGTCATTTAATGCACCGGTTGAAAAATACGGTCGGCTGACGGATGTCGCGGCCATGGCGGGATATGGTTTACGGCACCCCGGAGATGCGATTGCAAATGTGCCTCTGGGCTTGAAGATGGCGGCCCGGAAGCGGCTGGAAATCAAGCTGGCTTCGGTTAGAAATATTCAAGGGTTTAAACGGGTCCTTAAAAAGGCAAAAGAACTGGAGAGGCGATCATGAAATACGGTTTTTTCCCAGGATGCAGTTACAAGGGGGCTGCCGGATATAAAGAATCAACCGAGGCCGTTTCACGGCTGCTTGGCATTGAATTGGTTGAAATACGGGACTGGAACTGCTGTGGGGCGACAAGCTATTGGAGCACCCAAAGCCTTGAGGCGTATGTTTTGCCGGCCCGGATTATGGCATTGGCTGAAAAACAGGGGGTTGCCGAAATCGTCAACGTGTGTAACGCATGTTATTTCACCCTCCGAAAGGCCCATGAAAGACTGGCCCGGGACAACGACTTGAACCAAAAAGTGAACCTGGCGCTTGCCGAAGAAGGGCTTAAATACACGGGGAATTTGAACATCAGACATTTTATGGAGGTCATCGTAAACGATCTGAATCCCGATGATATAAAGAAGCATATTAAAAAGGATCTTTCCGGTCTCGTTGTGGCCCCGTACTACGGATGTCAGTTAAACCGGCCATGGGCGGACATTGATGATGCCCATCATCCGGTTTTGATGGACAGACTTATTGAAATGGTTGGCGCAAGACCGCTGAAAAATTATTCCGCCAAAACCGAGTGCTGCGGTGCAGCACATATGGTTGCGCACAGGGACTTGTGTCTGCCGCTGAATAAGCGGATCGTACAGGACGCCGTCAACAAGGGGGCACAAACTATTTGCACGCTGTGCCCGTTGTGTCAGTTCAATGTCGATGCCTCACAGCACAAACCCGGGCTCATGAAATTGCCGGTTATCTTTTTTACCCAGTTGATCGGGCTTGCTTTTGGGCTTTCTGAAAAGGACTTGAAGCTACAAAAGTTATTAACACCGTTTAAAATGGCTGTTTGAATTTGAGGGTTTTGTAAAACACCTTTTTTAGAAACCATCAAATTCGTCTGGAGAAAATTTAACATGAGAGAATCCATACCGAAAATCGGGGTTTATGTTTGTCATTGCGGGACCAATATATCCGGCAAGGTGGATGTGGATGCGGTATCAGAATATGCGGCTTCCCTTCCCCATGTGGCGATTGCAAAAAATTTTAAATTCATGTGTTCAAGCCCCGGTCAGCAACTGGTGATTGATGATATCCGGGAAAATGGTTTAACCCGGGTGGTGGTTGCCTCCTGTTCCCCGAGAATGCATGAAAAGACATTCAGAACCGCATGCCAGACGGCCGGAATCAATCCGTATCATTTCCAGATGGCCTGTATCCGGGAGCATGCTTCCTGGGTGACCGAAGACCCGGAAGCGGCTACCCAAAAGGCAAAAGATCTGGTCAGAGGTGCCGTGGCCAGAGTTGCTCATCATCAGCAACTGTCCTCACGGGTGGTGGATATCAATCCCAATGTGCTGGTCATCGGGGGAGGGATTGCCGGAATACAGGCGGCATTGGATATTGCCGACGGCGGAAAGAAGGTTTACCTGGTGGAAAGGGACCCGTCCATCGGTGGGAATATGTCCAAATTTGACAAGACATTTCCTACCCTGGATTGTGCAGCTTGTATCAGCACGCCGAAACTGGTGGCCGTGGGCCAGCATGAAAATATTGAAATGATGACTTACAGCGAGGTGGTTGATGTTTCCGGATTTGTGGGAAACTTTACCGTCAAGGTCAAAAAAAAACCAAGATATGTGGATGCGGAAAAATGCACCGGTTGCGGGATCTGTACGGAAAAGTGTCCCTCAAAGGTTCTTTCGGAATTTGATCATGATCTGACTTACCGGAAGGCCATATATACACCTTTTCCGCAGTCAGTCCCCAATACCCGTGTGATTGATACGGAACATTGCCTTTATTTCCAGAAAGACAGGTGCCGGGTGTGTGAGAAATTCTGTGAAGCAGATGCTGTTGATTTTAAACAACAGGAAGAAATTATTGAAATAAATGTAGGAGCTATTATCATTGCCACCGGGTTTGAAACCTTTGATCCCACCCCATTGACCCAGTACGGGTTTGGACGGTATCCCGAGGTCTATACCAGTATCCAGTTCGAGCGGATCAATAATGCCACCGGACCTACTTCCGGTGAAATTGTTACCAAGGACGGTAAAAAACCGGGGGCAGTCGCCATTATCCATTGCGTAGGGTCCAGGGATCAGAATCATATGAAATACTGTTCCCGGGTCTGTTGCATGTATTCCATGAAGTTTGCGCATCTGGTTCGGGAGAAGACCGGTGCTGAAGTGTATGAATTTTATATTGATATCCGTTCTCCTGGAAAAGGGTATGAAGAGTTTTATAACCGGCTCCAGGAGGAAGGGACCCATTTTATTCGCGGCAAGGTCTCCCAGGTTACCGATATTGCCGACTCTCCAAAAGAAGAGGGGAAACTGGTGGTGGTGGTGGAAGACACCCTTGCCCGCAAGGTACGGAGAATCCCCGTGGACATGGTCGTGCTGAGTGTGGGCCTGAAACCGTCTGCCGGGATCGAAGACATTGCGCGAATGGTGGGGATCTCCCTTGACCCGGATGGCTGGGTGAACGAGCTTCATCCAAAACTCGGCCCGCTGGCAACCCCATCAGACGGCATTTTTATTGCCGGTTGCTGCCAGGGCCCCAAGGATATTCCCGATTCCGTGGCACAGGGCCAGGGCGCGGCAGGTGCGGCTCTTTCCCTGATCAGTCGCGGAAAGCTTGAGATTGAAGCAGCGGTATCAGCCATTGACCCGGAAAGATGCATGGGATGCCGCCAGTGTGAGGAAGTATGTGTTTACGGGGCTATCTCGCATCATCCGGTCTTGAATATCTGCGAGGTCAACGAGGCTGTCTGCAAGGGTTGCGGTAATTGCGCGGCCATATGCCCGAACAAGGCGATTGACCTGAAGCATTTTAATAATGATGAACTCATGGCCGAGATGGAAGGGCTGATGTTCGGACCGGCTGAAATTTTAAACAATATGAAAGAACAGGCGGCTTAACCGGTCTTGTTTTGTTGGAAATAAAGGATTATTTTGCTTTATCAGTTAAAAACGAATATTTTGAATCAAAGGCAATAATCATATATATTAAACCCAAAGAAATCAGATCAAAGGAGATGACATGAAAAAAGGAGAAAAACTGGTTATTGTGGGATGCAGTGGTTCAGGCGGGCCGGCAGCAATGATGTCAAGAAAATTAATGCCGGAAATTGATATCACCGTTATTCGAAAGGAAGAATTCTTTATTGTCAGGTGAGCGCTTCCTCATGTAGTGGCCGGTCTGGCTGCCAGTGAATCGATTGTTGTTCCCGACAAAATGCTTGAAAATGCGGGCATTAAAATTGTCAGGGAGGAAGTGACCAAGGTGGACGCCGCAAATAAATGCGTTTTTGTTTCCAGCGGCGAAAAATTTAAATATGACAAACTGTATCTTGCCACGGGATCCAGTTCTTTTATCCCGCCGATTGAAGGAAATGACCTTGAAGGGGTCATGACATTGCGCGGGCTTCCGGACGCTGAAAGAATAAAATCATATATTGCCGATAAAAATCCCAAAAATATCATATTGATCGGGGCGGGTTTTATCAGCATGGAAATTGCTACGCTTTTGGCGGAAAACATGCCGGACAAATTCAATATCACCGTCATTGAACTCATGGACCGACCACTCCCCCTGATGCTGGATAAAGATATGGCGGATTTGGTCAGACAATATCTTGAAGAAAAAGGGTTGAATATACTGACCGGTGAAAAAGTCGAAAGACTAACCGGCCAGGACGGGAAAATCTCCGGGGTTGAACTGGCATCCGGGAAAAAACTTGACGCGGATATGGTTTTTATGAACGTAGGGGTTCGGCCGAACATTGAACTTGCCAAAGATATCGGACTGGAAATGGGCCGCTTCGGCATTAAGGTAAACAAATTCCAGGAAACATCTGATCCGGATATCCTGGCGGGCGGGGACTGTGTTGAAAAAATTAATTTTATTACACAAAAACCAACGCCCGGTCAACTCCGGGGACCCGCGGTGATGCAGGGGCGTATTGCCGCTAAACGGCTGGCCGGTTATGACATCGAATTTCCGGGCGTAGTGGATGCCGGCGGCTGCAAAATGTTTGACATGACAATTACCGCAACCGGTTTGACCGAAGAGAACGCAGCCAAAGAAGGCATTGAAACCGTATGCGCCACGGTTGACTCCAGAAGCAAGCATGCGATGATTCCGGGTATGAAACCGTGGAAGATCAAGCTGGTGTTTGACAAAAAAACGCAGAAACTGATTGGAGGCCAGATAGTCAGTCATGCGATTGCGCCGGCAAGAGAAATCGATGCCATCACCGCCTTTATCCTGGGCGGAAAAACAATCCCGGAATTGACAACCTTCACATCCGCCTGCAATCCGGATATCTCTTCAGAGCCGAGTGCGGAACCGATTACCGTTGCAGCGGAACAGGCCTTGCAGAAATTAAAGTAAAAAGACCATGAAAAATAAAATCACAAAAAATAATGGTGCGGTTTCAGCATCAGACAACAATTTGTCTCAGTCACAATCTGAAAAGCCCGGGGTTTTGAAAAGATTTTTGGACTGGATAGCAAAAGGCAAGGGAAAAACATGCCCGACCTGACAGGTGAAGCACTAACCCCCGCCTGGCAGGCAGGGACGGCTTCTCCTATTATTAACCCGGCGATTAAATATGATAGTTTAAAATAGTCTGTGCTATATAATGATCTGATCAAGTAGAAACGGACACAGCGAGGTGTTCACGAGAAACGAAAGCGGCCAAGCAAGATGCTGAAATGGAAATATTGGACTACATCACATTTTATAACGCGTATCGTTTACGCTCCACGCTGGGCTACATGAGTCCCATGGAGTTTAATCTACTGAAGGCTGCTTAAACGTGTCCGTTTTTACTTGACCATTACATTAGGCATAGTCCTCCTTTTTAGTCCATAATCGCCTTTGTAAATGCATCTATCACATCTGCATAAAACTCGATGCTGACCTTGGTTGCCATATCATCTGAAAGCTCAAATAATTGTTTCCTTGATGATATTGGCATCAACACTGTTGCGGCTCCTTTTTCAACAGCCAGTTCTACGACTGCTACCGGATTTGGCACCATTTCAACGGAACCCCCAAGATTTAAAGCACCAACTATGATGAGTCCACCTTTTACGTTTCGTTCAATCAAACATCCGCAAAGTGCGATGATTACGGCCAAGCCAAGCCCCTGGCCTGAACTGTCAATGTCCATAGACCGTAATTGTATCGAAAACTCATGACTGCGCGGGTCTCGATCACCGACAAGTTCTTTTGCCCGGATATAAAGGTTTTGCTCACCATACCGCACGCTTTCTCTAAAGGCCGGAGGTACAGGCGTATTAAGGATTCTTACCCCACTTCCAGGACCCACCGTAGCCTCAATCCGATACAATGCCGGTGAAGCTTCATGGCCGCCCGGACTGATGGCCCATACCTGGCCCGGCGGGAGCGGGTCGGCATCAATCAATTCATCGCTGTGAAGCTCCGGGGTGGAGACAAATTGCTCCACACCATCTACACCCATGAAATAGCTGAAATGGGTGTTTCGGAATTCCGTTTTCAGGCATCGCTTCTGCTGTTCTTTAACACGGCGGCGAGCTTCCAACGCAGTGCGAACAATCGATTCCAACTCTTCATCAGGAATAGGCATATCAGGGGAAGGGAAAATGAGTTTTATCAATCCACTGATCGTTTTGTTTACAGCCTCAATATCTCGGCCACTGAGGGCTCCTCCCCAATTTACACGCCCCTGTAATACGGGTAGGCGGCTCCCAGACCGAAGTTTGTTCCAGCATTCTGACAGGAAATCGGTGACAAGGCCAAAATGATTGGTTAAGTTGTCAGGATTCAATTTGGGAAAATCCCAACCCGGAGCATAGGCGTGAATCCGGTCCATAAATGCGGTATCGTTTCGCATTTCAACAGGTAGCGGACTGAGTAAGTGCCCGATTCTCTGTTGTTGCTCGACGTCAACATCAAAATTCCCAACCATTACGATGCCACCGAAAGCGCGGATCGGTTCTTTACCTCTGGAAAATTCACCGGAGGCCATATAGCCTTTCATTATATTAATGCCGTCCTTTTTGTCGAAAGATATCCCTGAAATTTCATCAAAACACACCACATCGTAATGACAAACAAGACCTCTTTGGCCATTTGCCATATTGACAAACATTTTTGCGACAGTGGCTTTGCCGCCTGACACTAAATGAGAGTAAGGGGATATTTGCTGATAAATATGACTTTTCCCGGTTCCTCTTGGGCCAAGCTCAACCATATTGAAATTGTTTTCAATAAAAGGGACCATACGAAGCAACGCTACCATCTGAGCACGTTGGGAGAGCGTTTCCGGTTCCAGGCCAACGGAACGAATTAGAAATCTTTTCCATTCATTAGTGGTGAATTGGTTCCGGCCTCGATCCAAAACGGAAAGAACATCCGCCTTCGAAAGCTGAATTGCCCTCAATCCTTCTATTGCAAAAGGTCTCCCGCTTTTTTCTTGAGCTATTGCCGCATCATAGGTCAAATTTAGCTCGGCATAAAAACCATCAGTGAGCATCCGTTCATTATCATGTACCAGCTGATCATTAATCCGCACATCACGCAAACCCAGGCTTGGAAGTTCAGCAATAAAACAATCATTCTTGGAGTCGAGTTTGGCTTTGATAAGATCAATTAATTTTACAGATCCCTTTTCCCTTGCCCGGGCCTTAAACAATTCCTCTTCCCCGGTTCGAACAGTACGATCTTTCAACTGCCTTTCAACAATCCCAAGGCCTTCTTCGATTTCTTCTTCATCAACAGTAGCACAATAGCGTCCAAGTAAAAATTCAACCACATATGTGGGTACCGGATATTGCCGGCTGTATTTTCGGACCAGATCCTTGCGTACCAGAAATCCGTCAAATGCAGAGGCAGCAAGACAGTCAAGAGTGTCAAGTTCCATGTTTATTCATCACCTCCAATTGTAGTAGCCTTTTTTCCGATTACTGAACCGGAATGATCAATAAGTACCAGGCTGACTATGGTACCTTCCAGATCCTCATTTTCTACAAGCAGACTCACATGCCCGTCAGCGCTAACCATTTTAGGGGTGGCTACACTTGAGGTTTTGTCATTTGGTTTTGTTCGAAGGTCTGCTGTTATTTTGGCCTCTCCAGCATCAATGAATGCGCGGCAGCGCATACCGTGCCACTGAATCTCTTTTATTTTGGCAGTTACAGCCGCAGGTGCCTCGCTCAAACTAAATAACAAGTCCGGGATCAGGCATTCTTGCAAGCTCATACCCCCGTGAGCGTATTCAATCCCATTTGAAAAACAGCTTACCCCAGGTCCATAGGCGAACTGCTCATGAGAATTCCAATGCCAGGCAGCCATTGGGAAATCTACTTTTGCCCCTTCCTTAATAGCCGCACACCGTGCCCATCGACATTCGGTGAGGTATTTCGGCAGCTTTACAGCAGGCAAACCGCCTGGAACCAGGAGCCAGCCATGATCCGTTATAACACGTACCTGCTTCCAGCCTGCTTCAAGCAACTCTCGAATTCTTTCCATCAGCAGTTCAAGTTGTTCGGATATCCTTGATGCGAGTTTGCTCTGCAAGTTATGACCGAGCTTGTCAATCTCGCCGAATTCCGCCCATGCGTGTGCATTAGGCTGATCAGGATCTCCAGTTTCAGAAGGATCAAGAACCTGATACCCTATTGAAATAAGTAGCTTACGAAACCGGTCAATCGTTAATGGCTTGTAGCCTTCTTTTGTGACTGGCCGAAACTCTTCTCCTAATTGCTTACCTATGATCTGCTCGGTCACTGGCGAGAGGGCAGGTTTGGCTGTGGCTGTAACTGTCGGCAGGGATGCCCAGCGCCAACTGGATGATGATATCAGTTGTTGGTCCTCCGCAAAGGCAGTTAATCGATGAGAAATATCAAATCGCAGGCTATCCGCAAACAACAGGCACTCACCAATTTCAGCGTTTATTCCGGGCAGCTCGCTACAACCTGATGGCAGAGGTTTTGCTGTTATCAGTTTCTGAAAATGACGCGCCGCATCATCCAGCCAGGGCAAATAAATGCTTATCAAAGCCGCTTCAACCGCCTTGCTGTCTTCAGCGGATTTAACACTGGCCAGTGCAAGTATGGCAGACAGATCCGCTTTGTAACCGCTGTCTCTGTATATAGAGGCCATTGCATCCGAAGAATCACCACCCATGCTTTGTGAAGTTTCCTCAGCCATCACAGCCAGATATTCTAGGGCTATCGCAAGCGGGCTCTGACCGATTCTGGCCCATACCCATTCGCGACGGTTATTGTGCCGGCCTTCCAATTCCTTAATTTTTTGTCTGGCTTCTGCAGGGCTCTGTGCAGATAATCCTAAAAGTTCTTGCCGTAATGATTTTTCCTCGCTGTCGTTCTCATCAGGCCAGGGCTCTTTATCGAAAATAAGCTTGCCGGAAGGTTTTGATTGCCTGAGTAACTCTGGAAGGCCGGGATATAGCAATGGTGATTCTTCAAAGCGTCTCCAAAGGTTCTTCCAAACCCCGTCTTCTCTCATTCCGAGCTTTTCGCCAGCAACAATTTCTCCGTCTTTTTCAGGATCAAAACCATATTCAGCCTTGCAGCGGGAAATGAATGCCGCCCACTTATTTGCATCCCATTTTTCTTGCGTTTGCGCGGGAGAATTCATCCATACCAATAAATCACGTGGTGTATCTTCAACCATTAATTTATCAAAATCTTCTGTTTCAAGCCTTTTACCGAGCAGCCTTGTTATTGGTGTCACCGCGAGTTGAGCCAATGCACCGATCATTGAACGCCGAGTGTTTTTATCCTTCGCAACATCGAGCCCAAGGCCGCCATCCTCTGAAACTAAAAACGCTTCAACTGTCCAGTCTCTTCCATTACGCTGAGCCCAGACCGTCCCGCGATATTGCAACTCAACCAGTGGTTTCAAACTGTCCGGACATTCCTTTACAGCTCGCAACGTCTGCCGGCTGACATTCGGCATATATAAAATAGGAATGGCATCTTTAGGCAGTTCGATATCCGGCAAAGCACGTTCGATGACACACCGTAGCCAGATAGCCGGGCCGGTTTTTTCGTCCGGATTATATTCGCCTAAGGTTAAAAGTTCAGGCATCAATTGGCGAAGTTGAACTACAAGTTGTTTCCATTGTTCATCAGCATCTGTCCATAAGATAGCGGCTGGGGCGACCATGTCGGAGCGGTTATATCGGCAGGCCCGTTGCAATGAGTTTCTTATAGCCTCCAGAAGAGTTAAAGAAGGATGAAGGCGGAAGGCGGAAGGATGAA
>CAYLRU010000038.1:0-24947 GCA_964386565.1 uncultured Desulfobacteraceae bacterium | reverse complement strand
TCCAATCGAGAAACAAAGGTTTGACCCCAGGCTCTCCTCGCGTGTTCAATATTCTCTGATTTATTACACACACCAAATAAATCCCCATAAAAAATAAACGCAAAAATCCAGGCAATAACTTCAAAGGCATTTTAAGTTATTTATGGTTATTTATTCTTATTTATAAATTTTTGGCTATCTTTATATTGACAATTTATAACGAATACAGCTATGAATCCCCCCATAATAACCGTCCCTTCAATAGTTATCAATTGCCGGGCAGGTCAATCGTGCTGGTGTTTATACGCGGTTTCAGCGTTTTAAGATTAAAACAAGAGTGAAGAGGAGAGAGAGGATGAAAGAGAAGAAACAGGTTTGGACTTTTTTCTGTTTGTTGTTGGCCGGGGTCTTTTTGGTTACGACCCAATCGTTTGCCGACGACGAAAAAACGGATTCCCGAGTCTTTGATCTGGGTACGGTATTGGTGACTGCCAAAGGGGGCAAGGTGGATCTGGCAACGACGGTAACGAAAATCACCAGTGAAGACATGGATGTTCAGGGCGCCCAGCATGTTGCCGATGCAATGTATTTTTCCCCTGGTATCGATATTTATCATAATCCAAAGGGGGATGCCAAATTCAGCTTGAGAGGCTTTGGCGATGATGCGGTAAAGGTGCTCATAGACGGTGTCATCGTTCACGAGGCATATACCGGATCCATATCACTGGACCAGTTTCCCGTGGACGCCATCTCACGAATCGAGATCACAAAAGGAGCCTCATCAGTGCTGTACGGCCCCAATACCTTGGGCGGGGTGATCAATATCATCACCAAAAAAGGCGGTAAAGAACCGTTCACCCAATTTACCGCATCTTTCGGAGAAAACAACACGCAGAATTACATTCTCAATCACTGTGGCTCGGTCAACAAATTCAATTACTGGCTTACCTACAGTTTCAGATCAACCGACGGATTCGAATTGTCAGACGATTTTGACCCGAACAACCCCCGGACCGGCGTTGGATCGGAATATAACGAAGATGGCGGTACCCGGGATTTAAGTGATTATACCAAGAGAACCTTGAATGCCAAAATCGGTTACGATGTCGACGCAAATTCCAGAATCTATCTTTCATTTGATTATCATAACAATGAAAAAGGCTGTCCCACATCAAAAAACCGTTACTGGGCCTTTAGTGAGTATGATCAATGGCATTTAAACCTGGTTGGGGAACACGATTTCAGTGATCTGTTATTTATGAAAGCCAGGCTTTTTTATGTTGACCATCAAGATACCCTTGAAGACGTGGGGGGGTGGGATGCGAATCATGTTACGGCCAAGAAATGGTTTGAAACCAGCGCCTATGATAATTTTTCAACGGGCGGGGAACTCCAGGCATATCTTGATTTCGGAAAATACAGCCTGATAAAAATGGGATTCAGCTATCTGAAAAATAATTCCAAACAGGTCGAATTCTATGATAATGATACATTGTCCGTTATCAGGGGATGGGCTCTGCCGGGCTACCAGCCCGAACAGGAATACGAGACAGACACCTATTCCATCGCCATTGAAGACGAAATCAACGCCACGGACAAACTGGCCATTGTCATCGGCGTCAGCTACGACTGGTTCGACCCCCAAAAAGCCTATGATCAGCCGCCACCAGGTACCGCAGATGCCTTTAATCCCCAAATCGGCCTTGTATATGATGCAACCGACAGTCTTTCCCTGCATGCGTCGGTGAGTCGTAAAACCCGATTCCCCCAGTTAAACGAAATGTACAGCGAACACCTGGGCGGAAATCCAGACCTTGATCCGAAAAAAAACACATTGTATGAGGTCGGTGCTAAAAAAGTATTTTCGAATATTTTTAACGGCTCCATCGCCGTATTTTATAACGATATCAAGGATGATATTGACCAGTTGCCCGATCCGGTCACTGGTGATGATATCTATGTCAATATCGGGGAAAGTGAAATCAAGGGTCTGGAAATGATCCTTAATGCCGATACACCCTGCGGTCTGTATGCAGGGATAAATTATACGTATCTTCTTGCCGAGGAAAAAGCAAATGACAATGCCCCCACCCTGGATGTCGAAGGCATTGCCAAACACAAGGTCAACCTGGACCTGCGGTATGCACTTGATTTCGGTCTCTCGGCCTATATACAGGCTTCCTACATCAACGGCATTGTTGAATACGACAACACCGGAAACAAAGTGGAACTGGATGACTATTACCTGTTCAACGCCAAAGTCGTCCAACAGATCCGCAGGTTTGGAAAACTGGATTCCAGGTTTTTTGCGGAAATAAAAAACATCTTTGATAAAGACTATGACAGGGGCACCGGTCCCAATCCGGGCAGAAGTTTTTTAGCCGGCCTCACATTGACGTATTGATCTGGATTCCAAAATGGGCACATCTGCTTTTTTCCCGATTTATTTGTGCATGACGGGCAGCTACGCCATTGCCTGCGCAGCTGCCCTCATGGGCAAATCTCAATGGGGTCGATTCACCGGTTGCGTCGGAACCGCATTTAATTTGCTGATTTTTTCCCTCATCGTTTTTTCAGCGCACCGCCTGCCGATTTTCGGTAATTTCGAATCCGTGACCACCATCACCCTCGTTCTGGGTGTTTTGCATCTTTCAAGTTTGTTTTGCAGTGCTCCATCTGATCGCCGGTTTTATGATTCACATGCCAAATGGATATACATTTCAATATTTCTCCTTCTGTCATACCTGGCTTTCTTTCCGAAAACACTGAACCAGGACTTTTTCATGTATGACGATATCCGGGTCATTGTCTTTTTTCATTTCCGAATACTAGCGTCGGGCGTTTTTGTCTATGCCGCATTAACATACGGTGCTGCACTGTTTCACGGATTTCCCGCGTATGTTCATATCGGAAGAAACTATTTACTCACCGGCACCGTCATATTTTTAATCAGTGAATTCTCCGGCTCCCTGTGGTGCCTGAACTGGTGGGGAGACTCCTGGCATTGGAGTAAAGGATTTTTAAAAGCCTCCTGCCTGTTTCTGACGGCCATGCTGGCATGTCATCTTCCACCCAAATGGAATCTGTCAATCCGCATACGAGGGATAATCGGCAGCATACCGGCAATAGGGAGTCTGTGGTTGTTGTTCCTCCATTAAAAGAACAATTGTGGGCACGAAACCAATGACCCAAATTTTATAAACCATATGCTAAAAAAAATATCTTCCCTTAAAATAACGTTCTTTTGCCTCGGTTTACTGATCGGGTCTCTATTGATCGGCGTGGCATTGACATTCGATAAGAATCACGCCGCCTCACTAAAATCCTTGAGCCGTCAACTTCCCTTAAAGTGGCTTATCAATGAGTCCGCAAGCGACTTCATCATCACGACCTGGTTTGTTTTTGTATGCCTGGTTGCAGGTGTTTTCTTCATTCACCTTATCTGTTGTATTCTGACACGGTTTTTCCGTCTGATTCAAAACGGTTTTTCCCCGCGGCAATGGCTGTTTTTTCTCATCCATATGATGTTTGTGCTGGTGATGCTTTGTCACGGGCTGAGCATGATCATCGGATACAAACTGACCGGCATAAGCCTGTTTGCAGGGCAGACGACCCGTTTTGATAAAGATTATATTCTGCTGCTGTCTGATGTCCGATTTGTCGATGATCCGGCCATCTTAAAGGTTTCGTATGAAAATCAAAGATCCATGATGACCCGCAGCAATATTCACAAGGATAAAAATTATGCCGACATAACCCTGATGAAAGAAAACCGCATACTCACATCCGGCCGCATTTATATGCTTAAACCCCTTCAATTCGGGTCCATACGGATAACGATGACGGAATTTTTCATCCCCGAAAATCGTCCCGATGATCCCATCGGTGTAAAACTGGTCATTACGAATAATCCCGTTACCCCATTTTTTTTCGCCGCCTATGCCATCATGATCATCTCCCTTATCGGATTTGTCATCATCACCTGGCGTAATGAAGCAGGAGGAAAACTTGAATTGATGAATATAACATCAATGTAATCCATATGAAAGGAACGAACCATGAAATTGAAAATCCACGTCTATATTCTTATCATTACCTTGTTTTTCAGCCTCCCCGTATCAGCGACGGACAAAAGCGTTCTGAAAATTCTCGGCTGTGTAAAAAATCCCCTGTCCCTGACGTCAAAGGACATGGAAAAATTCCAGCAGTCCGAAATTCAACTCAATGATATCAGAAATAATGGTGAATTTAAGGGCATATTCGCGTGTCGCGGTGTTTCTCTGAAAACGCTGTTGGGTCTGGCCGGAATTGAAAAAACAGATACGGATTTTAAAAAGCCGGTGGATCTTGCGGTGGTGGTGAAAAATACTGCGAACAATCAGGTTGTCCTGGCATGGGGGGAGATATTTTTTAAAAACCCGGACCATGTACTGGTGGCTGTATCTGCATCACCGGTATTTCCGCACAAGGACATCCACCATTTTAAAGACAAGGCCGCTTATCAAACGATGATGAGCACGTTGAACCGTCAAATCACGTTTCCCAGGCTGGTGATTGCAAATGAGCTGTTTTCCGATCGCTGCATTGAATCCATATCCGAAATCCGGGTGGTGGATTTAAAACCCGAAGTGGAAGGCAAAAAATCTCCTTTTGTTTACTCTGAAAATTTCAAACTGGTTGGACCTGGAATATCGCCTGTTGTGATCAACAAATTGCCGGAAACGCCGAAAAAGGTTATCAAAGCACATGTGGTGGGAGAAGGACGGGGATACCACGGCACGCACGATTTCAGGGGGATTCCCTTGATCGATCTGCTGGAAGATTTCAAAGCCGGCTTTGATGTCAACACCGTTTTCATGGTCTCGGCACCGGATGCCTATCGCAGTCTGATATCATATGGTGAACTGTTTTTAAACCCACATGGGAATCGTATCCTGGTCACCTCCCGAATTGACGGTCAGATCCAGAAAAACGGCGGCAGATTTATTCTCGTGCTTCCGGATGACCTGATGGCGGACCGGGAGGTCAAGGCGGTCAGCAAGATTGAAATTATCCATGTTCCGAAATAAGGGTGAAATGATCGTGTTCATACAGCGGGACGGGCAATGAGCAACCGTTAGGGCAAAAGGGCCAAAACCGTATTAAACCGGTGGGATACAATGGGCCTGTCGATCTAAACGATATTCTCGAAATCCACGTACGGTCTGAATATTCCCTTTTGACGGGCGACTTTGAGCACTTCCACGTATTTTTCAAGATTCGGGCGGACCATCCTGGTGACGATACGCCAATCCGCTTCAATCGCACCCTCGGGGCACTGTTTCTCGCAGTACAGGCAGTAAATGCATCCATCCTTCTGGATTTCCGGCGGCTGGGCATCAAGATCAACGGCATCTACGGGACAGTTTTCCTGACATTGCATGCATTGGGTGCATTTTTCGGTCTGAATTTCAAATTTGGGAAAGAATTGTTTCAGATATTCAGGGATCAGCATTTGGGCATCCTGTGCCCACCATGTATCCTCAACCAATGAAAATACGGGCATCGTTTCTGTATCACCGTTTTTTATCGCAAGGCTTTTGTTGAAAATATCCGCGCCGAATTCCTCGGCACAGGAAAGTTCCAGGGAATCCGGATGCCCGGCTGTATGCATGACTTCAGGATAAAACGGAAGGGATGAATCCGCATAGGTATCCCAGGCGTCAATAACCTTGTATCCCTTTTCGTTCAGGCCTTCCTGCATGTAAAAAAACGTATTGCCGATAATGCTGCCGTGAGTGCAGAACAGGAAACAATGTTTGCCGTCGGTTTTGTCCAGCCCGTCGATAAATCGTTTAACATTCAGCGGTTCACGATAATAAAAAGTGGGGGTTCCGATACCGATCAGGTCATATGGGTATAAGTCTTCGTTTTTTACATGCTTTATTGAAACGATATCGCAGTCATGACCGCTTCTGCGTATTCCGCTCTGAATGTTCTCTGCAATTTTTCGGGTATTGCCGGTTTGGGAAAAGCATACGATCAATGCCTTCATGTCCACACCTCCAGAATGTTTTTCAGGCTCCTGGTGTCAATCCGTAATTGTCCGTTTAAGATCCGGCAGGGTTTCTGGTTTATCACGGATGACCATCCGACTCTCGCCACCCCTTGCCGTAACATTCTCGTAAACACCGTCATCTCTTCTCACCAGTTTTGTAAATCCCAGATCTCTTAATTCCGTATTTGTTTTCGGCGTACTGATATGGGTGAATGAAATGAGTTTTAAAATTCTGCCGTTGCATTGCGGACAACGATCCAGGGACGGATCTGAAATGGATTGCATCAACTCAAACCTTTTTCCCAACCCGCAGGATTCATCAATATGCTCATACTCGTATATCGGCATTTCACCCTCCAAAAAGCGATTAATTCCCCTGCACCGGTATTCTTCGACGAATTCGCAAAAAAACCGCATTCATCAAGTTTTTAGTATAAAGATCAAAAACTTAATAAAATACCAAATGTTTAAAACCTAAAACCCTCGTTAAAAAGCCGTCTTTCAACTTTTTACGACACCCGCTTCTTTGTTCGGGTCTATAATTCTCAATATGTAAGGTCACCGTCGGTAAAACATCAGGAATCTTCCTGGCAAGGCATTTTACCCATATATATTTCGCTTATTTCACTCGCCAACCCCGCCGTTCCGCCGAGACGTGAATGGAATGCGCCCGCATTATCTCTTCTTGTCCTTTTTGACGGTGTTTTAAAATAAACTCCTGCGTCATATGGTATGCCTCATCATCGGTATACTGTCGGGGAGGATGTTTGCAAAAAAAGGCGGAAGGAGCCGTCAGAACGCCCCCTTCCCCGTTGTCCAATGCCAGCTTGGCACACCGGATACTGTCAATGGCCACACCGGCTGAATTCGGCGAATCCTCAACTGAAAGACGCAGTTCAAGTTCCATGGAAACATCTCCGAATAATTTTCCCTCCATTCGTATAAAACAGACTTTATTATCCTTCTGCCACGGAACATAATCACTTGGGCCGATATGGATGTTTTCACTATCCAGCCTTTTCTCGGCAACAAACTGAACGGCTTCTGTCTTGGATATTTTTTTTGAAACCAGCCGGTGACGGTTGAGCATATTTAGAAAATCCGTATTGCCGCCGGTGTTGAGCTGGTATGTCCGCTCGAGTTTTACACCCCGCTTTTTAAATAAGTCCGTCAGCATCCGGTGGGTAATGGTGGCACCCAGTTGGGATTTTATATCATCTCCGATCAGCGGGAGGTTTTTATCGCTGAATCGTTTGGCCCACTCAGCATCACTGGCGATAAACACGGGGATATTGTTGACAAACGCCACCCCGGCATCAAGAGCACATTCCGCATAAAATTTGGTGGCTTTTTCCGATCCCACGGGCAGGTAATTCATCAAAATCTCAGCACCGGAGTCCTTCAGAACCTTGACAACCCCATCATGATCCAATTCAGCCTCATGGGATTTCAGAAATGTATACTTGTCCTCGTATGATTTCATATGATCCGACAGCCCGTCCAGCGTGTTACCCATCCGAACAATCACGCCCGAGGAGGGGATGTCCGGGCAGAAAACGGTGGTACAGTTCGGCAATGAAAAAATTGCCTCGGTTACGTCCTTGCCCACTTTTCGTTTATCAATATCAAATGCCGCTACAACGTCTATATCCCCCGGCGTGTAACCGCCGATTTCCCAGTGCATTAAACCGATGGCATCCCGGGATTCTTTTTCCCTGTAATAATAAATCCCCTGGATCAGTGAACTTGCACAATTTCCAATACCCGCTATGGCGATTCTTATTCTATTCATAATAACAGGACCTCATATTAGCCAGCACTTCTTTTTTTTGTAGAAAACGGTTGTGACTTGAACATAAATTTTGTAAATAAATGATCCCGGTGACCCTTGCAGGTTTTTAAATTTGAGTATATCTATCATAACCGTTATTAAAATTCAAACCATCTGTTAATTGAACGCCTCTGAGGCCGGGTGCCCAGAATCCCGGTTTTATCAGAATTGGAAGGTCCGGGGCCCAGAGCGCTTCAATTTTTTCAACGAGGATTTTTTGAGACCGGCCATGCAGATTAGAAACAGCTTTCCGGGAAAAATCTATGCCAAAGCCATAGAAACACTTGTTCTGCCGAAGCTTTCGCAATATGCCGTAACACCCGATCATTTAACTTTTTTGGGGCTGTTTTTCGCCTTGTTGGTTCCTTTTGGATTTTACTTTTATCCATTATGGGGCCTCGTGTTTATGATCATATCCGGCGTTTCCGATTCCATCGACGGTATGATTGCAAGAAACAGCGGCGTGACCAGCGATTTTGGCGCGTTTCTGGATTCAAGCATGGACCGTTTCTCCGATTTTCTATACTTATTCGGATTTTGGGTTCTTTTTTGGAACGGCGAAAAAATAATTCTATCAGGCATTTTTATTTTCATCAGTATGGTTTTTTCCTTTATGGTCAGCTACCTGAGAGCCAGGGCCGAAGGCCTGGGATACCCATGCAATTCGGGTTTAATGGAAAGAGGCCTGAGAACAGTGTACCTATTGATCTGGGCGCTGGTGCTTGGGCTTTTCCCGTCTGCCGTCAACGTAATATTATGGACGGGATTGATCCTTTATTGCGTTTTAACCCTGTTTACCGTGATTCAGCGCATCCTGGCCGTCAAGGCCATTATGAATACCCTTTCCTAATCCGATGTTATGCCGAATTTTTTCATCCGTTTCCATATGGTTACACGGCTGACCCCTAAAATTCTCGCCGCTTCGGATTGATTGCCGCCGGCTTGTGCCAGTGCTCGTATCAGTTCATCCTTTTTGCTGTTTACAATGGATAGATCCTTATTGTTCGTCTCTACTTTTTCATTTTTGAACTGTCCGATTTTCGGGGGCAAGTGATGAACGTCTATGCCGCCGCTGGGGCACAGTACAAACGCATACTCGATGGCATTTCGCAGTTCCCGGATATTTCCGGGCCATGAATAGGTACTCAGGCATTCCATTGCTTCCGGTGTCAACCCGAGAATTTTTTTCCCTGTTTTAATCGCATTTTGCCTAATGAAACTCTGGGCGATAATGGGGATATCCTCGGACCGCTCGCTTAAAGAAGGACAATACAGGGGAAAAACATTGATCCGGAAAAACAGGTCTTCCCTGAATAAATTCTGTTCGATAAGGGCCTCTAAGTTTTTATGGGTAGCGGTAACGATCCTCACATCAACTTTTATGGGATTGTGATCACCGACCCTTTCGATTTTCTTCTCTTCAAGAACCCGCAAGAGCTTCACCTGGATGGATAACGGCAAATCACCAATCTCATCCAAAAAAATCGTACCTTCATGAGCTGCTTCAAACCGTCCGATTCGCGTCTTATCCGCCCCCGTATAAGCACCTTTGACATGTCCGAAAAGTTCACTTTCCAGAATACTCTCATTTAATGCCGCGCAGTTGACCTTGATGAATGGTTTTTTTCGTCTCGGCCCGGCTCCGTGGATTGCTCTGGCAACCAGTTCCTTTCCGGTTCCGCTTTGCCCGTGGATAATCACCGGCGTGTCCGACGGCGATACATTATCAATCAACTCAAACAGATTCTGCATGACCAGGGATTTTCCGAGAATGCCGAAATATCCGTCATCAAGCTGGAACGTCTTGCGCAGGTTCATTATTTCCTGTTGCTGGCGCACTTTTTCCGTAATGTCCGTCAGGTTCTCAACCGCACCAACAATGCGGCCGTCTTCGTCGCGAAGAACCGATGCGCTTTTCAGAATATGTACAAACCGACGGTCCTTATTGGTAATCAGGCATTTTTTCTCCATTACCGACCCCTTGGAAAAAAGCCCGCACCAGTGCTCGCCCGGTCCCTTTCCGATGATTTTGCATCCTGTGCAATTCAAAATACGGCATGACTTGCCGATGAGTTCATCCACGGCATACCCGGTCATGCGCTCAGCAGCCCGGTTGGCCGCCTGAATGACGCCTTCCGGATCGACAACCAAAAGTCCGTCCTGCAGCGTATCGGCAATCGTTTTCCAGTATCTGGTGATTTCCATAACGTGTCCACCTGTTAATGTACAGCGTTAGCTGTTAATGCTAAAAATTAACACCTGTTAACATAATCATTTATTCCGATTTTTACAAGAAGCGTATTATATTCCTTAATATTTTTTTATTTTCAGGATGTTATGGACCCAAAAGGATTTTTCCAAAAAAATTGGCACAGTCCTTGCTGATTCCTGTTGCCGACATTGGCTTTGCACTGGACACCGGCGGCCTGGTGATGATTTTTTCAGCATTAACATTTCACGGCAAAACGGATTTCCAGCAGTACCAAACAAACCGGGAAAATATTGATCGCTTTCGGGAAAGAATCATACATCAGGCCGCCCCAAATGATTAACATCCAAATAAGGAGGTTATGATGAAGAAAAAACGGGTCCGTAACCATTTGATTCCCCTGATGGCAGCGGCGGTGCTATCTATGACGCTTTCGCTGTCACCTGCGGTATCGGCCCAAGATGATGTAACCGTACTGAAAGAACAACTGAAAATATTACAGGAAAAACTTGATGCGGTTCAACAAAAACTGGAACAAATTGAAGCATCCGATGCTGAAACACGGGCCGAAATCGACGAAATCGACACCCGGCTGAACAAGGCGGAAATCCACACGGCAACGGATAAAATAGCCTTTGGCGTGGAATTGAGATCCAGGGCCGACAGCATCCACTACCAGGATATCAAGAGCGCGCCGGCAGCCGTTATCGGCGGTTTTTTCAGTGATTATGCCTTTCCACCGACACCCACCAGCGGTTTCAACGGTGCAACGCTCGCACAGATACAAGGGGGCATGGCCGCCATGGTCGCCGGGGGATTGGTACCGCCGCCCATGGAAACCGATGTGGATAACGATATCATTTACACCAACAAGTTCAGGCTCAATTTAAGCGCCAAATTCAACAACCAGCTAAGCTTCGGCGGCCGGCTTGCCGCCTACAAGGTTTTCGGTGACAGCACCGGCGTCAAGTTCAACCAGGGAAGCCTTGGAGACATCACATTTGACGGCAACACCGCCAGCCTGCCCCACGGCGATACGATCCGCCTGGAAAGGGCCTATTTCAATTATAAGGATGAGTTGGGGTCTGTTCCCATCAACTTTTCCTTGGGCAGACGCCCGTCAACAGAAGGTCCGCCGCTGGAATACGCCAATTACAGCCTCGAAGGCGGGTCCCCCCTGGCCACGATTATCAACTGGCAGTTTGACGGCGCATCCCTGAACTTCGGCCTGGAAGACGTGACCAGTATCCCTGGGGCGGCTTTTAAGCTTTGCTATGGTGTTGGATTCGAAGGAGACTGGGGCAACAGTTCTTCGCTGAGCAGCACACAGCCGGATGTGGATGACGTGCATATGCTGGGTTTTATTGCAACGCTTTTCGACAATGATGTGACCAGTGCGGTATTAAACTACGCCCATGCATGGGATATCACCGATGGGTTTACCGGACTCACCGTTATGCCGTTCATCGTGTCCAGAATGGATACAAACTTCGACGGTGTTAATGAGTATTATTTTCAGCCCAACAGCGGCGCCTTTATCAGCCGGATGGAACCGTCCACCAATATCGGAGACTGGGATGCAGCATCCCTGCTGTTGAGAACCAATCTTTCCGACTGGCTTGCCGACATCGATTTGTTCCTGGCCGGGTCCTGGACCCATACGGATCCGTCGCAGATCTCCAAAAATCCTTTCTATGAGCTCATGGGAATGGGACTGTTAAGCTCCAACGGCCAGTTAAAAGAAAGGGACGGGTACAGCATTTATACCGGCGCCGTATTCCCCATGCCCCATGATGCCAGACTCGGACTGGAATATAACTGGGGCTCGAAATACTGGTTTAATTTCACCGGTGCTGAAGATTCCCTCGTGGGAAGCAAATTGGCGGTCCGCGGAAGCGTATATGAAGCCTATTACATTCAGCCGATATTCAGAAACAACTTTTTCATCACGTTAGGCGGCAGAATCTATGATTATGAATATACGGGAAGCGGAAACCCCCTGGGAGAGCCGGTTAAGATATCAAAAGCAACTGCATTTGATGCGCTGAACCCGATCGTCGACGATGTCTGGGATGGTTATGTTTCCGTAACATTCAGGTATTAATCAATATCTTTTTGTCAGTGGACAACCAGGTTCCGGTTATGGAGATGGGAGGATAAGAACGTGGAAAAGGACGGTTTTTGGGGCAGCGTCAAAGAAGAAACCCGGAAAAACTACATTGCAATTTTTGAACAGGACTGGCCCACATGGCTGGCCGGTATTTTCATTGCCCTGCTGGCGTTGCTGATATTTCTGTGGCAGAGCCCCTGGGGAATTGCCGGTGGTTACCGTAACTGGGGGGATTGGTTCTTTTTTCTCACCGGGCTGAACAACGCCCGGCCCGATGCGCCATGGATTAATACAATGTCTGTTTCCAATTTCGGTTTGTTTACAGGAGCCCTTGCCTCTGCATTAATGAGCCGTCAGTTCAAGGTGCGACCGGCTCCTCCCATTGAATATGTAAAAGGAATTGCCGGCGGCGTATTCATGGGATTGGGGGCAGCCCTTGCCGCGGGATGCAATGTGGGTGGATTTTATACGGCCATCGGCGTATTCTCCATGGGAGGATACGCCATGATGTTCGGTCTTGGCGTCGGCGCTTATCTAGGGCTTCGATACCTGTTATGGGAAATGGAAAAATTCCCGCCGAAAATGGCCGAAACACCCAAAGACAAATCCATGAAAAAAACCGCTGTCAACTGGGAAAAAATACAGCCGTACCTGGGCGGATCCATTTTGATCGGGGCTGTCGGTATTTTTTACCTGTATTCATTTCTGGACAAAACCCAAATCGGGGGGTTGCTGTTTTTCGGCATGCTCATCGGCCTGGTGATGCATCGCTCGCGTTTTTGCTTTGTCAGGGCGTTCAGATGCCCGTTTATGACCGGAGATGCGGAAATGGTCAGGGTCGTCGCCATGAGCCTGATGATTTACGGTCTGGGCTCGGCTGTCATTAAATGGAATTATATTCAACCGGACACCATGGGCGTCTACCATCCGTTCTGGATGGGAAGCCTTTTCGGTGGAATCATCTTCGGGTTCGGCATGCTGCTGGCCGGCGGATGCGCCAGCAGCACGCTGTGGCGAATCGGAGAGGGACATACAAAACTCGTGCTGACCCTGATCGGATTCGCACTGACCAATTCCCTGACGTCGAACGTTTTAAAAACCACCGGGTTTGATGAAAAACTGGGAAAGGGCATCTTATTTACCGATGTATTTTCATGGTCTATCGGCCTGCCGGTCTTCCTGGCCTTTCTCCTGTTTTGGGCACTGGTGGCCATCTGGAATGAAAAAACGGAAAAATTTGTCATCTTTTAAAAAAGGGGCTCAAAGCGTCCGAGGTATTGATTTGATTCCGGTCGAACCACCGGGTTTACACATAACAAACAATAAAGGAGTGAAGAAATATGGATACTGAAAACATTAAACCGAACAGCACATTGGATGCCCGCGGGCTGACCTGTCCCATGCCCCTGCTCAAAACAAAGAAAGCCCTTAAAGGGATGAAGGCCGGCGAAGTTCTGGAAATACTGGGTACGGATCCGGGCTCCAAAAACGACATTCCGCATTTCGGCCAAAAAAACGGAAATGATTTTTTGGGTATGGTGGATGATAACGGCGGATTTACGCGTTATTACATCAGAAAGGGATAAATACGATGAAAAAGGCGGTGGTACTTATCAAAGAAATCAGCCAGCAATATGAGGGTTTAAGAACGAGTCTGGGCTTATTGCTGGAAGATATCGAGGTCACCATGGTTGTTCTCTACCATGAAATCGCCGACATGGATGAGGCGTATAGCGATAACATGGAGTTTTTAGATGAAATGGAAGGCGAACGCATTTCAAACAATTCAGCCAATGTTGAAAAATTCGGCTTCAAATACGCCACGATGAAAGAGATCGGAACCAAATTAAACGAAGCGGACGTGGTCATCCCGTTTTAGAGGTAAAATGACATGAAAGTATTGCATATATTAAAATCGGAACCTGATGAAACAGTAGAAAAACTGTGCGGGGTCGTCTCCAGTGAGAATGATTCTTCCATTGTCGTTCTCTATGAAAATAACGTCGATTGGGACGCGCTGGTGGACGATATATTCATACATGACAAAGTCATTTGCTGGTGGTAGCACATCGGCAGAAAAGGGGAATGCACAAATGGACAGAGATCTTGCAAGGGCCATGGTTTTAGAACGATGCGCGTGTTACGACCGGGCACTGGATTCAGCCAGAAAGGTACTTGAAAAATACGGCCCGGACAGCGATGAAGCCTTCTGGGCAAAAAAAATCATCAAGTCCCTTGGCGAGGAATTTCTAAAACAGCGATTCGCCGATAAAGCCATGGAGTGCTACCAGCTCATTATTCAATATGAAGGGGATGAGACGGTTTGCATGGAAGAAAACGACGTCGTTCCTTTTGAAACCATGGGGCCTTTATCCGTGTCGGTTTCCACACGGGTCAGTCAGGATGTTTATGATATCCTTACCGCGTTGAAATCGATTGACATCAACAGGGAAAAGACGGAAGCGGATTTGATTCGGGAAGGTATTTATATGGTGCTTTTAAAATACGCAACGGAAAAAACCATAAGGGAGCTGATTTTTGAAAAACTTTCCAGTACCATTTCGGATCAAACATAACCCTTCAGGCAAAAGAATCTGCTTTATTCCGATATCCGAATGTTCTCGCATGGCAAGGCCTTCGGCAAAGCAGAAAGCCTGATCAGCACCGCAACAGAAACAAACATATTGTAATTATGATAAATACCATTTAAAATCAGGAGGATAGGATGTCCGGTACATTAGGTATTTTAATCAGTTCCGACAAGCACTTTGACAAGGTGGTGAACTTAACCGGGGCCGCCCATGCAAAAGGAAAACAGGTCAGCATCTTTTTCACCGGAAAAGGCGTACTGCTCACCCTGAAACCTGGATTTAAGCATCTTGTGGGAAAGGCAAAACTATCGATATGCGATGTAAGCTTCAGGGCCAACGGCCTGCACGGTCGTGAGGAAGAGGTCCCGGGTGTGGGGTTTAAAGATTTCGCCACCCAGGCAAGAAATGCTGAAATGCTAAATGAAGCAGATCGTTATCTGGTTTTTTAACCCATTGACATTCGGATGGTCATGACAGATATTCATAGATGTAACTTTTTTAAAATATTGAATTTTCCATAAAGGAGGCAATGAAATGAAAAAAATTTCAGTCGGCATTTTAACGATCATATTCATCATCGCAACCATGGGTGTTGTTATTGCAGGAGAAAAGGGGAATGCGCGAAAAGGAAAATATACCTATCGCAATATCTATAAGGCCTGCCATAAACGCGGCGCAGTGGATTCACCCAAACCCGCCATCAGTCCGGACAGTAAAACCCAGGCCCAGTGGGACCGGGTTTTTGACAAAAAGGACTTCGAAGACTTCGGCTGTATGGAAGAATGGGGTAAACTAACCGATGAGGAACTGCTGGATGTTTATACATATCTGCACGATCATGCAGCAGACTCTCCTTCTCCGGCCAAGTGTAAATAAACACCCGAAACCAAACCGCCAGGGGGATATTTCGCCCGGAAACGATCGAAACTCCCCCTCTTTTGCCCTTGTTGGGAGACCCGACATGAAACGAACATTCATCTTATTCTGTCTCGGTATTCTGATACTCGTGTGTCCCTGCTACGTGATATCATCATCAGCGGCAAGCGGACCTGGTGCTGATGCCCATCCTGCAGTGGGAAGAACCATGGCCCGCCAGGCCACAAAAGCCGGAGGACGCTGGACCACCACGGATCATTCAAAACATGAAGCCCTTGCAAAGACATTCGAATCCGGCTCTCAACTGACCGACGCCTGCCTTTCATGCCACTCCGAGGCTTTGGATCAGTTCCATGAAACGATTCACTGGAAATGGCTTGCTCCCGAAGGTGAAAACGGGAAAAAAATCGGGAAAGCCGGGGATTCGGTGAACAACTTCTGCATTTCCACTAATTATATGAATGATAAAGAATGTCAATCCTGCCATCCCGGCTGGAACGGTAAAAAAGACACGGTCAACTGCCTGGTCTGCCACGGCCAGAAGGAATTCAACTTTTCCGAAGCATTCGATGATTATGCCTACTTTTCAAAATCAGACGATGCAGAAGAACTGGAGATTGCCGAAGAGATTCAGGACGAGATCCGGAGTGCGGCCCGGAGCGTGGCCCGTCCGACACGAAAAAACTGCGGTTCCTGTCACTTTTACGGCGGGGGCGGAGAGGGGGTCAAGCATGGCGATCTGGACTCTTCCATGACCAATCCCAATAAAACACTGGATGTCCACATGGGGCTCGACGGTCAGAATTTCAACTGTACCCGGTGCCATACCACGAGCCGCCATCATATTGCCGGCAGAATTTATACGATTCCGGCGTCAAAAGACCGAAAAAGTCTCATCGACGATGATTTGACCGCCAAAATCACCTGTGAGTCATGCCACACGGCAACCCCCCATGAGGCCGGGAAAAAGCCCAACGACCACACGGACAAGGTGGCGTGTCAGTCCTGCCACATACCGACTTTCGCCCGAATCAATCCCACCAAAATGTGGTGGGACTGGTCCAAAGCCGGAAAAACCAGAAACGGAAAAGCTTACACCGAGAAAGGCCCCCTTGGAAAAGACGATTACATGTCCATCAAGGGAGAAATGAGATGGGATAAAAACGTGATGCCTGAATATCAATGGTTCAACGGCAGCATTGAAACGCTGACGGTAAAAGACACGATCGATCCGTCCGGGATTGTACCGGTGAGCCGGCCGTTAGGCGACATGAATGACCCTCATTCACGGATATTTCCTTTCAAAGTCCACCGCGGGAAACAACCCTATGACAAAATTAACAACAAGCTCCTGGCGCCGCTCCTGTCCGGAGACGACGGGTATTGGACCACCCTCGACTGGGACGAGGCTTTGAACAAGGGAATGGATTATATGGACATGCCCTTTTCAGGCCAATTCGATTTCGTGGAAACCACGTATGTCTTTCCCACCACCCATATGGTCGCCCCGAAGGACACCGTTGTCAATTGCACGGAATGCCACCAAACGGAAAACAGCCGTCTGGCGAATCTGACCGGATTTTACATGCCGGGTCGTGATCGTTTTAAACCGGTGGACATCCTTGGATGGGCCATGGTTGCCGGTTCATTTTTAGGAGTGATGCTCCATGCTTTGGGAAGATTTATTGCCAACGGCCGGAAGAAGGAGGACTAATCCATGGCGAACAAAATGACCAATATTTATCTGTATACGCGATATGAAAGATCCTGGCACTGGCTGCAAATGACGCTGATTGTCATACTCCTGGTTACAGGACTTGAAATTCATGGATTGTACACCCTTTTCGGATTTGAACCGGCCGTTGAAATCCATAATTTCATCGGCATCAGCTGGCTTATCGCATTTGCGGTTTTTGTATTCTGGGTTTTCACCACCGGGGAATGGCGGCAATATATTCCGACAACCCGGAAAATGTTGTCCGTGATGTTGTATTATGCATACGGCATCTTTCTGGGACAGCCCCACCCCGCACCCAAAAAAAAGAACGCCAAACACAACCCCCTGCAACGGTTAACCTATCTAGGACTGGCCGCATGCCTGCTCCCCATCCAGATGACAACCGGCTTTTTATACTGGTCCTACAATTCCTGGCCATCCTGGAACCTGTCTTTTCTTTCTTTAAAACCGATTGCCATTGTCCATACGGCCGGTGCTTTTGCCATCTTCACCTTTATTATTGTCCATGTATATATGACCACCACCGGCCATACCCTGTTCGCCCATATCAAGGCGATGATCACCGGGTGGGAAGAAGTTGAAGAAGGTGTTGAAATCGAGGACTGGGAAAGGGCGTTATAAGCGTTTAAGGAGCCGCCATGGGGAAATGCATCAACCATCCGGATCGGGAAACCCGGTACGAGTGTATGAAATACAATGTTTTTATGTGCGACGAGTGTCTCAAGTGCCGGGATCCTGACCTGTATTGCAAATTCAGGCCGTCATGCCCCATTTCATTTTTGGAAAAAGAAAACGCCAGAAGCAACCAACTCTCAGACTAATCGGTGATTCAGGTACGACACGTGCTTTCCGGAATCGGGAAAAATGCAGGCCGACTTCTATATTCATGCTGCAGATGAAACAGCATAAACAAAAGCATTCCTTAACCCATACCAGTAATATTCGATGAAAATCTTGTTGGGTGATCCTTTGAAAGAAACATGGAAGATCCCTCAGCAACACCATGCACCAAATTTTCTTCTTCATCCCGACCCTGCAACACGGAATGTTCGGCACCATTCCGTGAATACACCTGATCAAATCAGGTTTTAAATTGACCGGAACTGTCCGGATCCGGAACCGGAACACGCGTTTGCAGACACGGGTTATCATGGTCATAACCACGAGGAAGGTACTGAAATTCATTTTGACTCATCAGGGTCTGATGAGGTATTGTAAACGAAATTTTTCATTTTCCGGGGTCTGGAATACATACCCGTAAAAATCCTTTCCGGATAAACTGAAACAGCAAATGTAACATGCGGTGATAACTCATGATCAAGGATTTCACCATTGCCCAGTCACCCGAACCCGGCAAAAGGACGGTAAAATTCCGCGGCGATTTGATAACCTTCGATCTGGTTTTATCCGCCGCCCGAAAAGGCTCGGCATGGTTGCGAACAAACATCGGCAATTCATCCGTCACCCGGCGGGAAATCTTCCGTTATGTCGAATTTGATGAAACACCGTTGGGCAGGGACTGGGTGGATGTTCCCATGACCCGGGTGGATAATTGCCACTATCAACTTACCCTGCCGCTGAATGAAGTGGGCCATTTTGAGGCCAAGTGTCTGTTTATCCCGTTGGGCGAAATTGACCCTGTATGGCCCGAAGGCCCCAATACGGCCGTTAATGTCGAGCCTGCCGATACGATCTGCGCCAATATCATCTACAATGCCTTCGTGCGCCAGTTCGGCCCGAACAAGTCCGGAGAATATTTTAAAGGATTAAACAAGAACTGGATTAAAACTCTTGATTCCAAAGGCTTTACGGTAATTCCGCCGTCCGGCACATTCAGGGACCTGATCAAGGATCTCGATTTTATCATGGGGACCCTGGGCTGCAGGATCATCCAACTCTTGCCCATTCATCCCATACCAACGACGTTTGCCCGGATGGGGCGTTACGGCAGCCCGTATGCTTCATTAAACTTCACCGCGGTGGATCCGGCCCTGGCCGAGTTCGACCCCAAGGCAACGCCCTTGGACCAGTTCATCGAACTCGTGGATGCCGTCCACCGGCGAAACGGAAAGATCATCATCGACATTGCCGTCAACCACACGGGCTGGGGCGCCGACATTCATGAAATGCAGCCCCAATGGCTGGTCAGGGACGAAGAAGGGCGCATCCAGAATCCCGGGGCCTGGGGCATCACATGGGAAGACCTGACCATGCTGGATTATTCACATAAGGATTTGTGGAAATATATCGCCGACGTATTTCTTACCTGGTGCCGCAGGGGGGTGGACGGATTTCGCTGCGATGCCGGGTACATGATTCCCGAGTCGGTATGGCGATATGTTATCGCCCGGGTTCGAGAGCAGTTTCAGGATACCCTCTTCTTTCTTGAAGGCCTCGGCGGAAAAATTTCCGTGACCCGAAGCCTCTTGAACACGGGAAATTTCAACTGGGCCTATTCCGAGCTGTTCCAGAATTACGACCGCCGGCAGATCGAGCAGTATCTGCCCGAGGCCATCGAGATATCAACAAATGAAGGCATTCTCATCCACTTTGCCGAAACCCATGACAACCTGAGACTTGCGGCAACATCCACCGCATATGCCCGGATGCGCACCGCCCTGTGCGCGCTGAGCGCATGCTTCGGGGGATTCGGGTTTGCCAACGGGGTGGAGTGGTTTGCAACGGAAAAAATCGTCGTCCATGAATCCCATTCCCTAAACTGGGGTGCCCCGGACAATCAAGTCGCCCATATTCAAACCATCAGCCGCCTGTTAAGGAATCATCCGGCCTTTCATGATCATACCGACATAAGGCTCATTCAAACCGGCGACGAAAACGGCATCGCCCTTATGCGGCATCACAGGCCCACAGGAAAAAAACTGTTGATCCTGGCAAATCTTGACGCTGAAAACAGCACCACCGTTACATGGCCCGGGGAACCCGATTTTAAAGGACCCGTACTATACGATCTGCTCTCGCAATCGGAAATCCGGACCGAAAATATCGAAAATGAAAACTTCATTGCATTGAAACCGGCCCAGGTATTATGCCTGGCAAAAAGTCCCGGGAAATTTGAGCAGGAGGATCTTTGTGAAAAAGATCTGGTTTCAATACCCGGGAAATTACTGCTGCAGCGGTTTAAAGCAAAAGCCCTGGATGCCATGTGTGCCGTAAACGGTTTAACAGATCTGGGGGCACTCGATATTGAAGACACGGCCCGTGTACTATCCAGGGACCCGGTTTCTTTCTGCCGCCGTTTAAATGGATTATCCGAAGAACCACTGGTTGTTACCTGGAAATACCCCCGGGACTTGAAGCGGGAGGTCATGATTCCGCCGGGTCACTTTTTATTCATCAAGTCCGACACGCCCTTTCGCGCCCTGACAACCCGGAAGAGCCGGGTCCTGGGAATCGAAAGCAGTCTTCCGCTGCAGGATGGGACTTTTTTTGCGCTGTTTTCACCCCTGCCCTGTCCGGAAAATCCTTTACCGGTAACCCTGAAACTCACGGTCTATTCGCCTGAAGCTGCGGTCAAGGAAGCGGGTCGGCTGCTTTATCTTCCCCGCTGCGAATTTACGGGCCATTATCGAACCGTGAAAAACATGTTTACGAAAGGCACCATCAGGAAAAATCCCATGATTTTCTTAAGCACGAACGGTTGCGGCGCCGTGTCGCGGTTCGCCTTGTCCTGGGGAGCCCTGCAGAGCCGGTATGATTCCTTGCTTGCCGCAAACCTGAGCCCGGATTACCCGGTCAACCGTCACATCATGTTTACCCGGTGTCGTGCATGGGTGGTATTCCAGGGATATTCACAGGACGTCAATATTGAAACCCTGGATACATTCTATTTCAAGGATGGTGCCGGCTACTGGCGATTCGAAATCCCCACGGGGAAAGGATCCCATGTCATCCTCACCATCAAAGGATGCATGATCCCCGGTAAAAACGCGATGATGCTATCATTTTATCGACATGCCAAGGGCCTGCACAGGGATTGTCTGGATGACGACAAACCGGTTCGTCTCATTATCCGGCCTGATATAGAAAACAGAAGTTTTCATGACGTTACAAAAGCCTATACCGGTCCTGAGCAGGTGTTTCCCCGGTCGGTGACGCCTCATGCCCATGGATTTGAATTCGCACCAACCCCTCATCATCACCTGAATCTTCATGTCAATGAAGGAAACTTTACCTGGGAACCCGAATGGCAGTATATGGTCCACCGCCCCTTGGAAGCTCAAAGGGGGCTGGATCCGGATTCCGACCTTTTCAGCCCCGGATATTTTTCATGCCTTCTTAAGGGGGATTGCCGAATCGAACTCATCGCCCATATCGGCCCTGCAGATGAGTCCCCGGAACCGGATAAACAAACCGCAGCCAAACTGAAAAAAATAGATTTTCCGGATTCACTCCAAAAGCTTTCCATGGAGCAGGCATTACGGAATGCCATGGATTCATATGTCGTCAGGAGGAAAGACTTATACTCGGTTATCGCGGGATATCCGTGGTTTCTGGACTGGGGCCGGGACGCCCTGATTTTCGCCAGGGGAATGATCGCAGCCGGAAAAACCGAAACAGCCCGGGCCGTCATCAAACAATTCGGCATGTATGAAGAAAACGGCATGCTGCCCAATATGATCGCCGGTGATGATGTGGGGAATCGGGATACGTCGGACGCACCGTTATGGTTTTGCATGGCATGTTCGGATCTCATATCCTGCAAGGAAAATACCGGATTTCTGGATGAAGTCTGCGGCGGTCGAACAATACGGGATATTTTATTGTCCATTGGAAACGCCTATGCATCCCAAACCCCCAACGGTATCCGGATGGACCCGGAGTCGGCCCTGATATACAGCCCCGGCCATTATACATGGATGGACACCAATTTTCCGGCAGGAACGCCCAGAGAAGGATACCCCATCGAAATCCAGGCCCTCTGGTATACGGCCCTGAAGTTGTTCAGCCGTGTGGATGTAAAAGAAAATGCCCTCAAATGGCAGAACCTGGCCCGAATGCTGGAATCATCCGTTCTGAAATATTTTTACATCGAGGATGAAGGTTACCTTGCCGACTGTCTTCATGCCGGGCCGCACACACCCGCGCAAAAGGCGCAAAAAGATGACGCCCTCCGCCCCAATCAGATTCTGGCCATCACCGCGGGTCTTGTCAGGGACAAAGGGACTGGCCGGAAAATCCTGTCTGCATGTGCGGAATTGTTGATCCCGGGAGCCATTCGCAGCCTTGCGGACAGACCCGTGGCCCATCCGCTTGAGATCCATCACCAGGGATGCATTATCAACGACCCGCACCGGCCATATCAGGGTAAATATGCAGGGGATGAAGATACCCAACGAAAACCGGCCTATCATAACGGAACAGCATGGACCTGGATGTTTCCTTCGTTTTGTGAGGCATGGGCAACGGTATATGGAGAAAATGCGTATAAAACAGCCATGGCCATACTGTGCAGCAGTATAACACTCATTGATACCGGGTGTGTGGGCCATGTCCCGGAAATAGCGGACGGAGATTTTCCCCATACCCAGAGAGGATGCGATGCCCAGGCATGGGGGGTGAGTGAACTGCTCAGAGTACTCATCAGGTTGAAAAACCTTCAAAATCACAAGGAAAAAATCGATGGTACCCGGCTCTGAAAAAAATATTGCAACGGCTGAAAAAAGATATATATGAAAACACGTTATCCAAAACAATGAAATGAATTTGTAAAACAAGGTTACAATATGAGAAAATTACAGACTTACCAGGTGCTTTGGTATCTACCGGAACCAATACAATTTCTTGAAAAACTGGCCATGAATTTTTGGTGGAGCTGGAAAAGGGACGCCATTGAACTTTTCAGGCGGATCGATCCCATAAAATGGGAGGCATCCGGCAAAAACCCGATTTCTTTTTTAAGCATGCTTCCGCAAAAAAGGCTGGAACAGATATCAACGGACCAAAGTTTTCTGGCCCACCAGGGGCGGGTTATTGAAGAATACGAATACAGGGTTGTGGCGGAACGCAGCCGGTCGGAATCCCATTTTAAGGAAAACGAAACCATCGCCTATTTTTCCATGGAATTCGGGATTCACGAAAGTCTTCCGTTGTTCGCCGGTGGGCTTGGCGTTCTTGCAGGTGATCATCTCAAGTCCGCATCGAATATGGGATTGCCCCTGACCGGCGTCGGTCTTCTCTACCGAAGGGGATATTTTAAACAACTTGTCAATTCTGACGGATGGCAAGGCGAGGAGTATCCGGAAATCGATTACTATAATCTGCCCATCGTGAGGGCCCAGGATACAAGCGGCAAGGATGTCCGCATCACCGTAACCGGCCCGGGCGGAGACATTCATGCCGATGTGTGGAAAATACAGGTGGGCAGGATCCCCTTATATCTTCTGGATGCCAATATCCATGAAAATCCCCCGGAATTCAGGGACATTACATCCAATCTCTATACCGGTGATTCAAAACTTCGGCTGTCCCAGGAAGTTCTGCTGGGCATCGGCGGAATGAAGGCCCTGCGGGCCCTGGGAATTTATCCCAAGGTGTATCACATGAACGAAGGCCATTGCGCATTCTGCGGCATCGAGAGGCTTGCGCAAATCATCACCGACCATCACGTTGATTTGAAAACAGCCCTTGAAATCCTTCCCAGAACAACCATTTTTACCACCCATACCCCGGTTGCAGCAGGGCATGATGAATTCACCACGGATATTGTCATCCCCGTCCTCAAGCCGTATGAACAGGTTTTTAATACAACCGTGGATGAAATCCTGTCCTGGGGACAGGTGAACGGACCCAATTTAACAGAACCCCTTTCCATGTTTATTTTGGGAATGCACCTCTCGCAATACCGAAACGGCGTCAGTGAACTTCACGGCAGTACCGCCCGCCAGATGTGGTCCCATGTCTGGCCCGACAGGCCTTTAAACGACATTCCCATCTCCCATGTCACCAACGGCATCCATATCTCCTCGTTTATATCCCCCGAAATTTCCACGTTGTTTGACCGGTATCTAGGGCCAGACTGGTACATGGGATCCCGGAAACCGGAAAATATCGAGCTCATCGACAGTATTCCGGACGAAGAACTCTGGTGGGCCCATGAACTGAGCCGGGCCCGGCTGATCAGTGTCTGCCGCCAACGGCTGATCCGGCAATACAAACGGCAAAATGCCCCGATGAACATGATAGAAGACATGGAAACAGCCCTGGACAACGATACGCTGACCATCGGTTTCGCCAGGAGGTTCGCCACTTATAAACGGGCCTACCTGTTGTTCAGTGATCCGGACCGCCTGGAAGCGATTATTAATTCGGAAAATCATCCCGTCCAGTTCATATTCGCCGGAAAAGCCCACCCCAGGGATAACGAAGGAAAGGACATTATTAAGCGACTGATTGAATTTACACACCGGATAGGGGCCAAGCGAAAAATCGTATATCTTGAAGACTACAACATGGATCTGGCCCGTCATCTGGTCCAGGGCGTGGATGCCTGGTTGAATACGCCGAGAAGGCCCTATGAAGCATGCGGTACGTCCGGTATGAAAGCAGCTGTAAACGG
>CAYLRU010000037.1:0-26987 GCA_964386565.1 uncultured Desulfobacteraceae bacterium | reverse complement strand
TTCAGAACATCCTGTACGGCCTGATCGTGACAGCTCCGTTTATTATCATCAATATAATTTTTATTATCCTGACCGGAAAAGACCTGAAGAAAACATCCGGACCACGTTAACATGCGCTTTTCAAATCAGGGGGCCAAACACTGTCGGCATTTACCATGGCGACATCTAAAATTTCCAGAATCTTTTCCTTTGGAAACAGATTCCCTTTTCCGATGCCCGGGCACTCTTTTTCGACCTTCCGCCATCTCGTTTCCGATCGCAGATTTTCAAACCAGAACGGATAGGTTTTGCATTGAACAGGTCGAACGGGGTAAATACGACAACCGTCTTTATAAAAAAGGCAGCAGCCCTGATTGTCTTCAAAAATGGAGTAGTTGTCTTTGTATGGATAGAGATATTTATCGATAAAACGAGATACGGGGATCTGAAGAAATTCTGCAATCTTATCGATCTCGTCTTTCCCGACATAAATCGTGCCGGGAGCTCCTGTACAGCATTTTCCGCATTGCCGGCATTCGAACCGGATTCCGTTGTCAAAAAAATAAGGACGATTGTAAAATTTATCCATAAGAGTCGATTCGGCTCTGAACGAAAAGGGGTTGCCGGCGTAAATTCCGAAGTGAAGCGAAACTTTAAGCCCGCTTATGAAGGATTCACGCCGGTCAATTTTCCGCTCTTTCCGATAACGTGCTTCCCGGCATCGTCCGTTTCAGGATACGAATGATTTTGGGGTGATACTCTTCTTTTTTCCCCATTTCTTTTCCCTTTGTCTTAACAATCCATATGGAAACGAAGAAAAAGGAAAAGCTAAAAATCGCGGATAATGCGGATTTATCAAAATCGATCTGCAAGGCGAGTCTTTCACCCACCAGGGCACCTGCAACCATGCATAAAATGGGAAACAGGTACAACATGAAGGTTGCTTTTAAAAAAGGCCGGGTTTGAATCTGAAGGACGACGTTGTCTCCCTGTTTGGCCCCAATACCATTGACGGCCTCCACCTCCATGTCGTTTCCCTTTGCATTACACGAATGCCGGGAAGAACATCCTGCGCATGCTTCGGACTTCTTGGTTCTTACGACGGCAACGCCGCCTTGGGTTTTGAGTACCATGCCCTGCTCTGTTGCCAAAACGTCGCCTCCTGGAAATTATCCGACTTTATCCATGATATTCATGCTTTCGGCATTTGAAGCGTTTCTATAGCAGATTAACCCGCATTTTAAACACCGGTCCGCTTCTTTTCTTGCCATATTTTCATCAAACCCTTTTTCGATCTCGGCGGTTCTTGCCAGTTCCCTCTCCCCGGCCACCGGCATGATCTGCCGTGGAATGGAAGTTACACCTTCAAGGGTATCAACATCCTGGATAACAGACTGCGATGTTAATACGTTTTCAGGCAGAAACACCTCAAAATCATATAAGAACTGATGGATTGAAGCCGCGGCCCGGCGCCCGGCGCCGATGGCCTTGATGGCAGCGGAAAAATCCGTTACCACATCCGCCTCGGAAAACATGCCCACGACCTCGGAAAACATGGGGTTTTTGTATGGCCCGAATCCTTCCCACCGAAGGGGCAATTCACTTGTTTGATTTCCTTCATCAGGTGTTTCCTCCGATGATGTTCTTCTTGAAAATATCAATTCCGGGAACCGTCCTGAGGACAAGATGAGATTTTCGGTGGCAATGGCATGTGTTGCCCGCGTTTCAAGGTGTTGGATAACAACTTCCGTCAAACGGTTGTCTTCTCCCAGCAGACGGACAATTGCGCACCCGAAATGAATTACAATACCGTCATCTTTCAGTTTATCCGCATCGATTTTGTCAAGTGAGGAATGGTCAGGCCCTTCCCTGTATATAATATTGACGGTCTTGGCCCCGAGGGCCTTTAAGATACGCGCCGCCTCAACGGCCAATTCTCCACCGCCTGTAATTACGGCATCGCCTGAAACAGTCAGGCCGTTTTTATTTTCCATACCGGTTTTCATCACGTCCAGCAACAGATAAGCACCGGGGATGGCTTCCTCGCCTTTATTGATGATTCCCCTGGCCAAACGACTGTCCCAGCCCCCTGATGCCAGGAATACGGTATTAAATCCCTGTTCAAGCAAAGATGCAACAGTAAAATCCATTCCCATTATTTTACGTGTCTCGAATGTGACTCCCATTTCCCGGATTCCGTCAATATCCCAGTCCAGAACATCCTGGGGCAATCGCTCCCTGGAAATCGCCGTCCTCAACAAACCGCCCATTTTGGATGTCGCTTCAAACACTGTCGTCTCATGCCCCAGACGGGCGGAGAAAAAGGCAGTCGACAACCCCTGCACCCCGCCGCCGATGACGGCAATTTTCCGGCCTGAATCAGGTGCTTTAAACGGAAGAACCCGTTTTCCCGTTTGCCGTTCATAATCCGCGACAAATCGTTTCAGGAAATTGATGGCCACGGGCTCGTCTATCAGTTTCCGGCGGCAGTCCAGCTCACACGGACGGGGACAAATTCGCCCGATAACGGTGGGAAAGGGATTGCGTTCTTTTATGATTTGTACCGAACGCTCATAATCTCCCAGGGTAATTTGTCGGATATATTCCCGGATATTGATACCTGCCGGACATGCCCGCTGGCAGGGGGTGGTGCAGTGATCAACGGTGTATTCCAACAGAATTCTGCGCGTAACCGACGATAATTTTATAATATGCTTGGGACATACCCGTTCACAGGTACCGCAGCCCGTGCATTTTTCTTCATTTACAACCGGAAGTCCGTTGGGGCCCATGGTGATGGCGTCAAAGGGGCATGCCCTTGCGCAGGTTCCCAGCCCCAGGCACCCAATTCTGCAAACTTTCATGCCGCCGCTGATCAACGCCGCAGCCCTGCAGTCATTCAAACCGTCATATATAAATTTCGTTTCCGCTTCCCCGACACTGTAAGTACAATCCGGCAAGGCGATATCCGGTTCCTTTGCCTCGACGGAAACCCCCAGGATGGCGGCAATGGCCTGGGCCACATCCGGCCCCGCAGCCACGCAGGAGTTGGGCGACGCCTTCCCTGCCACGATGGCCTCCGCGTTTGAGCTGCATCCGGGCAAACCGCAACCCCCGCAGTTAGCCCCCGGCAGCACGTCTTCCACCGCAAGAATTTTCGGATCCACATAAACATAAAAAATTTTGGATGCAGCCGCCAGTAGCGCGCCGATCACGATCCCCAAGCTTCCCATAATGATGACTGCTTCGATCATAGAGTTACCTCTGAACAAAAAAACGCTGTTAGGATTTTGGCTAAAAAAAGTTACCTTATATCACACAACCAAACCAAATGTTTTATGCCTGAACAGATCCATCGTGTTGTTTCACCACGATCCGTCCAGTCCCCGGAGTCCGTTCATGTACAAACGACCGCTTGCGACAAACATCGAATAATGCGTTTGCAGAATCGGCACATTAAAAGACCTGGCCATCTCAAGCACCCGATCATTGGGCATTTTTCCCCGCACAAACACAATGGCCCCGACACCGGCCACCTTGGCGGTTCGAAGCACCTGCTCCGTGGGAACACCGGTCAGAAGAACCGAACCTTCTGCAAGCGCTGCCAAAATATCGTCCATCAGATCGGCAGATCCCGCAGCAACAATCTCCTTATCCAGTTGATCATCTCCGACCAGAATCGTTGCCTTTAATGTTTCCATGACTTCTCTTATTTTCATCGTCTTACCTGCTTTTTATAATCGTTAAATATTTTAAAGACGCCACACAATCCTGCCACGGCGGGACGGGGAATGCACTCGCATGTTTGTATAAAACCACATGAAATTTATACCAGCAAACAGCAGTCGTTATTAAAAAACGGCGAACCGCACTTACGGCGGTTTAAAGCGCCCGATGCGTGTTTAAGTCAATGATTTTATAGCTAAACCTTGATTATTTAAAAAGATATCAATATTTCACAATATAAATGAAATGTCAATGATATCATCGATTTTATGGCAGAAACGGTTTTTGGGTATATTTGTGTAAAGATCTCAATTATTTTGAAAAACATATCGGCACGACAAGCTTGCCAAAACGTTCACCCCAGCAATTTTCTTTTTTTCCCGATCCGTGATCAGCCAAAAGCTTGACGCGCGAACCATAGTCACATATGATCCTTTCATATTAACGATCCACCGTCTGTTCGAATCCTGAAAATATGGCCGGACCTTTGAAAAATGTTCATCTTTTCCCCTGGTACCGGACTCAGACAAAAAAAGGACGTTTTATAAAGATCTTGAAGCAGAGGTCAGCATGGGTCAAAAAGAAAAAGCCATTGAGACGGCGCAATTTTTAAAACAGCAATGGAATGCCGTTCCGCAATTCGGTCTTCTGACCGGAACGGGCTTGGGGGGCACGGCGGGCATGCTCCGGGAAAAAATGATATTGGATTACACCGCGATTCCCCATTTCCCCGTTTCCACGGTTCAAAGCCATGCTGGCAAACTTATTTTCGGGAACCTTTCCGGAAAAAAAGTCGTTGCCCTTCAGGGCCGGTTCCATCTGTATGAAGGGTATTCACCCGGCGATGTCACGTTTCCTATCAGAGTGATGCAGGAATTGGGAGTAAAAACGATAATCCTCACCAATGCTTCCGGCGGCTTGAACCCGAATTTCCGTGCAGGGGATATCATGCTGATCACCGACCATATCAACCTTACCGGAGAAAATCCTTTGATCGGACATAATGAAGACAGTTGGGGAGATCGCTTTCCGGATATGACGGCTGCCTATGACAGAACGTTGATTGCCCTGGCCCTAAAAGCCGGCCGGGCCCATGATATCCCCTTGCGGCAGGGCATCTACGTGGGCCTAAAAGGTCCTTCTCTGGAGACACCCGCGGAGGTCAGATTTTTGCAGACCATCGGTGCCGAAGCGGTCGGGTTCTCAACCGTCATGGAAGTGATTGCGGCGGTTCATGCCAAAATCCCCGTGCTGGGTCTTTCCATCATCACCAACGTCCATAACCCGGATGCACCGGCCCCCGCATCCGTCGGCGAGATCATTGAAACCGCAAATCAACGCAGGCCGTTTTTGGAAAAAATTATTTCCCACGTTATTAAACATGTTGAAGCCTGAAAGGTAAAAACCCTTCGGTATTACCCGCTACCCCCGGTTGATGATCTGGATTATTTTTTCAGCTGCCTGTTCCGGTGTCAGGTTGTCCGTATCGATTTGGACATCCGCGGCGCTCTCATATTTCGGTATCCGTCTTTCCAGCACTTCCGCCACTTCCCCGGTAAATGTCTTCCCCCGGGTCAGGGCAGGCCGCTGGGTGTCTTTTTCAATGCGGGAAACGATCACCGGCACCGATGCCTTCAGCCAGAAGATTTTTGCATTTCCCCTTAACGCCTTGATGTTCTCCTCCCGCTCAATGACCCCGCCACCGGTATCGATGACCAGGTTGTCACGCCCGGACAACGTACGGGCCACATCGGATTCCATGTCCCGAAATCTCTCCCAACCGGATTCTTCGACAATTTCCGGAATGGACTTCCCGGCCTTTATAACGATCTCATTATCCATATTTACACAGTTCATGCCGAGTTTTTCAGCGACAATCGCCCCCACCACGCTTTTTCCCGTTCCCCGGTACCCGATTAAGACGATGTTCATGATTTCAATCGCTCCATGACCACGCGACGCATGACGTCCACCGGGGCGTCCTTGCCGGTGAATTGTTCAAACTGCAACACCGCTTGGTTGATAAACATCTCCACTCCTGAAATGGTCTTAAGCCCCTTGGCCTTTGCATCTGTCAAAAGTTTTGTTTCAAGAGGCGTATACACGATATCAAATATCGTCTGCCCCGGTCTGAACAGGGCCGGTGGAATCAGGGATACGCCTTCACGGGGATGCATTCCGACGGGTGTACAGTGGATTACAATGTCCGCCTTAATCATGGCCGCCTCAAGTTCCTCATTGTTAAGAATGCCGGATGTCACCTCCGCATCCGTGCCGGTTTTTAAATCCGATGTCAATTCGGCCAGCATGGGTTCGTTGATGTCCAGTATGATCAGCTCCCTCAGCCGGATTTTTCGCGCCAGCGTAAAGGCAACAGCCCGGGCGGCCCCGCCGGATCCCAGCATCAATACGATTGCGTCTGCCAATTCAACTCCCGCACCTTCAAGGGCTTTCAGTGCACCGGGCCCGTCGGTGCCAAGTCCTTTTAATCGCCCTTTTTTACAAATTACCGTATTGATGGATCCGATACGGCGGTCTGTATCGGATATTTCATCCACGTACTTCATGGACTCCACCTTATGGGGGATGGTAATGCTCAACCCGCGGAAATTCTCCAGTGCCCGCATACCGGCCATTGCGTTTTTAATGTCTTCCACCCGGAAGGCCACGTAAACAAAATCCAACCCCAGGGCATCAAAAGCGGCGTTGTGAATAGCCGGCGACAGACTGTGGGAAACCGGATTTCCGATAACGGCACAAATTTGTGTTTTCGTTCCGATGGACAGAATGTCCTTCATAAACCCTCCTCTAATTTTTACTCAAATCCCTGACCGCCTGATTCCTTGATCCTTTCTGATCAGCATCCATCCGAAAATAGCGGATTTTGGTTCAAAGCAAGACCTGAACGATTTTAAGGCTGCAGGAACAGCATGTTGAGGAGCAAAAACACAGCTCTGAACCCAAAGATGCCGTTTCCAGACGGGTATTATTTAAAACGTCGGTCCTTGTTTCAGATAATTAAAAACAGCGGTCCTGTTTTTCTCCGCACAGGTTGTTTCTCCCCGGGCGACATTCATGCATACATCAAAAATTTCCCTGCCCACATCGTCAATGGTTTTCTCCCCGTCGACAATACTGCCCGCGTTTACATCCATATCACCGGACATGTTCGTATACGTCCGTGTATTGCTGGCCACCTTGATCACGGGAACCGCCGGAAAACCGGCAATGGACCCCCTCCCCGTGGTGAAAATGATAATCTGGGCACCTCCGGCAGCCATACCGGCCATGGAGTCGATGTCATAACCCGGGGTATCCATAATGACCATACCGGATGCCGAGGGCCGAACGGCGTATTCGACCACCTGGTTAATCGGCGTTGTTCCGCCTTTCATAATGCACCCCAGGGACTTCTCCGTAATGGACGAAATCCCGCCGTCCATATTGCCCGGTGAAATAACCATCCCTGCCAGCTCCCCGAGGGATCGGCGTACGTGCTGTTCATGGTCGTTCACCAGTTTCTCAACCTGTTTTCCCAGTTCGGGAGTTGCGCAACGGCGCTTCAAAATATGAGCCGTTCCGATCATTTCCGTCGTTTCGGACAAGATGACCGTAGCGCCTTCCCGAACGAAACGATCTGCTGCAGCCCCCACCGCGGGATTGGCCGAAATGCCGGAAAATGCATCAGACCCGCCGCATTCAAGTCCCACTATCAATTCACTCACAGGGACATCTTCTCGCTGTTGCCTTTCAAGTACGTGCAAATATGTTTTGGCGATTTCAATACCTTTTTCCGTTGTTGCCGCACTTCCCCCGGACTCCTGGATGACCAGCGTTTTAACAGGCTTATGCCCGACGGATTGGGTCAGCAACCCGGCAGTGAGCACTTCGCACCCCAGCCCGACCACCAGGGCTGCGCCCACATTGGGATTGTTAAGGATACCCGAAAGTGTTCGAAGACTGACATTGATATCTTCCGGTCCATATCCGCAGCCATAGGAATGAGTGATAACGATCACTTCCGGCAATGCCCTCCCGATGGCCTCCACCACACCGTTGGCACAGGAAACCGAAGACATCACCAGGACATGATTCCGGACTCCCACCCTGCCGTCCTTGCGCCTGTACCCGGAAAATTCCATTGATTCAATGCTCCTTTCTCAGGAAATGGTTTTGGTGTTATGGGTGTGAACCCACTGCCCGGGGCGGATCTGCTGAGTAGCCGTCACGATGGGTTCGCCGTACCTTAAAACGGTATCCCCCTCCTTAATTTCAACCAGGGCGATTTTATGACCGGCCGCCACCTCCTCCTCAGCGGTGAACAATCGTCTGCCCCCTGCTATAACCGGTTCACCCTTACCGATATCCTGCGTTGCGATGACGACATTGTCTTTTTCATTGATTTTAAGGGCGTTGTTTTTCATTTGAATTTCCTCCCGACCGGGTCATGCTCTTATTGGATAACAGCGCTCTGTTCTTCCTGTTTTATGACTCCATCAGTTTTTCTTAAGCCAGTCAGACATATTTTCAGCCTGTGCCCGGGCACGGGCCATGACGTCCTCCACATCGATGGTCATCACCGTTCCGCCCGCCATGACCAGTCGTCCGTTTATGATGCTGTGGGAAACGTCGCTTCCCTTGGCTGCATATACCAGGTGGGAGTATGGATTATACATGGGAGTCAGGTGAGGTTTGCGGATATCGACAACGATGACATCAGCTTTTTTACCGACCTCCAGGGATCCGATACGGTCATCCATTCCCAGGGCCTTTGCCCCGCCAATGGTGGCCATCCCCAGCACGGTTCTCGCGTCCATGACCGTCGGGTCCATGGTCTTGACTTTATGGAGTTTCGCAGCGGTGTCCATCTCGGAAAACAGGTCCAGGTTGTTATTGGATGCGCATCCGTCCGTTCCCAGCCCAACGGTGATACCCGCTTCCAGCATTTTTGGAACCGGTGCAAATCCCGATGCCAGTTTCATGTTGCTTTCGGGATTGTGTATCATTTTAACGCCGAATTCCGCCATGATGTCGATCTCCAGGTCATCCACCCATACGCAATGATCGGCAATCACGTGCTTTCCCAATACGCCCAATGACGCTAAATGGGCAAATGGGGATTTGCCGAATTTTTCGCGACTGTTAACAATTTCATCCTGGGTTTCCGACATATGAATGATCAAGGGAACGCCATGTTTTACGGCCAGCTTGTTAGCCGAGACCAGCAAATCCGGGCTGCACGTGTAAACGGAGTGGGGTTCCACGGCAACGGATACCAGGGGATGGCCGGCCCATTTTTCAATCATCGTTTCTGTATATTCCAGGCCCTTTTCAACAGGTCCGTAATTGGGGGAAGGAAAGTCATATAGGACTTCTCCCACCAGACAGCGCATTCCGGCCTTTTCCGCGACCCTGGCGGTCTCTTCTTCAAACAGGTACATATCGCAAAACGTGGTGGTGCCGGAAAGAATCATTTCAGCGCAGGCCAGCAGGGTTCCGGTTTGAACAAACACTTGGTCTATCCTTTTTTCCACCGGGAAAATATACTGATCGAGCCAATCCATTAAAGGAAGATCGTCCGCAAGACCCCTGAACAGGCTCATGGCCGCATGGGTGTGCCCGTTGACCAGACCGGGAAGAATGATACCGCCCTTTGCATCGATAATCGTTTTTGCCGTAACCGCCATACCTTTGTCTGCTTCAACAGCGGTGATTTGATCTCCCTTAATCCCCAAAAATCCTTTTTCGATGATCGTATAATGACTGTCCATGGTCAAAACCATGCCGTTTTGAATAACGATGTCCCACTGCTGCATACCTTGCCCCTGTATAGAAATAAATTATCCCTGGCGATATTCTTGATTGGATATCCAGGCATTCACCTTTCAGCTTTCACCGGTAAGCCCGGATTTCATGCCCAAAGCAATATCCTGTTATCAAAAACATTTCAAGTGGTAAAAAGTCTATCGCCTTGACATCATTTTATAATTGGTTCACTAATACCAAAACCGTCTCAAAAGATGAAAAAAGCCGGTCGCCGGTTGAAATGTCACACGAAAAAAGGTTGTATGCGGAGGACTTTATGACATATGACATGGTCATTCATAACGGCGTTATCGTTACGGTTAACGATGGATTCGACATCATTGAGAATGGATTCGTCAGCATTTCCGGGTGCAGAATCGCCGCAATCGGAACCAACGAACATCAGCAGGTCCCCCGGGCCGACCAGGTGATCGACGCCGGGGGCGGCATTGTTCTTCCCGGTCTGGTCAACACCCACAACCATCTTCCCATGACGTTGTTTCGGGGTATGGCCGATGACCTTCCCCTGACGGAATGGCTCAACGATCATATCTTTCCCGTGGAAACCCGAACCATCACCCCCGAAACCGCCAGGCTCGGCGCCCTGATAGGCTGCGCTGAAATGATCCTGTCCGGCACGACTACATGCTGCGACGGGTATTTTTTCGAAGATTCCGTGGCCGAGGCGTTTCTTGCATCCGGAATGCGGGGCGTTTTGGGACAGGGCGTGATTGATTATCCCGCCCCGGGAGTAAGCGACCCGTCTGATAATGTGGGCACCGCCCGGCGGTTTGTTGAGAAATGGGCCGGTATATCACCGATCATTTCACCTTCCATCTGCTGCCACTCTGTTTATACTTGTTCAAAAGAGACCCTGACGAAATCAAAAGACACGGCCGGACACCACAATGTTCTTTTTCAGATTCACGCGTCGGAAACCCGATCCGAACGCATGCAATTTGAATCGGAACATGGCATCACCCCCACGGAATATTTAAAAGAGTTAAACATTCTGGACCGAAAAACCCTGCTGGCCCATTGTGTCTGGGTAGACGAAAAAGATATCGCCATCATCGCCGAATCCGGCGCTGCCGTATCCGTCAATACGGAAAGCAACATGAAACTGGCATCGGGCATCGCGCCGGTTCAAAAGTTTGTGGATGCGGGAATCCCGGTGGGAATGGGTACGGACGGATGCGCAAGCAACAACGACCTGGACCTGTTCAAGGAAATGGATATGGCGGCCAAACTCCACAAGGCCGATTCCCTGGACCCGACGGTCATGGATGCAAAAACCGTGTTAAAACTGGCAACCATGGGCGGTGCGGAAGCCGTGGGTCTGAAAGACCACATCGGATCCATTGAAATCGGCAAACAGGCGGACATCATCATTCTGGACACCCGTAAACCCCACCTCACCCCCATGTACAACCCGGTCTCCCATATCGTCTATGCCGCATCCGGGTCTGATGTGAAGGATGTGATTATCGCGGGAAAACGGGTTGTGCGGGATTATCACCTGCTTACAGTGGATTTGGAGAGCATCCTGCAGGAGGTCAATGGACTTGCAAAAACAATAAAATCGGCAAAATCCGTTTAGATCTGAACCGTATCCCTGAGTCTCATTTTAAAATCCCTTAAGCCCCTGATCGATTTGTACCCCCAGGCTGTTAAGCGCCATGGATACGATATGATAATTGCCGACGGCAAAAATAAGGTCCATCATCTGGTTGTCGTCATAGGTTTTCTTCAGCTCGTTCCAGGTCTCGTCCGAGATAAAAGCATCGTCATGCAGTTCGTCCGTGGCACGTAGCAGAACCTGGTCCAGCCTGCTCCATCCCTTTGCCTCAGGACCTTCCTTTATTCTTTCGATCTCTTCCCCGGTCAGGCCGGCGGTTTTTCCGATGACCACATGCTGGGCCCATTCATACTCTGCCCGGCAGAGCCAGCCAACGCGCAAAATTACAAGTTCCCGCTCCCGGGCCGGGAGGGTGGATTTGTTCAACACATGGGCGGCGAACACCAGCCAGCGCTTCAGGAGTTTTTTGTGCCGAACCAGGGTTTTATTGATGTTAATTGGATCATCAAAAGAGGCTCGCTCCAAAATATAGCGTTGCTCCTCGTCCATTTCGGATATATCCAGGGGGGGCACTCTCGGTTCGGATAGTCTCATAGCTTTCTCCTCATTCGTTTTATGCTGGGTATGGGTTTTTCGAAGAAGGCCGGATAGATTTCCACGACCTGTACATAGACAGTCTCCATCCATAAATAGCATCTTTTGTCCTGGACCCGTGTTTCCGCTCCTTTGAAACCCTCGACGTTTCGCTGCCCGCCTGTGGTTTCAAAACTGCTGCGGCCCTGACCTGTCAAAGGCCCCGCTGATTTCTATCGGGGAACCACAATCTATCATTCCTGGATGGACACCACATAAGAATTTTGACTTGTAAAACGTCTATAGTTGAAAATCCGACGGTTGTCAAATCCTGTTATTCTTGTTATTTTTACTATTCCTGCTTTACAAACGGCATAAATTTTCCTATCGTCAAAATTTCATACAATGTCTTTGGCCACAGTGGCCTCCTGATATTTCGGGATTCCCACTTGTGAAACACCGGAAAGGAGGAGCCCAATGGAATCAATTTTTTTCAAATCCGCATCAGAGTTGTTAAAACTTATAAAATCCAAAAAAATATCTCCTTTGGAGGTAATGGAATCCACCTTAAAGCGGGTCGAAGAAGTCAATCCCAAACTCAATGCATTTACCAATCTTTACCCGGAACAGGCTCTTGAACAGGCCGCAGCCGTTACCGACGCCGTGGCTTCGGGAAAAGCAACAGGGCCCCTGGCCGGTCTTCCCATCGGTGTGAAAGATCTGGAAGATGTTGCCGGAATGGTCACCAGTTTCGGGTCTGTGCCGTTTAAAAACAACGTGGCCCGGCACGATTCCACCCAGGTCAGCCGCCTGAAGGCCGCAGGCGGCATTGTTATCGGTAAAACCAACACGCCGGAATTCGGCTTTACAGGATTTACCAAAAACAGGCTTTTCGGTACGACCCGTAACCCCTGGAATACGAAACGGACACCAGGTGGGTCCAGTGGCGGGTCTGCCGCAGCCATTGCCGGCGGCATGGTCTGGATGGCAACCGGATCGGACGGCGGCGGGTCCGTGCGTATTCCGGCGTCCTATTCCGGATGCTTCGGCCTGAAAACATCGGCGGGAAGGATTCCCTGGGGACCGGTCCCCCAACTGTATATGGACAACGTCTCGGTGATGGGACCGTTGACACGGACCGTTGAAGATGCGGCCCTCTACCTGGATTGCACGTGCGGTTATCATCCGTCGGATCCCAGGTCTCTCCCCCATCCGGGAATATCTTATATTGAATGTCTTAAACAACCGCTGGAAAAACTGAAAATCGCTTTCAGCCCCACACTGGGTTATGCCCGGGTCCAAAAAGATGTCATGAAACAGGTGGAAGACGCGGTCAAGTGCTTTGAAGAAATGGGGCATGTTGTTGAATACCGTGAAAATGATTTTTTCGATCCGTCGGACGGTTGGTCCGTATTTATGAATATGGACATCTACGCCCAGATCCGTGAGGGACTGGATAAAAACCGCGACCAAATGGGACGATCCCTGGTAAAAAGCCTGGAAACTTTCGGCACATTGAAAATGGACGACATCATCCAGGCAAATATCGTCCGGACCGAATTCAACAGAGTGCTGTGGGTATTGTTTGATCAGTATGATCTGCTGCTCACCCCCACCATGCCGACGGAAGCATTCGCCGCCGAAGGCCCGCCCCCCATGGAAATCGACGGACACCCCATTGATATTTTAGGCGCCGTGGCCTTTACGTATCCGTTTAATCTCTCCGGCCATCCGGCTGCATCCGTTCCAGCGGGATTGTCGGACAGCGGCCTTCCCGTTGGATTGCAGATCGTGGCACCCCGTCATCGGGACGACAGGGTGCTTCAAGCGGCAAAGGCATATGAGCAAATACGGCCCTGGAACGATGCATGGCCTCAAACATGAAAATTCACAGGGAAAACGCACATGAATTTTAATTTTTCAAAGGAAGAATTGCTGCTTAAAAATTCGGTCCGGGAATATATCCGGGACAGGATCATTCCCCTGGCCGATGTCAGGGACCGCGAAGGCCCCTTATCCGGAAAAGACGTCCGTGAATGCCTGACCGACCTTGCCCCGTTCGGATATATCGGGCCGCTGGTATCGGTAACACATCGGGGCCCCGGACTTTCCCATGTGGAGACCGGGATCATTTTCCAGGAACTGGCCAGGGGATGGGCCGCCTTGGGCGCCATTGCCCTTTCCACATCCAATGCGATATCCATGTTGATGAATACAAAAGACAGCCCCCTTCGCAGCCGGTTGCTGCCCGGACTTCTTTCCGGAAAAATCATCGGTGCCGTTGCCGTAACGGAACCCGGGGCCGGAACCGACACCGCCGCCGTTGCCGCGGCTGCTCATGTAGAAAAAGATCACTACGTCATCAACGGTGAAAAGACCTGGGTTTCAAACGGCGCTGTCGCCGATGCCCTTTTGATCGCGGTGAATGTCGACCAACCGTCGGGAAACGGAACATCGGTGCAGTATATACTGGTGGAAAAAGACGCATCTCCTTTTTGCGTCGAAGAAATTCCCAAGATGGGGTTAAAAGGTCTTTCCACCTCCAGACTCGTATTTGACCAATGCCGGGTTCCAAAAGACAATCTCATCGGGTTTCGCCCCCGGGAGTTGCGGTATGCATCTTATTTAGGCGATGCCGAATCATGTCTCATCGCCGCCATGGCCGTCGGGATTATGGAGGCCGCCCTGGATAAATCCGTATCTTACGCAAAACAAAGGATGCAGTTTGGAAAGGTTCTGGGGCAATTTCAAATGATCCAGCAGATGATTTCCGAAATGGCAACAGGTCTGGATGCCGCGGCCCTGCTTTGCTTCCGTGCGTTGAAAAGGCTGGATGAAGGTGCCCCCGCCTCAAGGGAAATCGCCATGGCAAAAGCATTTGCCACAAATACAGCCATCGATGTCACATCAAAAGCCATTCAAATTCACGGCGCATACGGATATTCGGATGAATTCCCCATGGAACGATTTTACCGGGATGCCTGCTGCCTGAGTCTGGTAGACGGCAACCCGGATATGCATTATTTGCAAATCGCCGAAGCCGTCACGGGGATTTGCGCCCTCACTTAAGGAGTAGGATCATGGATTTTGAACTGACCGACAAACAAAAAAAATTAAAGCACGCGGTTCGTGAATATTTAGAGGCGGAAATCGCTCCAATTGCCAACAAAAGGGATCTGAAAGGTGCTTTAACAAAAGAAGAACTGGTGGGATTCATCAAAAAGCTCATGCCCTTTGGATACTACAACGGCATGCTGCCGGAAGAATACGGCGGCAAGGGCCTTGATTCGACCACCATGGCCCTTCTCCTCGAAGAACTCTCCCGTGTCTGGTCGGGACTTGCGGCCAGCGTCTGGATCGCCTCTTCGGTGAGCAATTTCGCCGCAACGTCCACCTATTTTATGGATAAATTTCTCCCGAAAATACTGAAAGGGGAACTCATCGGATGCGCGGCCATTACGGAACCCGACGCCGGTTCCAATGCGGCCGCCTTGAAAACGTATGCGGTGAAAGATGGAGACGAATGGATTTTAAACGGCAGTAAAACCTGGATTTCAAACGGCGGTATTGCCGATGTTGTAAACGTGCTGGCAATCACCGACAGCGGTAAGGGCCGGTTGGACATCTCCATGGTCCTGGTGGAACGGGACGTCTCACCCTTTGAGCACCGTGAGCTGCACAAAATCGGCTGGCGCGCTTTTCCCACGGCCGAACTGTTTTTCAAGGACTGCCGGGTCCCCGCTGAAAACGTCGTCAGCACAATGGGCCCCGGTCAAGACGGCGGAGCACAGCGATCCGGCTATCAGAACATGATGGCGGCATTCGAGTCGGCCCGGTCCACCATGTCGGTGCTGGCCGTGGGCATTTGTCAGGCAGCGGTGGACGCTTCCCTGGCATACATAAAAAAGAGGGAGCAGTTCAACAGGCCCATCGGCGGTTTTCAGATGGTACAGGAGATGATCGCCGATATGATCACCGAAACGGATGCCGCGCGTTTTCTCACCTACCGCGCCTGGCAACTCATCGACCAGAGGAAAAGAGCCCGCATGGAATCTTCCATTGCCAAGGGATATGCCTGCGAAGCGGCCGTCCGAGTGGCATTAAATGCGGTTAAAATACACGGAGGGATTGGAATCGATGAACGGCATCCCATTGAACGGTACCTGCGGGATGCCAGGGCCCTGACCATCCCCGACGGCACTACCCAGATCCAGAAGCTGGTCATCGGCAGGGAGGCCATCGGGATAAGGGCGTTTGAGTAGAAACGGGGGAGAAAAACCGTGAATGCGCCGACTACCCACCAAAAAAAGCAATAGCTGTCAGGATGCTATCCCAGTGCGACATCCAGTATCATCATGACCATAAATCCGATGATGGTTCCCATAGTGGCGATATCGGTATTTTTTTCCAACTGGGACTCCGGTATGAGTTCTTCCACTACCACAAAAATCATGGCGCCCGCTGCAAAGGACAGGGCATACGGGAGCAACGGACGTATCATGATCACCGCGGCTGCCCCGATGAGGCCTGATACGGGTTCGACAAAACCGGACAACTGGCCGTACCAAAAGCTTTTCAGGCGGGACATCCCTTCCCGGCGCAATGGAACGGAAACCGCGGCCCCTTCCGGAAAGTTTTGAATACCGATTCCAACGGCCAATGCCACGGCCCCTGAAAGGGAAGCAGACTGCACATCGGCGGCCAGTGCCCCGAAAGCCACGCCGATGGCCAGTCCTTCGGGAATGTTGTGCAAGGTTATGGCAAAAACCAGAAGAATGCTTTTCTGCCAGTCGGTTTTAATTCCTTCGGCTTCCGACATGGGAAACTCCAGATGAAGATGAGGCAGTACTTTATCCACAACCATGAGAAAAATCGCCCCCAGTAAAAAGCCGACGGCAGCGGGAATCCACGGGGAAACCCCGGTCTCCGCCGCCATGGCGATGGCCGGGGCCAGGAGGGACCAGAAGCTTGCAGCGAGCATCACACCTGCCGCGAATCCCAGCATTCCATCCAGGACCTTTCGGTTGATCCGCCTGAAAAAGAACACCAGTCCGGCACCCAAAGCCGTGAGGAACCAAGTGAACAACGTGGCCAACAATGCCTGGCAAACCGGATTGAAATCAGCAAAACGGTTCATGGCTCCACCTAAATTGATGGCTTCCGGAGAAGTCGAAAATACGCGCTTTTCGTCATTCAGGACTTGATCCGAAAGAAGAAGGCGGTAAGACGTATTGCGAGAAATGAAACCCGCTCTCGTTCGTAAACAAGGGGGGCTTTTCAGGCCGACCGCCGCCGGTTTAACTCCATCACATTATTTAACGCCCGGCTGCATCGCTCGACGCTGGGAAAAACAGGGTACCCCGCCTCGGTGATCTTTCTTTCCAGATCCAGCCGGACCTTTGCCCGGATGGTTTCGGGGAATACAATAATGATGGGTTTTTTTACATCCTCAAAGGCCTTGGTCAACACGTTTAGAATATAACTCGAAACGCCGGCAGCCTTGCTGCCGGCAACCCCCATGTATTCAATGGCCATCACCACGGTGATAATATCGATGTTCTCTTCCTGGTCCAGCCGCCTGAACATGGGTTTGTGATTGTCCAGAACAAAAAACGCCGACGCCATGTCCAGGGGATTCCTGATGGATGTTCCGGGCACATCGATCCATTGACGAAGATCACGGCGGATCTCGTCGCTGAATCTGGGCACTTCGAAACCGCTCATTGAAAATAAATCCGTATACATGACCCCGAGTCCGCCGGAAACGGAAATCAATGCGATTTTCCGGCCCCTTGGCACGGAAGAAAACAGCAGCAATTTGGCGGTATCCAGCATTTCCTCTAAAGTATTGACCATCAACGCTCCTGTCTGCCGGCATATGGCTTCCCATGAAATATTGGATCCTGCCATGGCGCCGGTGTGGGACAGGACCGCACGGGTTCCGGAATCTGTTTTGCCGCCTTTTAAAACGAGAACGGGTTTTGCCTTTGCCGCGACCCTTAAGGCATTTCTCAATGCATTGCCGTCCTTTGTACCTTCCAGGTATGTACAGATGACATGGGTATCCGGATCTTCTGCCAGGTACAGCAGGCTGTCGACTGCGCCGAAATCGCACTCGTTGCCGTAGGAAATCGACTTGGCAAACCCGATGCCCTTGTCCGCCGCCATGAAAACCGGCGTCATGGCCACGCCGCCGCTCTGGCTGGCGATGCTGATTTTTCCGTTTTTAACCCGGGGCATGTCCGCCCTGTAGCTCAAGCCGTTATTGGGGCAGTAAAATCCCATGCAGTTGGGTCCGATGAGGCGAAGCCCCCCCTTTTTTGCGATTTCGACAATTTCAGCTTCCCTGGCGGCTCCGGCCTCCCCTTCCCACTCCCTGAAACCGGAAGTAAACATGGCCGCACTTTTTACGCCCTTTGCCACGCAGTCTTTGATAATATCCGGAACGATTTTTGCCGGCACCGCGATAATCACATGATCCACGGGTCCGGGGACATCCAGTAATGACGGGTATGTCTCATAATCCCTGACCTGCCCCTTGGGGTTGATGGCATAAAGCTTTCCCTTAAATCCCTGTTTCATATGGGCCAGTAAAAACCCGGGGCCGCCTATCCCCTTGCTGGATTCCCCGATAACCGCGATGGCGCGCGGGTTGAAAAGTTGATCAATCTTTCTGAAGTGCTCCGAACCGCTCATTATATTAAATCTCCCCTGTCGTGTCTGTTTCATAATATTAAATTTCTTAAATCACACGAACCCAAAAATTTCAACTTTCAAGAAGCATCCTGGCCGACCCAGCCGTATGTGCGTTCCACCGCTTTTTTCCAACCGGCAGTTCCTTTTGTTCTCTCATCGTCTCCCATTGCGGGCTCCCAGGTCCTGTCAACAGACCAGTTCCGGATCAACGCATCAAAATCCGCCCAGAAACCGGCTGCCAGGCCCGCGGCATAGGCTGCACCCAGTGCCGTGGTTTCGGTTACCCTGGGACGAATAACGGGGACATTTAAAATGTCCGACTGGAACTGCATCAACAGGTCGTTTTCAACCATACCCCCATCCACCTTGAGGCGATTCAAACGGACCCCGGAATCCCGGTTCATTGCCTCAACGATATCCCTGGTCTGGTACGCGCATGCTTCAAGGGCCGCCCTTGCAATGTGGCCTTTGTTCACAAAGCGTGTGAGTCCCACCATCACCCCCCTTGCATCCGAACGCCAATAGGGTGCAAACAGGCCTGAAAATGCCGGAACAATGTAAATATCGCCGCTGTCTTCAACGGTTCTTGCCAGTTCTTCAACCTCTTTTGCGCTGGATATCAAACCAAGGTTGTCCCGCAACCACTGGATTAATGCCCCGGCAACGGCAATGGAACCCTCAAGACAATACACCGGTTTTTCACCCCGAACCTGATACCCCACGGTGGTGATAAGGCCGTGACCGGACCGGACCGGTCGGCTGCCGGTATTCATCAATAAAAAGCATCCCGTTCCATAGGTATTTTTCGCATCTCCGGGTGAGAAACAGGTTTGGCCCACCAATGCGGCCTGTTGATCCCCCAGGGCTCCGCAAACCGGAATTCTTGTTTTGAACACGCCGCTGTCTTCCGTGAATCCCCAGGCCTGATTATCGATTGACGGTACGATTTCAGGCAGAATTATTTCAGGAATATCCAATATATCAAGGATTTCTTCATCCCAGGCCAGGGTTTCTAAATTCATGAGCATGGTCCGGCTTGCGTTTGTCACATCCGTAACATGGGCGCCGCCTCGGGGACCGCCGGTAAGCTGCCAGATGATCCACGTTTCAATGGTACCGGCCAGGACATCCCCTGTTTTTGACCCCTGGCGGATTTCCGGAACCTGGTCCAACATCCATCGGATTTTAGGACCGGAAAAATAAGTGGCGATTGGAAGTCCGGTTTTATCCCGAAATCCGTCCTGTCCATACCTTTGGGCCAGATCCCTGCAAATCGTATCTGTACGGGTACACTGCCATACCACGGCATTGTAATAGGGGTTACCCGTATGCCGGTTCCACAGGACAACCGTCTCCCGTTGGTTGGTGATACCTACGGCGGCGATCTCCGATCCGGAAATGCCGGATTTGTCCAGCGCCCCCCGGATAACGGTTTGGGTATTCTCCCAGATTTCCATGGGATCATGTTCCACCCAGCCGGGACGGGGGAATATCTGTCGGTGTTCCTTCTGGTCAGAAGCGACGATTTGCCCGTCCTTATTGAAAATAATAAACCGGTTACTGGTAGTCCCCAAATCCAGAGCTCCGATATACCTGGTCATGAACATCTCTCCTTTTTCATTACATCTAGTTTATGGTCTTGTTTTAGATTCCATCAACCGGGTTATCATTTTTAATTCGCAGGTTGATTTAAAATAAAAACCCGGTCCCGCCATCGCATCGACATGAAGCGGGGATTTGAACAGAAGCGGTTTCAAAACCTCGAATCAGTTTCAAGACCAGGGCACGGCCCGACGAAAAAGCGGCGCCACGCTACAGCGCGATAAGCGTTTTGAGCCGAGCCGAAACGCCGCTGTCGGTCTTTAGACAAAATTTTGAAAGCACTTCCAAACAAAGTATGGACAAATAAACAAGATCGTGCTCTTATAGCAAATCGTATTTGAATATACGGGGAAGCTGTCATTTGATCAAACAAAAAAATTCGGAAGGTTGAAAACAGATGAGAGAAGTTGCCATCGTGGGGGCGGGGTTGCACCGCTACGGGATATTTCCGGATAAATCCATTGCAGATTTGGGCGCCGAAGCAATCCAGGGCGCACTGACAGATGCAAACATGACTTGGGAGGATATTGAAACGGCATTCTGCGGCACGACGCAACCGGGCTGGTCCACCGGCCATCAGGTTTGCCAGAAACTGGGATTTACCGGTTTGGGAATCATGAACATCGAGAATGCATCGGCCAGCGGATCTTCGGCATTTCGGGAAGCCTATCTGGCCGTTTCCTCGGGAGCCCATGATATCGCACTGGCTTTCGGTGTCGATAAAATCAAAGTTCCCGACAAGTCCACATCCACCGCCAAAAAAGAAAAAAAACCAGGTAAGACCGGAGATGCAAACTTTACCAGCCCGGTCCAGATATTTGCCGCCGTGGCACAGCAGCACATGAAAAAATACGGCACCACCATTGATCAACTGGCCCGGATCGCGGTAAAGAATCATTATAACGCCAGCCTGAATCCCTATGCCCAGTTTCAAAACGCCGTTACATTGGAAGACGTTCATAACGCGAGGATGATCGCCGATCCGTTGACCAAACTGCACTGCTGCCCATGGGGCGACGGTGCGGCGGCTGTGATCCTTTGCACGAAGGATCTGGCAAAAAAATACACGGACAAAATCTGCCCGACAGTAGCCGCGTCGATCCTTAAAAGCACGATTCCGGACGACGATCCGATGTTTTCACTGACCCGGTTGTGTGCGCAAATGGCATATGACCAGGCAGGTGTGGATCCGAAAGACCTGGATCTCATTGAATTGCACGACGCATTCACCATTGAGGAAATCATATATGCCGAGGCGTTGGGACTTTGTCCCAGGGGTGAGGGCGGGCGACTGGTTGAAGACGGCGTTACCGCATTAACGGGAAACCATGTTATCAACAGCAGCGGCGGCCTTCTCAGTATGGGGCATCCCCTGGGCCCCACCGGCGTCGGCCAGATGGCGGAAATTTTATGGCAGATGCGAGGGGAATGTAAAACACGACAGATCCGCAAACCCGTCAATTTGGCCATGGCCCATATGGTGGGAGCCGGCGGTGTTTGCGTGATTCATTTGTTGAAAAAATAATTATTTTTTATTTGCATACATTCTTATTTGTATCCACCGGAAACGGTAGATTTTGGTTCCCCCCATAGAAATCAGCGAAATCTTCGACAGGTTAAGGACCGGGAGACCGATCTGGCCAAACGCAAACTTGCATCGGATTTTTTCACCGCGCCTGAAACCGCTTCCGATGCCATCCCCCTTCTGCCCCAGCGTATCGTCAGGAAAATTGAACGGCCCGTTGATGAAAAACCTGATCAACCTGAACGCCGGGAACAACCGACTCTGGATGAGCCGACTTCTTCCTGAACGAATCGATCGGCATATTTCTCAAACGTTATCCAAGAAAGGCACCAGCAGAAATGGATAAAAGGATTATCGGTCTGATCATGCGGTTTCGTATTTTAACCCTGGTTATTCTTTTGGGAATTACGGGAGTATTTGCTTACGGCATCACCAAAATGGATTTTTATACCGAGTTCATAGAGCTGTTTCCTTCCAACCATCCCTACGTTGAGATTCACAAGGAGTTTATGGAGTATTTCGGAGGAGCAAACATCGCCGTATTGGTACTGGAAGTCAATGAGGGCGAGGTGTTTACACCGGAAACGTTAAATAAAATGATTCGTATCCAGGAAGGAGTGGAACGTATTCCGAATGTGAATCCCTACCAGGTTTTCAGTATCGCCAGTCCGCGGGTATTGGAAACGGTGGAAATTGCCGGCGGTTACAAAAGAGCGCGACTGATGCCGAAAGTGCCGGAAAACAACGTTGAAATGTTCGATTTCAAAGCCACTGTATTTACCAACGAAGCATACGGCATCTGGGTTTCAACGGACTTAAAAGCCCTCAGGCTCCAGGCCGCCTTTATCGAAGACCGAATGAACTACACCGAACTTTTTGATGCGTTTATGAAGATCCGGAAAACGGAGGAAGATGCCAACCACAAAATCTATCTGGCCGGCGAACCGATCTTGTACGGCTGGATATATCACTTTGTCAATAAAACCATCGTTATCTTCCTGATCAGTTGCGTCATCCTCACAGCCTTGCTGTTCTTCTTCATGGGGCGGCAACCGGCCTGGTGGATTACCCTGGTCAGCGCCGTTTTAAGCGCCATATGGGGCCTGGGCATGTCAGGTTTTTTGGGGTATCAGTTTGATCCCCTGATCATCGTCGTCCCTTTTCTGTTGACGGCAAGAGCCATGAGTCACGGCGTCCAGTGGCTCAACCGATTCGGTCATGAATTCCGAAAAACCGGAAACGTCAGGCAGGCCAGCCATACCACCGGGGTTCATCTGTTTTATCCCTGTACCATCGGCGTCGTAACCGATGCCTGCGGTGTTTTAATCGTGGCCCTGATTCCCATCCCCATCCTTCAGCATCTCGCCGTCCTGGGTTTTTTCTGGGGATTGAGCGTCATTTTTACCGTCACCCTGTTCAACCCGGTATTCGTTTCCCTTCTGCCGTTAAAAAAAGAATCTTTCAAGGAAAATCCCCATTGGGCATTTTTAACCAACCTGATGGCGGGCATGGCCAAATTCAGCATCACAACCCCGGGCAAATGGATACTGATGACCGGCAGCATTGTTATCCTCTTTCTCGGATTCCAGGGATTTAAAAATGTCCCCATCGGAGACGTCAATCCCGGCTCACCGGTTCTATGGCCGGATTCCGATTACAATAAAAGCGTCGACGGCATTAACAACCGGTTCCTGGGCATGGAACAGATGTATGTGCTGGTCGAGGGCAATCCCCATGCCCGGGCCCACATTTTTTTACCGGAAACCATGAAGGCCATGGACAGCTTAAAAGATTACCTGATCGCCAAGGGAGGGGTGGTTTCCGGATTCTCCCCGGCGGATGTCATCAAATCCTTTAATCGTCTGGTTCACGAAAACAACCCGAAATATGATATCATTCCCAATGATATTATCGAGATATTTCAACTGCTGACCATTTTCTATATGGATGCCGCCCCTGAAGATATTGACCAGTACCTGAGCCCGGGTTTTGCCAATGCCAACGTCAGGCTGTTCCTGAAGGATCACAGGGGCGAGACATTGAGAAACGTCATCTCAGACATAAAAGAGTGGATTGCCGGTCCGGAAAGCAAAATCATGACCGTTTCAATGGAAGATCCCACCAAAATCATCCCGGCGGTGACCTTCAGACCTGCAGGGGGCCTGGGCGGTATTCTGGCAGCGGCCAACGAACTGATTGAAAAGGCCAATCATTGGCTGGTAAGCGGCATTCTGGTGTTTATCTTTTTATGCTGCGCCGTTATTTATCGTTCTCTGTTTGCCGGGTTTATTTTTGTCCTCTCCCTGATTCTGGCCAATTTTGTGGCCTTCTGGTACATGGCGATGAAAAGCATCGGCCTGAACATCAACACCGTTCCAGTGGTCTCCCTGGGCGTCGGCCTGGGAGTGGATTACGGGTTGTATATCGTCAGCCGGATCAGGGAAATGATTGTCGCCGGGGCAAGCTGGGAAAAAGGCATCATCCACGGCGTCTCGTCCACCGGCAGAGCGGTTTTTTATCAAGCCGTGATGATGAGCGCCAGCGTATTTTTCTGGTGGTTTTCACCGCTTCGATTCCAGGCGGAAATGGGATTTCTCCTGGCCATTCTCATGATCATCAACATGTTCGTGGGAGTCCTCCTGTTGCCGTCATTGATTCACATGTTTAAACCCCGGTTTATTAAAAACATTCGATAAACCCTGAACAAATTGTATTTGCGGCAAACTCGGAAATCGATCAACCTGGGGATAAGCTCATTACTTTTTTGGTTAAACGCCTGCTTAATATGCCGGATATCCTTCGTATGCCTCCTCAAGCCATCCGGTGATTTCCTCCTCGGACGGTTTCTTGGGCGCCAACTGGTAGTATTGTCCCAGGGTGGCGTGGTGCGCGATTTCCCTGACTTTCGACAAATCCATGCCCATTTCTTTGAGCGAAGGCCCGCCGCAGGCTGCGTAGATTTTTTTTAAAGCCGCACTTACCGCTTTTGCGGTTTTATCCGGGGATGTTCCTTTGGCATCGACTTTCAGCAGTCCGGCAAGCTTTTCCAGTTGATCCGGGATAAATTCCGCGAGATACGGAACGTTATAGGGAAGTATGGAAGCGCATAAAAAGCCGTGCTTATGAATATCACAGACCTCGCCGATGGCATGGCCCACGGCATGCCCAAAGCTCAAACCACCGAGGGCTCCCAAAATGGACATGAACGCGGCATAGGCCATGTCCGTTCTGGCCTTCATATTGTTTCCGTCTTCAATGGCCGGCAACAGACTGTTGATCACCAGTTCCACAGCTTTTAAGGCGAACGATTCCCGCATGGGCGACGGTATGATCAGGGCGAGTCCGCCCATCAGGCCTTCAACAGCATGGGAAAAGGCGTCCATTCCGGTGGATGCGGTGATTTCGGGCGGCATTTTAGCCATGAGACTTGGATCGATTAAGGCGACGGTGGGCAGTTGGTCGAAAGAGGCGATGGAAAGTTTGAGCTTCAGGTCCTTATCCGTCACCACCGCCGTGGGCGACACCTCGCTTCCGGTTCCCGCGGTTGTCGGCAGGGCAAAAAATGGCTTTAGCGGGTTGTCATAGGGAAGTATCTGCAGCCCGTTCAAGTTCAGGGCATGATCTTTGAGTTTTCCGGGGTTGGTGAAATTTGCATTCACTGCTTTTGCCGTATCAATGGAGCTCCCCCCGCCAATGGCGATAAATGCACCCGGGTTCCCATCTTTTGCCGCTTCCGTACCCTTCAGGACAGTCTCCATGGGCGGATCCGGTAACACTTCATCAAAGGGAATTACTTCCAGACCGGCTGACTTTAACGTTTCCAGCAACGGCGCCACAAGTCCGGCATTTTCCACGCCCTTGTCATAAATACACATCACCCGCTTGATCCCGTATTCGGACAATTTATCCGGTAATTGACCGGAGCATCCTTCTCCGATAACCAGTTTCACCGGCAGATTGAATTCGTAAGTCATGTTCTTCTCCCTTTTTCATTTCAACGCTGTTTTGGGAATGCCGCTTTCACAGGGCACCTTGGTCTGGCAAAGGCCGCACCCGTATCCATCGAAACCCCACTTCTCTTTTACGTACTTGCCGCAGGTCCCGGCGGCATGGTCCATACATTTCTTTTTGTCATGCCCGTCTTCTGATATGGCGTCCACCGGGCATCGCCCGGCGCAGACCATGCATTCCCCGGTAGCGAAATACAGGCAATAGGCATTGTGGTCGGTATAGGGCCGGGGTGTGGGTTCCAGCCTGATCCCGGCCACCACCGATCCAACGCGATGGGCCTTCCCCTTTGCCGTGATCAGCCCGTCGCACAGACCAAATGTCCCCAGTCCGGATGCATATGCCGCATGACGTTCGGACCACCGGGAGGACAGGAAGTACTTCTCGGACTGCTCAAACTTCCAGTGGGGTGAAAGAATCGGTGCCACGGCGTTTATACCTTGCCTGGCCAACTCACCCACCACGTGCTGCCTGAGCAGTTCGTTAAACCGCTCGCCGGGAAACCGGGCCATGACCCACCTCTCGGACGGATAAAAATCCTCTTTCCGGTTGTCCTCCTTGACGGCCTCCCGCTGAATCAGCGCCCAGCTGATCACACTCAGGTCTTCAGGTCTTGCCGGATCATCCGGATAGGTCAAATTAAAAATCTCCGCCGGTGTAAAATGGGTTTCTCCCACATATTCCTTGAAACGGTCATAGAGAGGATCGTCCCCGGCGCTGTAACCGAAGATCACTTCTTCCCAGGCCGGTTCACCTGTATTCATTTTCAGGGAATTTTCAGGCGATGTTTTGATAAAATCCGTTATGATGGCTTCCACCAATGCTTTTTCCATTGAACTCTCCATTAAACTGGTAATGCGTTATGAGAAATGAGTGAAGCGTTAACCGGTTATTCAGGCATGAAAAATGAAAATATTGAAATTGTCTGTTTTTCCGTTATAATATGGCTATGCATAGCAGAACTCGGATCGCGGATCAAATTTTTCTTTGGCCCGCGTCAGACAAACCCATAAGCGGGGAGAAACGGAATGAGTTTTTTAAAAAAATGCAATTGCGCTCTGGTGGCGGCAGGGGTGTTCGTATTGTGTGCCGTCATTTGTTATGTGAACGGGTACACATTGGGAAACTGGGCTGCAACCACATGGATCGTTTTGTTTTTTATCGCGTTTGCAGCCGGCTTTTGCCTGCGTTGCCGGCAAAAAGAGGATGAAGCGGATTCCGCGTAAGGCTGTTAAAGCGCTTTCTCCATGGTACCTGAAACAACCCGGTAACATTTCAAACCACACTTTTACCGCTTTGCACCGGAAAGACAAAAAATCGTTTAACGAGGGTTAAACCTTCACCTCTTTTCCGGAACCCCGAGTTTCCTGAGGATGACCATCATGGGACAGGTTTTGGAAAATCCGCTTTGAAGCAGGTTTATCCCCACAAAGGCCGTAAAAAAATACCAGTACGGATGAACCCAGGTTCCAAGAGCAAGAGACACTAAAATAA
>CAYLRU010000036.1:0-27430 GCA_964386565.1 uncultured Desulfobacteraceae bacterium | reverse complement strand
GGCCGTACAGGATGTTCTGAAACCGGGACGCATGGTCCACAAAGGGAAATGTGATACCGGCTTCAATAAAAAAAATGAGCAAAAGGGCAAGCAGGTAAAATGACATGCGGCGCTTGGCCCTGATGCCGGCTGAATTTTCATGGTTAAAATGAGTTGGCATATTCGATCTCCTTATATGGGTGAAACCGTTGTTTTCTAATTGGGTGCATTGATTCTCGGAAAGACGCTGTCAAAAGGTCCGAAATTGTTTGTAAATTCAGCGACCACAAAACCGGCTGCCAGCATGAGCACGACATAGAAAACCGGGAGAAAAACCATCAGTCGGAAGTAAAATATCTTCCTGATGGTCCGGAGGGGGGTGGTCGACAGATCCAGGGTGTTTGTTTGAAATATCAATCGTTCGATGGTTGAAAGTCCCCGAAAACCTTTCTGTTGCATCACGGTACGCTCGAAAACAGCGCCGAAAAAGAACAGCAGGAAAAACCAGCCCAGATAATTTCCCACGGTTACCCCCCTTAAATAGTACCCCGGCGCCGTCCACCGCCACCATTCGTTGACCACGGAAATGGGGTCCATCAGCATATCAAAGCTGACCAGAAAAATGGCGGCAAAAGCCGATTTGGTCCAGATACTGGTTTTTTCGCCAAGAAGCCGAGTGGAGATGACCAATGCGGGAAAGCTCAACAGAAACCAGCCGAGACAGATGCAAAGGGGAACAAACAGTACCCATGAAGACCACCCGGCGTAACCGTTGATGAGCTTTCCGCCGAAGGTATAATAGTTGGCATAGGCAAAATAGTCGTAGCTTCCCAGCATCACCATCAGGTTTTCAATGATGCCTGTCCAGAGAAGGGAACCCCAGAGAAAGATACTGGTTTTTTCCCTTCCCATGACGATTCGTCCTTCCCGTAAGATCAAAAGAAAAAAGAAAAGCAGAACTCCGTCCAGAACCCAAGATTCAAGGCGCATAAGCGTGTCTCCTTTCAACTTAAGCCTGTGAAATCCATGTGGTCTAGGTTGATTTGGGGCTTAAGGATTTTTTAAGTTTTTTATCGATCTGTGCAAAAAGATCTTTTTGCTTTTTTTCCTGCTTGGCCTTAATAGACTCGATTTCTTTTTCGTAGTTTTTTTTCGAGCTCATGAATTTGTTGATATCTTCTTTAAGGCTGGAATCATCGGTGGATCGGGGAATGTTTTCCAGTTCCAGATGGTTTTTGATAAAAAGTTTTGTTCCGAAAGCCCCCTCGACAATTTCGATGATTTTCATTTCGTGAAGTTTACGGCAAAGATATGAACATTCTTCCAAAGAGAAATTTAATACCGCACCCAACGTGTCTATGGCCGGGGGCATACCGTTTTGATGTTCAAGGATACGAATGGCCGCCACAATGAGATGAGCGCTTTTATACAGATCTTTTTTTTCCACAAGTCTTTTTTAGATTGAAAAATTAAACAATTCGTTGCACATTAAGGGACAATATCAAACACGATCTTGATTTTATCGCATTAACCGGCGTAATCTTCTGAAAATGTGGATAATTTGAACTATCGAACACCAAGTCGGATTTTTCTCGATGTTTCCGGTATGAGTAATCACTATTTGTTATTTTTGTCAAGTTTATGAGTACGATTTTATAAATTGGGGTTGTTGATTTTCCGATTATTTTTTTAAGGAGGATGCCATGACTGAAATAATTGATATCCGTGCAAGGGAGATCCTCGATTCGCGGGGGAATCCCACTGTGGAAGCAGATGTGGTATTGGCTTGCGGTGCAACAGGACGGGCGGCTGTACCGTCCGGCGCTTCAACAGGGTCCAGGGAGGCACTTGAACTGCGGGATAAACGGCTGAAACGGTATGGCGGAAAGGGCGTGGCGACCGCCGTGAAAAATGTCGTAAATGAAATTGCCCCTGCCATTTGTGGCATGGATGCGTCTGATCAGACCGCCATTGACCAGGCCATGATCCATTTGGACGGAACGGACAACAAGTCGAAACTCGGCGCCAATGCCATTTTAGGTGTGTCCATGGCGGTTGCCCGTGCAGCAGCTGCTGCATACGGATTGCCGTTATATCGATACCTGGGTGGCGTCAATGCCCGGTTTCTGCCCGTTCCCATGATGAATATCATCAATGGAGGTGCCCATGCCGCAAACAACCTTGATATTCAGGAGTTTATGATTGTTCCCATCGGTGCGAAAAGTATCGTCCAGGCCGTGCAGATGGGAGCTGAAACCTTCCACAGCTTGAAGCAGATTTTGAAAAAAGGCGGACTGAACACCGCGGTAGGGGATGAAGGCGGATTTGCACCGGATCTGAAGTCCAATGAGGATGCCGTTAAATACATCATCAATGCCATTGAACAGGCGGGATATAAGCCGGGTGTGGATATAGGGATTGCCATGGATGCCGCTGCCAGCGAATTCTACAGCAACAAAAAATATGTATTAAAGTCGGAAAACAAAACCTATACCGCGGAAGAAATGATAGATTACTATGAAGCACTGATTGAAAAATATCCGATTATTTCCATTGAGGACGGGCTGGCTGAAAAGGATTGGGATAATTGGGAAGTGATGACCGATCGGCTGGAGGGGACGATTCAAATCGTCGGTGATGATATATTCGTAACCAACCCCAAGATTTTTTCAAAAGGAATTGAAGACGGTATTGCCAATTCCATATTAATCAAACTCAATCAGATCGGTACGGTGACGGAAACCTTGGAGGCCATTGAAATGGCCAAACAGGCAGGATATACAACGGTCATTTCACACAGATCTGGAGAAACCGAGGATACATTTATTTCGGATCTTGTGGTGGCGATAAACGGCGGGCAGATAAAAACGGGATCTCTATCCAGGAGTGACCGCATTGCCAAGTATAACCAATTGATTCGAATCGAGGAAGAACTGGGCTGCGGTGCGAGATTTTCCGATGAGCTGTTTGTTGTAAAATAATGGTAAAACGCGTTAAATCAGGTTAAATGCATAGACGCCGAATTCATATTCTTTTTATTGTGCCGGCTGTTTTTACGGTGTTGGTCCTTGCGGCCCATGGGTATGTTCTTCAGGGAGCCCATATACTGGATTTGTATGTTCAGCAACTCGGAAGAACCGGGGATTTTTATATTTCTCAAAAGCTTATCCTTCCGGATACCGAAAATGCCGATGAATCGGTTGAATTTTATCAAAATCTAAATTATAAACACCCGGATAATTATCGGTCGGAAATATTGGCCAAGGACAGGGAATGGATATATGTGCGATCGAAAGGCCGATCCGTTACCGTTGTAGACGGCAGGATCTTTAATTCCGGCGATACGATTTTTGACCGGTATACCGATCTTCTATTCGGCCGTTCACGAGAAACCCTGCAGCAGACACTTTCGGATTTTGGGGTGGATGTTTCCATCTCCAGCCTGGGACGTTTTAAAGACTCGATTGTGTATGTGATCGGGGCCAAATACCCGGATGAAACCAGGCCGCAGATATGGTTTGATCGGAGTTCTTTCAGACCGGTTCGCTGGTTTCAGCCGTCCCCGCATTTTACGGAAAATTCGGAATTCATGGAAATTCTGTTTTCGGATTGGCAATCGAAAAACGGTACATGGTATCCCATGCATATCGAATTCAAGGTCAATACCTTCAAGGTTCGCGACATATTTGTCAATGAAATCAAATCAGATATGCACTTCCCCGATGAACAGTTTGATGTGGATTACATTCGATCGGTTTATCCGGCAAGCACCGAGGGTATGGGGCTGCCGGACGACAGGTCGGACGGATTGAGCGATCTTAAAAAAATCATAGACAATTTTAAACGGATATACAGATAACATAAGGTCGGCGCCAATAACAGCAAAACCATAACAGCAGGAAAAGGGAAATTTAATGGGAAATACGAAATATATCTTTGTGACGGGCGGCGTTCTTTCATCTCTCGGCAAAGGTCTTGCATCCGCATCCATCGGCGCGCTTCTTGAAAGCAGGGGGCTTCGGGTCACCATTCAAAAACTTGATCCTTATATTAATGTCGATCCCGGTACTATGAATCCTTTTCAGCATGGAGAGGTTTTTGTAACCGATGACGGCGCAGAAACGGATTTGGATTTGGGCCATTATGAACGATTTACCCATGCCAAACTGGGAATGAATAATAATTTCACCACCGGCAAGATATACTATTCCGTTATTACGAAAGAAAGAAAAGGGGAATATCTGGGCGGCACCGTCCAGGTCATTCCCCATATTACGGATGAAATAAAAAACAGCATTAAACTGGTGTCCGAAGATGTGGATGTTGTGATTGTGGAAATCGGCGGGACCGTCGGCGATATTGAAAGCCTTCCTTTTCTGGAGGCCATCCGCCAGTTCAAAGCGGACGTGGGGAAGGAAAATGTCCTGTACATTCATTTGACACTGGTGCCCTATATTGCAACCGCGGGTGAAGTCAAAACCAAGCCCACCCAGCATAGTGTGAAAGAGCTTCGCGGTATCGGCATCCAGCCTGATATCCTGTTATGCAGAACGGAAAAGCTGCTGTCCAGGGACATAAAGGCGAAGATTTCCCTGTTCTGTAATGTCAGTCAGGATGCCGTCATTACGGCAAAGGATGTTGACTGCATCTACGAGGTCCCATTGGTGTTTAACAAAGAGGGATTAGACGATAAGATCGTCGAATTGCTCAATATCTGGACACGGGCCCCCCGCCTGGAAGAGTGGGAAGAATTCGTCCGTCGCTACAAGTCGCCGAAGCACGAGGTGAAAATTGCCATTGTCGGAAAATATACGGATCTGACCGATTCCTATAAAAGTCTGAACGAGGCCTTGTACCATGGCGGCGTTCCCAACGATGTCAAGGTCACCCTGATATTTATTGACTCTGAAACGATCCATAAGGACAACTGTCGACAGGTTTTGGGTGAAGCAGACGGTATCCTTGTCCCGGGAGGTTTTGGTTCCCGGGGTATCGAAGGAAAGATATGCGCGGCGGAACATGCCCGGATAAATAAAATCCCCTATTTCGGCATCTGCCTGGGGATGCAGGTGGCAGTGATCGAGTTTGCCAGAAATGTGGCCGGGATGACCGGTGCGAACAGCACGGAATTCGATGAATCCACGCCTTACCCGGTTATCTACCTGATGTTGGAATGGTATAATGAAAAAACCCAGACCATTGAAAAGCGGGATGTCCATTCCGATAAAGGGGCGACCATGCGCCTGGGTGCCTACCCCTGCCGCGTAAAAGAACAATCGTTTGCAGGTCAGGCATATCGCCGGACCGATATTTCAGAACGCCACCGCCATCGGTATGAATTTAACAATGATTTCAAACAGGTTCTTGAAGAAAAGGGGTTTGTCATCAGCGGGGCCTCTCCCAAAGGAGATCTGGTTGAAATAATCGAGATTAAGGATCATCCATGGTACCTTGGATGCCAGTTTCATCCGGAATTCAAGTCCCGTCCCATGTCGCCGCACCCGCTGTTTCGGGATTTTATCAAGGCCGCGCTTGAGAGGTCACGAAAATAAATGAGTTCAAATGCAGGGACGAACATATGGGGTCGAGCCTGCATTTGAAACCATCCCGGGCTATATGGATGCGATTTCCTCCAATACCAGAATTTCCGGCGCACCGTCCATAATCGTTGAAAAGGAGGCGAAAAATTCTTGGAAGTGCGGGGTGGAAGAATGAAATTTAAGCGCCTCCCCGTCTGTATAGGCCTCCATTACCACCAGCGTATTTGGATTTTTCGCGTCTTTGCAGAATTTATAGATTAAAGTGCCCTCTTCTTTGGCCACCTCGGCCACGAGCTTTTTGATCATTTGTGTGGCTTCATCCATTTTTCCTTCTTTTACACGTAACTTTGCCATAACAGGAACCATACCGTTAATCCTCCTTTTTAGTTTAGTGATGATTAAACACTATATCACCAAGAAACCGCCGGGGCGGCTTTTTGGGAAGTCATCAGAGACGTAATTTAAGAACACAACGCCTCCGGTTAATGTTTAAAACTCCGTTGTCCCGTATACACCATGGTTACGCCGGCTTCATTGCATGCTTCGATGGACTGATAATCATTGGTGGAACCGCCGGGTTGAATAACGGATGAAATACCTTCCCGTATCCCCACGTCCACACCATCCCGGAAGGGGAAAAATGCATCGCTCACCATGGCGGCGCCCATAAGGCCGCCTCTTTCCTTTTTCACCCGGTCGTCTATTTCCGCCTTCCTGTCCGGGTTGTCCAGTTCTACATAAGGGACTTTGTAATTCTCAAAGGCATATCGGTCTTTTAGTTTCCGGTATGCCTTGTCTTTTGCGATTTCGGCCACGCCGACGCGATCCTGTTCCCCCGTTCCGATGCCGACGGTAACCAGGTCCTTCACATAAATTACCGAATTCGATGTAATGCCGGACTCCACGAGCCACCCGAAAATCATATCATCGAATTCTTTTTCAGTGGGTTCGCGCTGTATCCTGTAAATCTTTCCGTTGTGTTCACATTCGGCTATCTTCAGATCTTCCCGGGTTCGGGTGGTGGGGACAAAAGACCACTGAGCGATAATGCCGCCATCGATTAAGCTTTTAAAATCCACCACCTGCTGCCCCACGAAAGTGTGAAGGCGATGGATATTTTCAATTCGAATAACCCGGAGATTTTTTTTCCTGGACAGGATGTCCATTACGCCGGATTCGAATTCCGGGGCCACAACCACTTCGGCATACTGTTCATATATGCCCTGGGCCGTGGCCTTGTCCACAGCCCGGTTAAGGGCGATGCATCCACCAAATGCCGCCACCCGGTCCGCCATGTAGGCTTTTCGGTAAGCGGTTTCAAGAGTATCCGACCGGGCCACGCCGCACGGGTTGTTGTGTTTGACAATGACAACGGTGGGTTTATCCGAAAAATACCTCAGAATGTTCAGTGAATTATCCGCATCCGTAAGATTGGTCTTTCCGGGATGTTTTCCCGATTGCAGCAGTTCGATGTCGGAAGCCAGATATTGTCCGGGATTGATGGTTCGTGTCTCTCCCAGCACCAGGTTTCCGTTAATGAGTTTATAGAGGGCCGCCTCCTGTCCTGGATTTTCTCCGTATCGCAATCCTTTTTTCACCCCGTTTATATCCCAAAGAACTTTTTCATAAAAAAGCGTTTGCCGTTGGTTATTATCGACAAAGCTGATTTCCATTTTAGGCGGGAAAAGGTCCCGGGCCATGGTTTTATACATTTTTTTCAAATCATCGGTCATCGTTGTCCACTCCCGTAGTTTATTTCGTTTCAAACGAATAGCATTTTTCAACATCCGCATAAGTCGTATCTGCCAGATATTCCGAAATCATGGCATCGTATGCGGCAGTGTGACGAAAGGCCTTTTGGGCCAACCGGTAGCGAAGGATCAGGGAAGTCCGGCAGTGGTATTGTTTCATTTCGCGAAGAATCTGTCCATAATCTGCAGGATCCACCACCGGTGTCACGCGCAGGAAATTTTTGGCCGATGCCCTGATCATGCAGGGGCCGCCGATATCGATATTTCCCCGGGCCTCTTCAGGGGTTACGGCTTGCCGGGATATGGTTTCTTTAAAAGGGTACAGGTTGACCACGACCATGTCGATGGGGACACTGTTTGTCCTGTTTAAGTCCTGCTGGTGGGCATCGTTATAGGTTTCCGTCAGTAACCCCAGATAAATTTTGAAATCAAGGGTTTTTACGAGTCCCCCCTGTGTTTCGGGCTGGCCGGTGTAGTCAGAAACCTGTTCAAGTCTTGATTCAGCCGAATCTCCCAGGATGTCTTTGATCTTTGAATATGTCCCGCCGGTGGAAAAGAATTTAATGTCCGGGTCCATTTTTACCAGTTCCGGTATAAATTCCGCCAGCCCGTTTTTATCGGAAACACTCACGAGGACATGCTTCACCTTGACAAGATTATCGATTTTTTCAACTTTGTTAATCGTCATTTGATTTCACCATACTCCTTCAACCTCTTCTAAAAATCGCTTAAAAAATGTTTCCATGAATTTATGACGTTTGACGGCTATTTTTTTTCCTTCATTCGTGAGAATTCGGTCCTTGATCTTGGACAGTTTGACGATGTATTCCCTGTATCCCGTGTCATTGATGGAATAAGGTTCGGCTTCTTCGATATCCATTTCAGCATTATGCAGCCTGGCTCCCACCTCGCCGGCAAATAAATAAGCCCGGGCCACACCGATGGCACCGATGGCATCGATTTTGTCCGCGTCAAATAGTACCTTTGCCTCCAGGGTGTCCGGCGGATGTTTTCCCCGAAACCGGTGAGACCGGATGCAGTGAATGATATTTTGCTTTTGCCCATCCGTCAGTGGAAGGGGGGCAATGATGGAAAGCGCCATTAGAGACCCTTTCAGGGCATGGCAGACACCTCCCTTTGAGTTGTCCTGATAGACTCTGCCAATATCATGCAGCAGGGCTGCGATGGACACAACATCCATATCCGCGCCTTCTTTTCGGCCGATTCTCATGCACAGGCGATAAACGCGAAGGGTGTGATCCCAGTCATGGCTGCCTTTTGAATGGTTAAAGAGGGATTTGACATGATCCTTAATCCCCTCTATCAGGGGTGTGATGTTATTTTTCCGAAAATGATTTATTTCTGAATTCGAATGTTTTTCAGGTTCCGGATCCGGTCGGACAGGGGAATCGGCAGGCTTTATCATCATGAATTCCTATTTTAATCGACTCGAGAGAAAAGAATCGAAATCCAGTTCGATTTTCTGCCGTGGTGTTGAATAGGCATCGGATGGGGGTTTGTTTTGAAAAAGATTCTGACTTTGGACTAAACTCCTCAGCGCATGAAGTTCCCGGGTTAGGGAAAACAGGCTTTTGGCAAGCACTTCCAATGGATTGTCACTGTTTCCGGATAAAAAGCCGGGATCGATGTCAGGATCGGGTGAGATACTTGAAGGTTTGTCTTGTTTCATGAGTGTAATGGGTTCTTCAGGAGCGATAACCCATGGGGATGCATCCGATTTTTCGTTGGATTTTTTTTCTTTCAATTTTTCCGACGTACTGCCGCCCACAGTGCAAAACGTGAAGTACGCTTTCCAGAAATCATCCAGCCCCACCTCCCCGGTGCCTGATAATTTGTTTTCTTTCAATCGGTCTGCAATCTTTTGTAAATCCTTCGCAGCAGCAGCGTCGGGATTTTGCCGAACAAAAATCCTGCGGGAAATGGTCGATCGTGAAACAGACGCATCTTTGGTGATATTTGCCAGATGTGCTATTTTAATCTGGAAAGATTTTTCCGCGGATTCATTAAGTTTTGTAACGGCCAGGTCGGAAATTCGTGTATTTTTGCTCTGGTTTACTACCGCGGCCATCTGGCCGGAAAACCCGTTTGACCCAAGGGCCTTAACCAGGGCATAGGCACTTGTAATAACAGGCGGTTCCGGCGTGAAGACCAATACGGGCTCTGAAGCTGCCATGCAGAAGGAAATGGTGTTTTTCGACGGGCCTGCAAGGGTGTCGATAATAAAAAAATCATAATCCACGGCATGGAAAAAAGAATCGGAAAGCCGTTTCACCTGGTCCGGTTCAATACATCGGTCACTTTCAAACGCATTGCCGGAAAACATCACATCCAGGTTTTCGCTGCTGTTCGTTATGATATCGTTTAGCGAAGATTCGCCGTTCAGGACATGGGCAATATCTCCCCTGGGGGAAACATCAAGCGGTAAATTGCCTTTTGAAAATCCCGGGTCCGTGAACAGCAGGCAGGTCCGATACCCCATAACGGAAAGGCAGAACGCGATATTGAGACTCACGAATGTCGCACCGACGCCTTCTTTTCCCCCTGTAATTGAAACCACTCGAGCCATTTATACCCCCGTCCCGTGCATTTATTTCTTTTTCGGTTTACTGACCCGGTTCGGCAAATATTTTTACATTGTCTTCCTTTTCTTCAAGGTAGAACACGACGCTGTTGCATCCGAATTTATGGCATATTTTATTGAAGTTGTCATTAATAAATTCCGTAAAATGGGGTTTGTCCGACCGGTTGCCGGCAGCCCCTGTTCTTTTTTTGGTTTTCAGATAAAGATCAAAAAAACGGTTGATCAACGGTTCCTCACCTTCCGGATTGGTCAGGACCAGTCTGCCTTCTGCCAATCCACTGATCGTTTCCGTGATATCGCCTTTTATTTTGGCCGGTTGGATTTTTTTGGCGGTTTTCAGTTCCCGGGAACGGAACTCCTTCAGCATTTCATGGGGGGCCACCCGAACCACCTCGGACAACGTCGTCTGGTTCAGCTTCATCAGCCCGTCATCCACCATGGTCTTTGTACCGGTTTCCAAGGCAATGCGCTTGATTTCATTCTCTCCGAATCCACGATTTAAGGCGTTGTTGATTTCCCTGTTGACGACCAGCATTTCCGAAATAAGGGTTCGGCCTTTATAACCGGTAAAATCACACTGATCACAGCCCTCACCCATGTAAAAGGTCACATCCTCGGGAAACGACCGGTAAACCAGGCCCCATTCATCCTTGGAAGGAATATATTTTTTTCGACAGGCCGGACAGATTTTTCTGACAAGTCGTTGCGCCAGGACGCCCATCAGGCTCGAAGCAATCTGGTTATATTCGATTTCCAGGTCCAGAAGACGTGTGACGGCGCTGAAAGAATCGTTGGTGTGAATCGTACTTAAAAGGAGATGACCGGTCTGGGCCGCATCGAAAGCAATTCTGGCCGTTTCCACATCCCTGATTTCTCCTACCAGGATAACATCCGGGTCGAGTCTTAAAAAAGACCTTAAAAGCCGCGCAAAATTCAAGCCGATTTTCGGCTTAATCTGGGTCTGCATGATACCGGGAAAGCTGTATTCGATGGGATCTTCCGCCGTAATGATTTTAATGCCCGGGTTATACACAAACTGCAGGGCGCTGTACAAGGTGGATGTTTTTCCGCTACCCGTGGGACCGGACACCAGGATCATACCGGCCGAGCTTTTCAGAAGGCGTTTCAGCGGATCCAGCACGTGAGATGAGTGGCCGAGGCTGTCCATGTTGACTTTTGCTTTCCGCGGATCAAGGATCCGGATAGTGACATTTTCTCCCACAATGGCCGGGCATGTGGCGACGCGGAAGTCAAGGTCCACCTTCTGGTTGTGCTCTTTATCGAAAAAATTGATTCTGAAGACCCCGTCCTGCGGAAAACGGCGTTCCGCGATATCCAGATTCGACATCACCTTGATTCTGGAAATGATGGCCGGTATCATTTTCTGGAGTTTTTCATCCAGCCATTTCAGGTTCAGCGGGTGTAAAACGCCGTCGAATCGATACCGCAGCTTGGCACCCTGACGGTCCTGCTCGATATGGATGTCGCTGGCATTGTTGATGATGCCGTACTTGATGATGAAGTTGACGATTTCATCCGCCTCCATATCCAGGATTCCGTAAGGTGCATCCTTGGAAACCGTTTCATCGACCGATTCCAAGTCGATGTTTATCTGATCCACGTCTTCACGCGTCATTTCCGTATAACTGGACAAACGATAGGATTTCAGCGGCCTGTTGTACAGGGTTTCATATAGTTCGATAAATTTACTATCCGTAATCAGGACGCACTGCATTTTCAGGTGTGAGTAAACAGAACCCAACTCCTGAAGAACCTTAAGATTTTCCGGAATGGACACGGCAAGGGTTAGTTGGTTGCCTTCAAGGGACAGGGGAATGACGAGGTTTTTTTCCGCATATTTTTGCGTCACGATGCTGGACAGGGTTTGTTTTTGCTTTTCATTATAGGTGAAACCGGTCAGTTTTTTATAAGGCAGGTTGTATTGCTTGGACAATGCGGTATAGAGCTGATCAACTGAAATGAATTTGTTCTTCAGCAGGATATTACCCAGGGGTTCGGCGCTGTGCCGCTGCTCACGCAAGGCAATATTTAATTTTTCTTCATCGATGACGCCCTGTTTGATGAGGATTTCGCCGAGTCTTAACTGCTTGTTGTATTTTTTCAGAACCCGGTTAAGGTCCATGGGCGATACGAGGTTCAGATCATTCAATATTTCGCCGAGGGTTCTGGCAGAACCCCTTATTTTCATGGCTTCTTCCAGATCCTTCTGGCTGATCATGTTCAGTTTGACGGCCAGCTCCCCCAGTTTTTTCCCGCCTGTCTGATACTGCCAAAGATCGGCCAGATCATGACGGGACAGATATCCCTTGTTCACGAGGCAGTCGCCGACGCTTTCATCGGGCTTTTTGTTTAGCAGGCAGGCGTTTAACTCATCATCCTCCATAAGGCCTTTTTCAATGACCATTTCTCCGATATTCTCCTTAAGTTCCGGATGGTTGAGGAGTATGTCGAGTTGTTCCCGGGTGATTTTACCCATCTGGATCAATATTTCACCCAAGGGGATGTTGGCTTTCTTGGATTCTTTCTCCTGGATCGAAAGGGCCTTTTCAATGTCTTTTTTCTTAACGAGCCCTTCCTTTAAGAGAAGTTCGCCGATATTCATCGGCTCGGAATTGCTGGCGGAGAAATTCTGCATGGCATTTCCTTTTCTGTGAGGAAAAACGACAATCAAAAAACGATGAAAGTAAAACTATCGTTTTTTATCCGTGTTGTCAAGTATAAGGCCATATAATTCCTTTTAATTTAATAGTATTTTGTTCGAACCGGCGATATGTTCGGTGCCGGGTTTTTCAGTCGGCACCAAAATATTTGAAAAATTTTAATCCACTTTGTACCACTCTATTGGCTATCTTTTAACATTTCTGAATTATTAAAAAAATTAAATTCAAAATATAGATTTTTCTTGACAAAGTAATAAAAATAGGTTTGTATGTCAAAAAAGTGGATTAAAGTGGTCAAATATGTTTCGAGCTGCTTCTTATCATACCATTGATGACAAGGGAAGAATTAAGATTCCTTCTCGGTTTCGTGACGTCATAAAAGCCGGAGGGGTTGACGGTGTAATGGTTTCAGGGTTGGATAAGGGCCTTTTCGCCTATACATTTGATGAGTGGCGGAAAATCGAAGCTAAAATTATGTCCCTGGCTGAAAAAAGCGATACAATGCGTCGTTTCAGGCGTGTGTTCATCGGCGGCGCTTCCGAGTGTTTTTGCGATAAACAGGACAGGATTTTAATCCCACCACCTTTGCGTCAATACGCGGAGATAGAAAAGGACATCGTTCTTGTCGGTGCTCTTGATCATTTTGAAATCTGGTCTAAAGCGAATTGGGATAAAGAAAATGCGGCAATGGAAAAGGACATGAAAAAGGAGGAAGTGAGAAACGAAATCGCAAAACTGGGGCTTTAAGCTTTATGGCGTATAAACATACTCCCGTAATGCTCCAGGAAGTGGTCCATTTTTTGGATTTAAGACCGGGGAAAATAATTGTTGACGGCACGTTGGGCGGAGCAGGGCATTCAAAGGCCATATGTAAAAAGATTCTTCCGACCGGAATACTCATCGGAATCGATCAGGACAGTGATGCAGTCAGAAATGCAAAACATGTATTGGCGGAGTTCGCACCGAACATCCATCTGATCCACGATAATTTTGTTCATCTTGCTCAAATTCTAAAAGCATTAGACATCAATACCGTTGACGGTATTTTGCTCGATCTCGGGCTTTCACTTCACCATATTGAATCCAGCAAAAGGGGGTTCAGCTTTAAACGGAATGAACCGCTGGATATGCGTATGAATACACTGACGACGACGACAGCCGAAAACCTGGTAAATGAAATGGACCAGGAGCACCTTGCCCGGCTGTTTAGGACCTATGGTGAAGAAAAATGGGCCAGGCCCATTGCCAAAAGAATACTGCAGGCAAGAAAACGGTCCCGGATCAAAACCAGCGGACAGCTTTGCGATATCGTATGCGATGTGATACCGGGAGCTTCAAGGAGGGGCAGGAGAATTCATCCTGCCACGAAAATATTTATGGCGTTGCGGATCGCGGTTAACCGGGAACTGGAAATATTGGATGATTTTATGAAGAATGTCGTCACCCTTTTATCTCCCGGGGGTCGGCTGTGTGTTTTGTCCTATCATTCCCTGGAAGACCGCATCATTAAGTCCCGGATCAGGGAGTTTGAAAAGGGATGCACATGCCCACCTGAGTTTCCGTTCTGTGTCTGCAACAAAAAATCCCAGGTGCGGCGGGTGATAAAAAAAGTTCTTAAGCCGACGAAGGAAGAGGTGGGGATAAACCCCATGGCCCGGAGTGCCAGGTTAAGGGTCATTGAAAAGATCCAAACGACTCTTTAGAGGATTGCGATGGGGAAAAGGTATCGAAAACGATCGGCGCAAATGTCAAAAGCCCTGTTGATCGGCATGATCGTTATGGCGATATTCATTGCGGAACTTTTTTTTTACACGTGGTGCAGGGTGCAGTGCACCCGGTTGGGATATGAGATCAGGCGTACGGAATATCATTACCAGAAGCTTACGGCCATAAAAAGCAATTTTAAAATTGAGCTGGCCCGGTTGAGGTCTCCGGACCGGATTGCAAAAAAAGCAAGGGAAGATTTGGGACTCATCATTCCCGCACCTAACCAGATGGTGATGATGCCATGAAAACAACTACGTCGAAAAGGAAAAAAGGACTTAAAAAGCGAATCCTTGTTTTTAGCGTGACGTTTTCCCTTCTGTTTGTCGCCATCGGCGTTAAACTGGTTTATCTCCAGGTATTCATGGGGCCATGGCTTTCCGAGAAAGCCGCCAGTCAATACGAAAGATCGTTTAAATCCCTGGGGAAACGGGGGACGATTTATGACAGAAATTTACGGGAGATGGCGGTTAGTATTAATGTGACATCCATCGGCGCCCATCCGGATATGATAGAAGATAAAAAGAAAACAGCAAAATTGTTAAGCCGGGCACTTGACAGAGACCATAATGAACTTTTGGAAAATCTTTCATCGAAAAAGCCGTTTGTCTGGATCAAGCGCCATGTAAGTCCCAAGGAGGAAAAGCAGGTCAGGCGTCTGGAGATCGACGGGATTGTATTTAAATCCGAGTACAGCCGGTTTTATCCCCATAAAACACTCGCCGCCCAGGTTCTGGGATTTACGGGAATAGACGGGCACGGCCTGGAAGGAATCGAGATCGCCTACGATGCAAGTTTAAAAGGAGATGACCGCCGTTTCAAGGTATTAAAGGATGCACTGGGACGTAGCTTTGATATGGACGGAGAAAATCCCGTTGATATTGACGGCAACAATATTGTTCTCACCATTGACTGTACGATTCAGTATATTGCGGAACAAGCCCTTGAAAAAGCCGTAACCGAATATAACGGGAAATCCGGGATGGCACTGGTGATGGATCCGAAAACAGGAGCACTGCTGGCCGTTGCACATTACCCGTTTTTTAACCCTAATACGTTTTGGATGTACGACCGTGATACATGGCGGAATCGCAGCATCACCGATTCATTTGAGCCCGGTTCGACCATGAAGATTTATAGCGTTTCCGCAGCGATTGAATCCGGCCTGTGTTCTCCGGACTCGGTGTTCTTTTGTGAAAACGGAAACTACAGAATCGGTCCGAACGTGGTGCATGATGCCGGTAACCATGCTTACGGGTGGCTGTCTCTCCAGGAGATCATCAAATTCTCCAGTAATATCGGAGCCGTCAAAGTGGAAGAACTTGTCGGACCGAAAGTCCTTTACCACGGATTGCGTGCTTTCGGCTTCGGGAGAAAGACACAGATCGACTGCCTTGGAGAGACGACCGGCAGTCTTTCGGATTATCGGCGGTGGACGCGGATTGACGCCGGAACCATTGCCTTCGGGCAAGGAATTTCAGTATCCGCCATCCAGTTGGTGACGGCTGCATCTGCTATCGCCAATAACGGTGTCATGATGAAACCTTATCTGGTCCAGGCCGTAACCGATGCCAATGGCGGATTGGTAAAAAGCATCGGTCCGGAGCCGTTGAGGCGGGTTGTTTCGGAATCGACGGCCGAGGCGGTGAAGAGAATGATGATCACGGTAATCGATGCCGACGGTACCGGGAGCAATGCTTATATTGACGGTTATACGGTTTGTGGAAAAACAGGGACCGCCCAAAAGATCGGTTTAAGCGGCACCTATGAGAAAGGAAAATATATATCATCGTTTATCGGCTTTGTCCCGGCGGATAACCCGGCGTTGACCATTTATGTGATGATTGATGAGCCGAAAAAGAGATACTACGGCGGAACGGTGGCTGCCCCCGTGTTTAAGCAGATTGCCCGTGAAGTCCTGGACTATTTGGGTATTCCGCCGGAGCCCGAACCGGACATTTTTACGGTGTCCTGGGAGAATGGAGTGGCAAGTTGAAGCTTTCCGAACTGATAGGGGAGATCGAAAGCAAACGGATGATGATGCCGGAAGGAGTGGTGACATTACCGGAAAGCGATCCTGAAATCACCTCCATTCACTACCGGTCACAAACAGTCCGCCCGGGGGGACTGTTTGTGGCTATGGTGGGACGGTCAGCCGACGGCCATCAGTATGTTGAAGATGCCGTAAACCGGGGCGCCGTTGCCGTTATATCGGAAAAGGCCGTTTCCACCACCACCGGGGTGCATACGGTAATCGTTGAAGATACGAGAAAAGCCCTCGGGGTTATTTCAAGTCGATTTTACCATCACCCGTCTTTAAAGCTTTGCATCATCGGCGTTACCGGGACAAACGGTAAAACAACCACCGCTTATATTATTGAGAGCATTCTTAAGAAGGCGGGCTTTACGGTTGGGGTGATCGGTACGATTGAATATCGTTACCAGACGCATGTCGTTGAAAGCCGGATGACCACGCCCGAATCGCTTGATCTTCAGAAAATCCTGGCTGAAATGGCGGAAAACGGGGTTACTCATGTGGTTATGGAAGTATCGTCTCACGCCATTGAATTTAATCGCATCCACAATTGTTGGCTGGACGTCGGTGTCTTTACCAATTTAAGCCGGGATCACCTGGATTTTCATGACGATATGGCTGCCTATTGGCAGTGCAAGAAACGACTGTTTACCGAGATTCTGGTTTCCGGACCAAAGGGTAAAACATCGGCGGCCGTGATAAATTGCGATGATGAAAAAGGAAAAGCCCTATACCGGGAAATCCCATTGAAGAAAATATCCGTGGGATTTGATGAAACCTGTGATCTCCGGATAGAAACATTTAAAACGGATTTAAACGGCATATCAGGAGAAATAATTACGCCAACGGGGAACATGGCGTTTCATTCAGCCCTGGTGGGCCGTTACAATGTGGAAAATATCCTGTGTGCCTCGGGAGCGGCCCTGGTGTTAAACCTTGCCTTGCCGGTGATATCCGCGGGTATTGAAGATGTATCCTGCGTTCCCGGACGTCTTGAAAGAGTTTCAAAGGAAAGAAGCATCAATGTCTATGTCGATTATGCCCATACCCCGGATGCATTGGACAATGTTTTAAAAGAGCTGGCGGCACTGAACATTTCAAAAATGATTTGTGTTTTCGGATGCGGCGGCAACCGGGACAAAGAAAAGCGGCCGCAGATGGGAGAGATCGTCGCCAAATGGTGTGACCTGGCCATTATTACGACGGATAATCCCAGAAACGAAGAGCCCATGGATATTATCGGCCAGATCGAAGCGGGTGTAAAAAGGATAACGACTCGTCACTATGAGGACATCGATACGGCCGGGGGAATTTGTTGGAAAGGGTATGTGATTGAACCGGATCGGAAAAAGGCCATCGGTTTGGGCATTCGACTTGCCGGACCCGGTGATATCGTCTTGATTGCGGGTAAGGGTCACGAAACATACCAGATTATCGGTAACCGGACTTATCCCTTTGATGACAGGTCTGTTGCCGCAGAGATGTTACAAGAAATACGTGAGCAAAGGATGCAATGATACCACGACCATGGAGCATTCAAGAGATTCTCGATGCCACCGGCGGGGACCTGCTTCAGGGCGGGACTGACATGTCGTTTGCAAACATCTCCATTGATTCCAGGAAAATCGAGAATCAGGATATTTTCGTGGCCATAACGGGGGACCGTTTCGACGGACACGATTTTATTCCGGAGGTCTTAAACGCCGGGGTAAAGGGCGTTATTATTGAAAAAAGAAAGAAGGGAAAAATTCCCTTAAATGGAACCGGGAACGGGGATCTGGCCTGTGTGGCGGTGAATGATACGATACGAGCCCTGGGAGATTTGGCGCGGTTCAGAAGAAAGACAACCCCTGTCAAAGTGGCGGCGGTTACCGGGTCGACCGGGAAAACCATCACCAAGGAAATGGCTGCCGCGGTTCTGGGTCGAAGGTTTGACGTGTTGTCAACGTTGGGGAATCTGAACAATGAAATCGGTTTGCCCCTGACCCTGTTTCGATTGAATCCGGGGCATCAGTGGGCGGTGCTGGAACTGGGTATGAATCATCCCGGCGAAATATCGAAACTGGCCGGCATTTGCCTGCCGGATATCGGTGTTATTACCAATGTGGGTCCTTCCCATCTTGAAGGCTTGGGGTCGCTTGAAGCCGTTGCCAGGGCAAAAGGGGAGCTTTTGGAGAAAATATCCGCCGGCGGCACGGCCGTTTTAAATGCGGATGATCCCCGTGTTTGCGCTCTGGCGGATGGAATCGGCATGAGGGTCCTTTTTTACGGCCGGTCCTCGACAGCCGCGGTTCGTGCGGAAAGGGTTGAAAACAGGGGGCATGGACTTTGCTTTGACCTGGTGCTTCCCGGAGACCGTATCGGGGTGAATCTGAAAATGCCGGGTATTTTCATGGTTTCAAACGCCCTTGCCGCCGCATCTGTCGGGCATCTTGCAGGCTTGTCGGCAAGGGATATAACGAAAGGGCTGGAATCGGTACAACCGGTCAAGGGGAGGATGAACATCCATAAGACCGGTTCGGGCGTATTCCTGATCGATGATACGTATAATGCGAACCCGTATTCCGCTGCAGCCGCGATTTCGGCATTAAAGTCGTTGAGCGGGGAACGGCGCAGCGCCATGGTGTTCGGCGATATGCTGGAACTGGGCGAGTCTTCCGCCTTGATGCACATGGAAATCGGTAAAATCGCCTGTGATGCCGGAGTGGATAAACTTTTCTTGTCCGGAGAATATTCGGATGATGTTGTCCGGGGTGCTTTGGCCGCCGGGATGAAACCCGGGGATATTTTTACCGGAACGAAAAAAGATCTGTTAAATGAACTCAAAAAATGGATTAGACCCGGCGACTGGATTTTGATCAAGGGATCCCGGTCCACACACATGGAAACCATCGTGGAGAACTTGCTCAATCCGGGTTCAACAGTTCGGGGCCAGGGCCATTATTTATAACCGGGGCATCTGGAAAATATACATTTTTCCAAGGTTTTATAAAGCGACGCCGTATGATTTACCATTTATTGTATCCATTACATACGACCATTTCAGCATTTAATGTATTTCGATACATTACGTTTCGCACCATTTATGCCAGCTTGACGGCGTTTTTGCTCTGTTTTTTCATCGGTCCCTGGGTGATCCGTAAACTCCGGGAACTCCAGGTGAAACAATATGTCAGGGAAGACGGTCCTCAAACCCATCTTAAAAAAGCCGGGACACCGACCATGGGAGGCGTTCTGATTATCGGCGCAGTGGTCATATCGACATTGCTTTGGTCCAACCTGACCAGCCATTATGTGTGGATCGTACTGATAGTGATCATCGGTTATGGCATTATCGGTTTTGCCGATGACTATCTGATGCAGGTAAAACGACAGAGCAAGGGGCTTACAGCGGGGAAAAAAATACTGCTGCAGTGCATACTGGCGGTTTTTACCGGTATCTGGGTTTACCTGATTCCGGAATTTGATACGAAAGTGACCATCCCGTTCCTGAAAAACGTTTCTCCGGATTTGGGTTGGGGATATGTTCTTTTTGCTGTTTTCGTTATTGTGGGGACTTCCAATGCGGTGAACCTGACAGACGGACTGGACGGCCTGGCCATCGGACCGGCTATCATCGCCTCGGCGACTTACATGGTGTTTGCTTATGTGGCGGGGCACATTAAAATCGCCGAATACCTTCAGATCAATTATGTTGCAGGGTGCGGTGAAATCAGTATTTTTTGCGGGGCCCTTGCCGGCGCAGGCCTGGGCTTTTTATGGTTTAATACATATCCGGCTCAGATATTTATGGGAGATGTGGGTTCTCTTTCAATCGGGGCGGCCTTGGGGACGGTGGCGGTGATCACCAAGCAGGAAATCTTGCTGGCACTGGTGGGAGGGCTTTTTGTCATCGAAGCGCTGAGCGTCATATTTCAGGTGGGGTTTTTCAAGATGACCAACGGTAAACGGATTTTCAGGATGGCGCCCCTGCATCACCATTTCGAACTAAAAGGCTGGCCGGAACCGAAAGTCATTGTCCGTTTCTGGATTATTTCCATTGCTTTGGCCCTTATATCCATGAGTACGCTGAAATTGCGGTAAGACTGCCCAGGAGATTTGGAAGGAACGGATCAGGAACGGACGGGTCGGGAAATGATGGATCTAAGAAACAAGAATGTGGTGGTGGTGGGTCTTGGAAAAACCGGTGTTGCGCTGTCCGAGTTTTTGGTCAAACGCGGTGCAAGGGTTGTGGCAACGGACCTGTCAGATGAAAAAGGTCTTTCCGGGTTTATCGACAAGGTTCGCCGGTTGGATATTTCACTGGAACTGGGGATGCATCGGATAAAGACATTTGAGACGGCGGATTTGGTAATTCTCAGCCCGGGGGTCCCGCACACCATCGAACCCGTTAATGCGGCCCTGGCAAAAAATATCCCGGTGATGGGTGAAGTGGAATTGGCCTCTCGATTTATCAAAACACCCATTGTCGCTGTGACCGGCACCAACGGCAAAACAACTACGACGGAACTGCTCGGTACCATGTTTCGCTGCTCCGGGAAAAAAACGTTTGTTGGGGGAAATATCGGAAATCCGTTGATCGGTTATGCAGATCAGGAAGAAAAGGCAGATATTATCATCGCGGAGGTGAGCAGCTTTCAACTGGATACGACCAGCTTGTTTCGACCCGATGTCGGCATTTTGCTGAATGTTACGGATGATCATCTGGACCGGTATGATGACTTTGATGCCTATGTTTCTTCAAAAATGCGATTGTTTTCAAACCAGACCGATGAAGACATTGCGGTTTTAAATGCGGCGGATCCCGTCGTAAGTCCGTTTTTACCGGGTATCCGGTCAAAGATATTAAATTTCAATGCATCGGACCCGGACGAATATGGTGCAGTTTTAAAAAGGGATTTCATCGAATATCATATGCCGTGTTTGCCGATACAGCGGTTGTGTTTAAGCGATCGTCATCTTATCGGAAAACATAATGCTGAAAATATTGCTGCGGCTGGTCTTGGCGCGCTGGCTGCCGGATGTTCCATAGAGGAGATAAGGGAAGCGGTAAAACAGTTCAAGGGGCTCGCCCATCGACTTGAATACGTGGATACGGTTAACGGTGTGGCGTTTTACGATGATTCAAAAGCGACAAACGTGGATGCGGTTATAAAGGCCATTGATACATTTGACAGCCCCATTGTGTTGATTATGGGCGGAAGAGACAAAGGCGGCAATTTCCATTTGCTCAAAAAATACATCCGCCGGCGCGTCAAGCACCTTATCGTTATGGGTGAGGCAAAAAAGGTTATTTCATCCGTTCTTGAAAGGCAGGCACCTGCAACAGTTGCCGAGGATATGGCGGATGCCGTGGCAAAAGCATCTCAAGCCGCTGAATCCGGTGATGTCGTCCTTTTGTCTCCGGGATGTGCAAGCTTCGATATGTATGACAGCTATGCCCACCGGGGAGACGCATTCAAAAGCGCGGTACGAAAGTTGGGGTCGCGAGGATAATGCGGGATAAAGTTCGAAAAGAACCAGGGGGAAATGAACAGGTATTGAAATATGATGTCATGCTGCTGTTTCCGGTACTTTTTCTGGTGGGCATCGGCATTGTCATGGTTTACAGCGCCAGTTCGGCCCTGGCCTTAAAAAAATACGGCACCGATTTGTATTTTCTGAAAAAACAGGCGGCGTTTTCACTCGTCGGGTTTTTGGTGCTCATGGCGTGCCGGCATATTCCCTATGACGTGTACCGGTTCCTGGCATACCCGATTCTCACGTGCGCGGTTTTATTACTGGTGGCTGTAAAAATTTCGGGTTTGGGACATTCAGCCGGAGGGGCTGAAAGATGGCTGAGAATCGCAGGTTTTACCTTTCAGCCGTCTGAATTCGCCAAACCGGCCATTGTGATCTATCTGGCATATTCCATGAATAAAAAGGCGGATCTCATGAATACGTTTTCCGTTGGATTTATTCCCCATGTCGTGATTTTTGGTGTACTGGCCGCCTTAATACTGATTCAGCCGGATTTCGGATCCGTCGTTATTCTCGGTATGATCACATGGATCATGCTCTTCATCGGCGGCGCGCGGATACTTCATATGCTGGCATCCCTTCTTGTTTTGGCGCCGGTGGCCGTTGCCGGGGTGATCATGGCGCCGTATCGGTTCAACCGTCTGTTAAGTTTCTTGAATCCGTGGGAGTACCATACCGACGAGGGATACCAGATTGTCCATTCCCTGATGGCCTTTGGAACCGGAGGCCTTTGGGGAACCGGAATCGGAAAAGGATATCAGAAGCTTTTTTATTTGCCCGAACCCCATACGGACTTCATATTTTCGGTTATCGGCGAGGAACTGGGATTGATCGGCGTTGTGCTGATTCTGGGGCTTTACATTATGATTTTCTGGAGGGGCATTCAGATCGCCCTTGAAACGAAAGACACCTTCGGTTCTCTGATGGCAACAGGTCTGACAACCGTCATAGGTCTTCAGGTCTGCGTTAATATGGGTGTGGCATTGGGGCTTCTTCCCACGAAAGGGCTTACATTACCGTTTTTAAGTTACGGTGGAACGTCGTTGATCTTCAGCATGGCCTCGGTGGGGATTTTGATGAATATCAGCGCACAGAGATACAAGACTGACGGTGTCGGGTCCTTTGGCAAACATCCGGGCAGAACCATGACAAAAAGAGCGGTCAATGGGTATTCGGCATAAACCAAAACAGCGACTTTCGTCCCTTAAAATTGTTATCGCCGGAGGTGTTACCGGCGGGCATCTGTTTCCCGGTATTGCCGTTGCGCAGGAATTCATGTCGAAAGATTCAGCCAACCGGGTTTTGTTTATGAGCCTGGGCAATCCATTGGAACGAAAGGCCCTGAAACAAAGCGGGTTTGAACTGGTGACGATTCCCGTATCCGGGATCAAGGGACGGGGGGGAAAAGATCAGATCATGTCCGTTTTAAGCCTTCCCGGAAGCATATTTACAGCCATGCGTCATTTGAAGCATTTTAAGCCGAATCTGGTAATCGGAATGGGAGGCTACTCTGCGGGGCCTGTAGCCGCGGCAGCATGGATGCTGGGAACCCGGGTGGTGATTCATGAACAGAATATTCTTCCGGGCATTACCAACCGGATATTATCCAGGATTGCTTCCCGGATATATGTGTCGTTTGAACAGTCACTGGCCGGATTCGACAGAAGAAAAGTTAGGTTTTCCGGAAACCCCGTACGGCATGAATTTATACAGACCGATCGGGAAAAAGAAGCCGGATCGGAATATGGACGGAAAGATAAGGACGCCTTTGTTGTTTTCATCGTCGGCGGAAGCCAGGGTGCCCACGGCATCAATATGGCGATGGTTGATGCATTGGATCATATAAAGGATAAGGGCCGCTATTTTTTTATTCACCAAACCGGAACCGGTGATGTGGAAACAGTGAAAAATGCCTATATGCGGAAGGGTTTTAAAGCCGACGTGCGGGCGTTTATAAACGATATGGCGCAGCAATATAAAAATGCGGATCTGGTCATTTGTCGGTCCGGCGCCACCACGGTGGCCGAGATAACGGCTTTGGGCAAAAGCACCATCTTTATTCCCTTTCCCCATGCAGCGGACAACCACCAGGCGTTAAACGCCAAATCCATGGCGGATGCGGGGGCGGCCGAGATGATACTCGAAGGGGTTTTGGAAGGGAAACTGCTGGCCCGGCGAATTGAGCATTACGCGGCCAATCCGGAAATCGTTTTAAACATGGGCAATCTTGCAAAAAAGCACGGCAAGCCCGATGCGGCTGCGTTTATCGTAAATGACTGTTATTCACTATTGGGCATCCCCCAGGTGAATTAGACAGGTGAACACTCATATGTATCGAAAAAAATATCATATCCATTTTGTCGGCATCGGTGGTATCGGAATGAGCGGGATTGCCGAACTGCTGATCAACCTGGGCTACAAGGTGTCGGGTTCGGATACCCGTATGTCATCGATTACCCGACGGCTGCAGCAATTGGGCGGAACCGTGTACGAGGGGCATTTGAATGAGCACATTCTCGGAGCGGACGTGGTTGTGACGTCTTCGGCCATCAGACCGGACAACCCGGAAGTTGTGGCGGCACGACAGGCCTCCGTTCCCGTCATTCCAAGGGCGGAAATGCTCGCTGAACTCATGCGCCTGAAGTACAGTATCGCCGTTTCCGGCGCACACGGTAAAACCACGACCACTTCACTGGTGGCGGCAATTTTGGGAAAAGGGGGATTGGACCCCACCGTGGTGATCGGGGGCAAGTTGAAAAGTGTGGATACAAACGCCCTCCTCGGTCGGGGTGACTTTATCGTTGCGGAGGCGGATGAGAGCGACGGATCATTTTTAAAATATTCCCCCACCATTGCCGTTGTGACCAACATTGATGCCGAACACCTTGATTATTACATCGACATAGATGACATAAAGTCCGTATTCCTGCAATTTCTGGATCGGGTGCCGTTTTACGGGCTTGCTGTTTTGTGTCTGGATAATGAATCCGTCCAGGACATCATTCCGAAAATAAAGAAACGATATACGACATACGGGATGACCAGCCAGGCGGATTTAACGGCAAGAAATATTTTTATCCGGGGGATGAAAAGCCGATTCTCCGTCCAGCACCAAGGGATTGAACTGGGGGATATCGAATTAAATCTGCCGGGCCGACACAACATTTACAATGCCCTGGCAAGCATTGCCGTGGGGGTGGAGCTTGATATCCCCTTTGCCGTTATGAAAGAAGCCCTTGAAACATTGGAGGGCGTGCAGCGAAGACTCGAAATAAAGGGTGAGGTCGGAAAAATTACCGTTATCGACGACTACGGGCATCATCCCACGGAAATCAAGTCCACCCTCGGGGCGTTGGGGGAGTGTTGGCCGGATCGACGAAAGGTGGTCGTGTTTCAACCCCATCGTTACAGCCGGACAAAGGCCCTTTTTGATGACTTCGCACGTTCTTTCTATGAGTCGGATGTACTTGTGGTATTGCCCATTTACGGTGCAGGAGAGCAGCGAATCGAAAATATCGGCGGAAATGCACTCTGCAAGGCCATCAGGGCGCACGGCCACAAGGACGTGGTATTTAAAAACGGTCAGAAAGAAGTCCTTCTTTATCTTAAGGAAATATTAACGGAAAATGACGTTTTGCTCACACTGGGAGCAGGGGACGTGTGGAAAGTCGGCGAGGAATTTTTAACGACATCGGGAGGTTAGCACCGCCGATATGGCATTGCCCGAAAAATCAAAATATTGGCTTATAACACACTTCGGTGACAGCGTTTGCTTTGACGAACCCATGAACCGGCATACGTATTATCACGTCGGCGGACCGGCGGATGCCATGGTAAAGCCGGGCAGCATCGCATCATTAATCGAGCTGGTGAATTGGTGCCGCAAGAACAATATTTCTTATCGGGTAATGGGAAACGGTTCCAATGTTTTGGTAAGGGACGGCGGCATTCGGGGAGTGGTGATTGATCTGGCCGCATGCGCGAATCAGATCTCGGTTTCCGGTTCGATGGAAGAAAAAGTCCTTGTGAATACAGGGGCGGGCGTGAAACTTCAACGGCTGTGCCGGTATGCTTTGGAACGGGGACTGGGGGGAATGAATTTTGCCCTGGGTATTCCCGGCACGGTTGGGGGAGCGATAAGAATGAATGCCGGAACGGTTAACGGTTCAATGGCGGATGTTGTCAGGGCGGTACGTTTTCTCTTTTCTTCGGGAGAAAGCGTTACCCTGAATGCCGATCAGTTGGTGTTTGCCTATCGTAAAATGACCGTTAAAGACAGGGCGCATGTGAAAGAAGACAATCCGCATATTATTTTGGAAGGCGTGTTTTCCCTGTATCCGGCTGACATTGATACCCTGAAAAAAGAGGCCGAAAACCTGTTGGAAAAAAGGCGGACAACCCAGCCCGTGGAAGAAAAGAGTGCGGGATGTTTTTTTAAAAATCCAGAGTCCGGACCCGCCGCCGGGTGCCTTATTGATGAGGCCGGTTTGAAAGGATACCGTATCGGGGGGGCCCAGGTTTCACCCCGCCATGCCAACTTTATTGTCAATAAAGCCGATGCCAAGGCGGCGGATATCATTGATCTGATGCGGCATATTCAACGTTGTGTAAAGGAAAAATTCAACATTAACTTGGAACCCGAGGTCGAGATTATTGGCGATGAAACGATTTAAAGCCGGATATCGGAAAAATCATTACAGGGGCCGATCGATTCAGCAGCGCATCAATTTCAGAAGGCGCCTGACGACCGGGTTGAAATTGATTTTCGGAATTGCCTGCATTGTTTTGTTAAGTACGATATATATGCTTGTTTACGGCGTGGTTACACAGTGTGATTATTTTAAAGCCAAAAACATCGAAATTACCGGCACGGATAAACTTGTTGAAGAGGATATTCTGAAACAGGCGTCTTTGTACCCGGGGATTAATATCCTTTCGGTGAACCTGTCAACAAGCCGAAAAAGACTTCTGGCGCATCCGGAAATTGAAGACGCGGATATCATCAGAACATATCCCGATGGATTGCTTATTCGAATAAAGGAGCATCGTCCACTGGCAATCGTCGATTTGGGAAGGAAGTTTTTAATGAATGAAAACGGGAAAATTTACAGGGAATGGCGGAAAACAGACAACTATGCCCTTCCCGTGGTGGAAGGACTTAAGTTCTCGGATTTCACCGGAAACAGCACTACCGAAGGCAAGGCTTACGATGCGGTGATGAATGTGTTGCAGATCGGAAAAGATCCGGATTCGGTCCTTCCGAATGCCCTGATTCGGAAAATTTGCGTGGACAGGGAAATGGGGATTACCTTGTACGCAGGTGATCAGACGCGGGAGATAAAATTGGGATACGGCAGTTTTCCTGATAAGTATAAACGGTTGAAAAAGGTCACGATGTATTTGAAAAACAGGCATCAGGTAACGGACTTTCAGTCTATCGATTTGATGAATGCCGACAGAATCGTTGTAAGTCCGATGGAAATAGAGCCCAATGATAAGAAAAAAAAGGAGATACTATGAAAAAGCCCCCATACCCCGTTGACAGTTAAGTCAAGAGG
>CAYLRU010000035.1:0-27789 GCA_964386565.1 uncultured Desulfobacteraceae bacterium | reverse complement strand
AATTCAACCCGATCTTATATTTTAAATCCCGACTTTTGATAAAAAGAAAACATCCCATCGGTATTTTCAATGGAAAGCGCGATACAATAAATCACCTTTAAACAGTCGTTTTTGAAAAGACGAAACACGTTCTTTACCGGAACCGCTCGTCTGATTTCCGTTTGGAAACGGCTTTCCGGGCATTTTCCAGCCAGCCGGTTCGGATATCAGCCGGTGCATCAAAATCCGGCACATAGGGTTTAATGTCCAGAAGGGGGGTGCTGTTCAGCATATCCACATTTTCCACGTTCAGTATTCCATTATCAATTCCCACCAGCCGGACCACCGATACCCCAATCGTATTCGGTCTCCTGGGCGCCCGGGTTGCAAAAAGACCCCGCACCTCGGTATCCAAAAACGGAACAACACGGAGGTTGAAGCCTTTGCTTTGATGAAAATGGTACAACAGCATGATATGGGAAAACCCGTCCAGATCCTTCAGGCCGTCCCGGTATTTTTCAAAGATCTCCACGGTCCCTTCAACACCGGCCGCGCCGGCAGGCTGGATCGGCATTCCCTTAATATCCGAAAAGGGCGTGTGAATTACCCCTATTGGTGTGTATTCAATTTTCATTTCCATTCAAACAGTCCTCAGCAGCAGTTGCCAGTCGGCAATTTTATTGTTGTATGAAAATATGTCACGCAAATCCCCGGCTCCTTGAAACTTCCGGGAACAAACGCGTCATTGACCCGGACGCGCATGAACTCCAGGGTTGAATTATGGACTTAATGCAGGTGATGGTGCAACACTTTTTTTCTTGATTTCTTTTTTCGGTTCCCGGCAAAGCAGCCGACGCAATACCGCTTCATTGCTGCTGTCGAATGCGGCAGAAAACGGCTCGTAAACAACGGTGCCGGGATCATCCCTTTGTCTGAGGTGTGTACGGGATATCGGCCAAAAGCGGTTGCGGAAAATGACGTTTGACAAAAGCCGTTCTATTCGTTAATATTTTTATTATTATCCCGTTTCAATCCCCTGTGTTATCGGAGCAAATCAACCGCCGACAAAGGGCGCGGCCATGAAAAAATATCTCATCGGGGTCATCCTGATAGGCGCCGGCATTATCATTGCTTTTCCGCTGTTCAGTGTCTCCTACTACACGATGGTTCGAACATCCACTCCTGGATTTTGTGCCTCCTGCCATGAAATCCAGTTCGCCTACAACACGTGGAAAACATCCACCCACGTCAACAATGCCCAGGGGTTTGTCGCGGACTGCATGGACTGCCATCTCCCGGCGCCCCATGATACGTTCAATTTTTTCTACACGAAAACCGCCCATGGCATCAAAGACATCTTCTTTCATTTTACCCGTGACATGAGTCAATACGATCACGCGCTGCAGCGGCAAAAAGCATATGCATCCTTTACCAACGAGCAGTGTCAAAAATGCCATCGGAACATCCTTTATATCCCGGACAGGCGCGGGGCAATGCTTGCCCATCGGGATGTTTTGTATGCCAGGCCGGGGTATGAAAAAAAGTGCGTTGACTGCCATAAAAACCTGGTCCACCGGAAAAGCCCGGTCTATGATTACAAACAATACAAACTTACCTACAGGGGTTCAGGCACATCGGGAAAACAGGAGGGTTAAAATGAAACGTACGGCATGTTTGGCTTTTGTTATGTTATTTTTTATTTGCCCGGGTGTCCGGGCAATGGAAGCAACAGCTCAAAACACCCCCAGGCTCAAAGAGTTCCGGATCGAGAGAAGCATGCCGCAAGAAGCCGTGGCCTGTATCGAATGCCACAAGCAGAAACATCCGGGGTTGTTTGCGGACTGGGCGAACAGCCGCCATGCCAGCGCAAATATCACATGCTATGACTGCCACAGGGCCGAAGAATTCGATCCGGATGTAAGCATTGAACATTACAAGCAATATGAACGATCGGACCAGCCATACGGAACCGGCGAATTCAAGACGCCCATAACCGCCGTCGTTACCCCGAAGGACTGTTCACGATGCCACCCGGATGAAGCCAGGCAGTACAATCAGAGTAAACACGCCAATACCATTGAAATCGTGTGGAAAATCGATCCCTGGCTGAAAAAGGGAATGAACAGCGATATTGAACGTGCCGCAGGATGTTATCATTGCCACGGCACCATTTTAAGGCAAAAGGACGGAAAGCTCGATCCTGAAACCTGGCCAAACGTAGGCGTGGGCCGCGTCAATTTAGACGGCAGCCTGGGCAGTTGTACAAGCTGCCATACCCGCCATCTGTTTTCCGTCATGGAGGCCCGCAAACCCGGAGCCTGCGGACAATGCCACCTGGGACCCGACCACCCCCAGATCGAAATCTACATGGAGTCAAAACACGGCGACATTTATACGGCCCACGGCGATGATTACAACTGGACAGCCGCGCCCGGCACCTGGACCCCGGGTGTTGACTTCAGGGGACCGACATGCGCATCCTGCCATATGTCCGGCGCCGGAACCGCTTTGACCACACATGATGTCACCGAACGCCTGTCCTGGGAACTCCAGGCACCGCTGACCATTCGGCCTTCGGATTTTAAATATTTCCCGGCAAAAACCAATTGGAAGGCGGAACGCGACAAGATGAAGGCGGTCTGTACGCAATGCCACGGCAAAACATGGGTGGATGCTCATTACGTCAAGCTGGATAAGGTGGTCGGGGAATACAATGAGGTGTACTTCAAGCCGGCCAAAAACATGCTTGACGATCTTTATGATAAGAAATTGCTGGATCGGGAAAAATTCTTCGATGAACGCCTTGAAGTTGAATTCTATGAATTGTGGCACCATGAGGGTCGCAGGGCACGAATGGGGACCGCCATGATGGCGCCTGATTATGCCTGGTGGCACGGCTTTTATGAATGCAAAAAACGTTACAATAATTTCATGGAAGATGCCCGTGACCTGATCGAACACAATGAGACAGCCTACAAGGCAACGGATTATCCCAATGCAACCGGTAACACGGTGCAGCCCAAGGAGGTGTTTCCCGACAAGCAGTAATCCGATGATGCTGCATCACAGGTCATTAAAGTCGGAAGGATGTTTGACGTTTATCGGTTTTCAGGAAGCATCCTGTTTATAAACGGTTTTCCCTCCGACGATTGTTTCTATCACCTCGATATTTCGAATACCTTCGGGGTTTTTCAGGGGGTCATCGGACAGCACGACAAGATCGGCGTATTTGCCCTTTTCAATGGAACCCCGGTTCTCCTCCTGAAATGTCTGCCAGGCCGCATCAATTGTTATGGCCCTCAGGGCCTGCAGGGGAGTGATCTTCTCTTCTTCACCGATGACCCTGCCGCTGGTGGATGTCCGGTTGACGGCCGTCCAGACCAGGAGCATGGGATTCATGGGCACCACCGGGGTGTCCAGGTGAATCGAAAACGGAATACCTTTTTGAATCGCTGAATTACAAGGATTTATGCGTCTTGCCCGTTCCGGTCCCATGAAAATATCCCAGTGACGATCTCCCCAGTAATAGGTATGGGCCACAAAAAAACTCGGCGTAATGCCCAGTTCCTTCATGCGATTCAATTGATCATCCCGCGACATCTGGGCATGGATAAGGATGAGGCGGGGATCTTTTTGAAAACTTTCCTTCTGGGCCGCTTCAAAGGCATAAATGATATTATCAATGGCTGCATCGCCGTTGCCGTGAATGGCCAGTTGATATCCGGCTTTATGAACCGTCGAGATCATCTGGGTTAATGTTTCCCGGTCGATGGTGGGATACCCCCGATATTGCGCGTCTCCGTTAAACGGCGTGTGGTAAGGACGGCTCAAATAACCCGTGTATCCCTGTATGGATCCATCGGCGATAAGTTTAATGGCGCCGACCTGAAATTTTTTCGTATTGAATTTTTCAGGATCAAATTCCTTGCTGATGATTTTCCTCCCCAGGTTATAGTTAGGCCAGACCATGAGCCGAAGGGGAACGATATTCAGCCGACTGGTAAACGACAGGCCCTTGAGGGTTTTTTCATCTGCCAATCCGCACTGGGCCGTGGTGACGCCCATTCGGGCATACCCGTCAGCCCCTTTCTTGATAATTTTAAGCCGGTCTATCGTGGAAAACCGCATGGCAATGGTCTGAACCGGGTACTGGGCGTTTTCTTCCAGAATCCCTAATGGTTCTCCGCTCTTTTCATCTTTTCGGATGATGCCGCCTTCCGGGTTTTTTGTCTCCGAATCGATTCCCGCCCGTTCCAGGGCAAGGCTGTTGGCCACGCCGATGTGCCCGGAAATATGCATGACATATATGGGATGCTCGGTTGATGCCTGATCCAGGTCTTCACGGGTCAGATGCCGTTTTTCCAAAAGCAGCGTGTCGTCATAACCAAAACCCAATACCCATTTCCCCTTTTTCGTCCGGGCGGCTTTTTCCCGGATGGCGTCGATTGCCTGGCTGATGGTCTGAATTTTACCGATGGGCGGACTGTTTAAATTTGCGGCGGTTTCATAAAGGCCGGAGCCGGGGAAATGGCTGTGTGCATCGATAATACCGGGAATCATGGTTTTTCCGCCCAGGTCAACAATTTCGCCGGCGCTCCGTATATACGCCTTGATCTCTTCATTGCTTCCAACCGCTTCAATAATGCCGTCCCGAACGGCAACAGCTTCAACCACGGGATTTTCCACGTCCATGGTAATCACATGACCGTTAAGATAAACCCGTCTTTTCGGCCGTGACGAGACATGATACAGGATACCGGCACAGATTACGATAAGCAGACCGGCATACAGACCATATTTTATCAAAGATATCATCATCCAACGTCCCTTCCTGTTTTTTTTACTTTATCGGTAAAACACATTTATGTTTGATGCGGTTGCCGGTGCCAAATCTTTTCCGGGTAATGTTTTTGGAAATACCGGGCAGCTTTATCAGGGTGTTATCTGCATAATAGGATTGATTATTATTTGAAAAACCGGGAAAAAACAATAACTTTATGAAGCGGTCCTTTGAAACGGGAAAATGAAAGATTCTTTAAAAGGCCGATGCAGTTTTTTAAAAAGTCGACTGAAAGCGGTTTAAAAACCTTAAAGCGGGCTCAAGATCAAGGCAAAACTTGTGATCCCGTACGAAAAAGGAAATGGCAAAATATAAACATCCATCCGGAGATTATTAAAGTTATCGCCGCATTTGCCGATATTCTATACAGCGTATGATGGGATCGGCAAAATGCTTAAAAGGAAAGGATAATAACAACACTCAACCTGCACAACTATCAACTCATCGTAAAAAAACCGTCATGGAGCATAAATGACCTTATGGATACCCTTGGATCAGATTGGGATGATATTGAGCTGACACCTTTAAAACAAACACCCGATGTAAAAGATTCACCGGACCTGATGCCCGCCGGATCAAAATGGGATATCGAGGATCCGCAGTTAAAAAATATAAAAGACCTTATCTGTTCGGGATTGAAAGAGCTGGATGACAGTTTTATGTACCTGGGCGTACTGAAAAAACAACCCCTTCCGGATGCCATGGTTTTTTTTGAAACAAAAATTCAACATGTTTATGCATTGCTTGAGGGTGTGTGGGAAAATCGCGCATTCCCGGGAAAAAAGCAGCTTTTTTCAGAAATAGGCGAAGATTATATCAAACTGACCCGCCTGATACATTCCGGTGATGCCATCAATCCGATTTATGAAAATTTAAAAAACGTCTATGAAAATGTCGAGGCCCTTCGGGACTCCGGTATCGGCCGTTGGAATGCCATCTCCCTGGTAAAACACATCTTTACCCACCGAAAATCCTGATTTTCAACATCTATATATTTTCTGTCAAACCGGTGGACGGAACCCTGCAAACCATGATGTTTTCCAGCATCTGTCTTGCCCTGAGAATATCCTTTTGCTGTTCATCGTAATATTCCCAATACGACTGTTTTGCAAAGCAGGGATATGCCGCCGTACAGACCATCGGCCTGGCATCGAAAGAGAAAAAACACCCGTCTTTATTCAGCAGGGGACACTGGTACCGGGTGTTTTCACATTTCCGTAATTTCCGATCCAGCGCATCCTGCTGAGTTGACGACAAGTAGTGAAGAGAAACAAAAAAATCAACAGCAGCAAGATTTTTCGGAAAGTGCCATATGCAGCATTCCCCTTTACATCCGGGGATCGATTCTCTGCACGCTTTTGAAAGTCCCATGCGACAGGCCTGTGATTCGATTCGGCTTTTTATGTGGTGCAACACCCGTATTTCCGCCAGGGCTTTTGTTTTAGCGGCATCCGATTGCTTTTGATATGCCGTGACCGCTGTCTGATACGCTTTTTGCATGGCCGAGCGGACGCGGGAAACAGCTTCCAGCCGGCCCTGGCGGGTTTTTAATTCCATCGTGCGTTCACTGTTTTTAACCCTTGGATTCCCATCGCTCAAGTCCGAAAATCACGGCATTGGTATTGTCGGGGCATTGAAGTTCCTGTTTAAAATTAATCCAGTCCTCATCCGACGTCGGCCGGCAATATGCCGTAAGATAGGGCAGAAGGGCCGGCAATGCATACATGCAGATTCCCCTGGGTTGCCCCGCTTCGATCATCAGACCGTTTTTAATAAAAAAGTGATCACCCGTTTTGTACCCTGCCGCACAATTCCCCTTGACCGATTTAACGGTCAGTTTGGCATCGAACATATTTCCCTCCTCTGTATTTTATGACTTCAAAGACCGGTATCAGGCGCCGATGTGCTCGGCAAACCACTGTACGGCCGCCCCAACGGCCTGTTCATGCCATGACGGATCATCATAAACATCAAAGTGACCGCATGGAATTTCCACCAGTTTCTTGGGCTCTCCCGCCCGCTCAAAAACCTCCCGGACCAGTTCAATGGGAACAAGAGAGTCCTTTTCCGCGGCTACGATTAACAGGGGGGTTGGGGAAATCAGTTCTATGGCGGCCGCCGGATCATTTTCGATCATCTTCTCGATGGATTCAATGGTTACCTGGTTGATCCAGTTGGCCCGTCTCTCCTCACTGGTTTTCAAAAAAAACGCGTATGCATCCGGCGTCCCCAGGATCGCGAACTCTCCTTCCGGCGCCACCACGGGAAAATAATTCAACGGTTTATCCGGATATCTCGCCGCCCGGTCGGCAGCCACCATGTCCTGAAGCATGCGAAGAGCCTCATGCCCCTGGCTTTTTAAAATGGATCGCCAGACACAGACATTGGGTACCTGGGCCACGGCAGCCTTAATCCGCCGGTCAAATGCGGCCAGATGGATTACATGCCCCCCGCTGTAAGATGATCCCCAGACACCGATTCTGTCCGGATCTGTTTCAGTCTGTTGTGAAACCCATGAAATGGCGTTCCGATAATCATCCAATTGGGTGTGCGGCAACACCTGACCCCGGGGTTCGCCTTCGCCCTCTCCCAGATAGCGGTAATCGAAAACCAGCACGGCCATTCCCCGGCCGGCGAATTTTTCAGCATATTTGTCAAGAAACATCTCCTTGACCGCTGAAAACCCGTGGGCCATCACCACCGCGGGCAGTTTTTGCCCTTCCGAATAATTATCCGGAAGATAATACCATCCTTTGCAGTTCAAGCCGTCACTCTGAAACATAACATCTTTTCGCATGGGTTCACCTCGTTTCAATCTTTCTTCCCTATCGGGCCGTTAATCTCAAGCCCTTGGTTTTCAAGTCCCCGGACTGATGGTTTCACACGGCACTTTTATTTACTTTTCACCGTCCACCGTTTGCTGTTCATATTGTTCAACATACCAGTCGATCAAACGCCGGGCAATGCTGATTTTCGGGGGGATATCCGGAAGATCGTCTGCGGCAAACCACCCGGCATCGACGATTTCCGAGGGATCAAGGGTTATCTCGCCATGTGAATACTCGGCCGTAAACCCGAGCATCAACGAGTCCGGAAACGGCCATGGCTGACTGCCGAAATACCGAACATTCTTTACCCATATCCCCACTTCTTCGAAAACCTCCCGAACAACGCATTCCTCAAGGGTTTCACCGGGTTCCACAAATCCCGCCAGAACGCTGTAAAACCCCGCGGGAAACCTTCCCGAACGGGCCAGCAACAGTTTACCGTCTTTCATAACGGCAACGATGATTGCCGGCGAAAGCCTGGGATAAAAAATCAGGTTGCAGTCCTTGCATTCCTTTGCCCGCTCATCGGCTTTATCCGCCGTGGGCCGCCCGCATTGACCGCAATACGCGTGGCTTTTGTTCCATCGAACCAACTGGGCCGCACATGCAGCGGTGAGAATCAGGTCTTCTTCAAACAGGCCGATGAGATCAAACAATCCTTTTACTTCAAAATCGTCTCCAATGACGGTGACATCGGTGGAAAGCGCTGCAACACGGCACGGGCATCCGTCCTGCATGCCGAAATACTGTGCCCCGGTTATTTTGTTAAGATGGGATTTCAAGTGGGCATATCTGGGAATTTGGAGCATATCCCCATTCCGCTTGAGAACGAGTTTTCCTTCATTTATGACGAACCACATATCATCGTCGGCCATGGGTTGCAACGGGTTGAAATCCGGTTTAAACGGCATAAAGCAAACCTCTTTCTATTGTCCATCCGGAAACGGCACTTTTACAATTCTAACGTTCATCAATGGGTATATAGGTGCATTGGTCCCGGCCGCAATATTCCCCGACGTATTCCGAATCCGGTCGGTACAGGGCCGGTTTCGGCGCAGCGCCGGCAAACCGCTCTTCCAGAACATGGGCCACCCACCCGACGGTTCTGGCCATGGCAAATACCGGTGTGAACAGATCCACGGGAATCCCCATGGTAAAGTACAGGGAAGCGCTGTAAAAATCGACGTTCACAAAAATTTCCGTTTTCTTGCGCGCCTTAAAGGCCTCCTTGCCTTTCTGTTCCAGCAATTTGGAGATGTCATACCACTTTGTCTCACCTGTCCTGATACCCATCTCGCGGGACATCGGCGCCAGGATATGGGCCCTGGGGTCGTCCACTTTGTAGACGGCATGTCCCAACCCCATAATCCGTTCCCCCCGGTCCAGGATCTCCCGGACGTATGCGTCCACGGCTTCGGGCTCACCGATATCAAGCAGCATTTCCATCACGCGGACATTGGCGCCGCCGTGTAATTCGCCTGACAAAGACCCGATGGCCCCGGCCACCGAAGCATACAGGTGAGCCCGTGTCGAAGCGATCTGACGGGCGGAAAACGTGGATGCATTAAAAGAATGCTCGGCATGGAGCAGCAGCGCCACATCAAAAAACCGCGCTGCATCGTCATCGGGAATTCCATTCGTAAGCATGTAGAGAAAATTGGCGGCAAAACCCAGATCATCCGACGGGTCAACCGGCGGCAGTCCGGATCGAATACGATGCCAGGCGGCAATCAGCGTCGGCATTCTCGCTATCAGGCGAACACCCATTTGAACAAAATCATCCCGGTCTTTCCCGTTGACAGCCGGATCATGGGCGGCCAGCATGGCTGTCCCGGACTGGAGAATATCCATGGGCAACGCGGTTTTCGGCATCAGCTTCAGGCTTTCGATCACGGAAGCGGGTAATTTCCGATTTTCGGCAAGAACCGCGGAAAAGGTCTCAAGTTCATGCTTATCCGGCATCTTTTCATGAATCAGCAGGTGGGCCACTTCCTCGAAAGTGGATTTCTGTGCAAGTTCCCCGACCCGATACCCCCTGTAGATGAGTATACCCCGGTTGCCGTCCACATCGCTGATCCGGGTACTCGCAACCGTAACACCCCGTAATCCCGTATTCAGAATCGATTTATCGTCCATTGCGCCTCCCCAACCGTCTTTCCCTCTGATCTGCTTACGCCCAGATCCGTTCCAGATGGTTTTTTATGTCGAAAAAGTCATTCCATGGGATATAATCGTGTCCGTTTTTGGCCAGGAAGCGCGCCAGTCGATCCCGGGCAAAAACCAGTGAGGCGTTCAGGGCCATCTTCCGGTCCGTAGCACCGTCGCCGATGGCTGCACATTTTTCGAACCGGTATAACGACATGACGCGAACCTTGGCCACGAGTTCATCATCTTCCTCGAATTCGGAAACCACCTTTAAATATTTACCTGAGTCATCGATTTCAGCGGCATGGATTGCGTGGATCAGGTCGGCAAACGGCGCCAGCCTGGTTTTTACCGAATCCATGAGCCCCCCGGATATGACGACAAAGGGGAATTTATTGCCGGCGAGAAATTCAAGGAAATCAGGAAACCCGGGCCGAATATCCTTTTTCCGGATAAAGTCGATGACTTCGGGATACCGGGCAGATGGAACGGATTCCACCACCTGCCGGACGCCCTGCCTGAGTGTAATTTTTTTTTCCGCGATTTTCCGGCCGAATTCCTTCATCTTTTCCGGCACGAAGCGGCTGAGCATGGCCACCAGCGTTTCTTCGGCCGTAATGGTTCCGTCAAAGTCACAAAATACGATTTTCTGAAAAATTTCCGTCATCCTGATTCCATAATGGTGTTTTCGATATTGTAATGAGATCAAATTATGTGTATCGGATATTAACGTTTATCACCATTTTTTACAAGCCCCGGAGGAGCTGGTTATCATGATTTCCAGAATCGATCATATTTCCCTGGCAGTAAAAGACTTTAAAGCGGCAAAAGATTTTTTTGAACGAATTTTCGGCGCCGTCCCCGGCGCCGGAGCAACAGATGATGCCATGAAATACTTTTGGAATATATTCTCCCTGGGTGATTTAAGCCGCCTGGAACTGATGGCGCCCACCGGTGACGGGAGCTTTCTGGACAACTTTCTGGCATCCGGAAAAGACGGCGGCGTTCATCACATCACCCTGGAAACCGCTGATATTCAAAAATTCAAACAGCATCTTGAAGACCATCAAATCCCCTATTTCGGCTATGCCGAACTTGGAGATGCCTGGAAAGAGCTGTTTATTCATCCAAGGGATGCATTCGGCATTCTGATCCAGGTTGCACAAATGAGTGATCCGGATGATTACCTGGGCGATACGGTCAGGCACGGCAAAGGAAAGCGGTGGCATATCGAATCATCGGATGACGGTATCACCCTCATCATGGCCCACCCCGGTGGCGGAAAGATGCGCTTTGACATGAACCGGCATGAAATCGCCGCCCTCATTGATGATTTAAAACGTATCGTATAACCGCATACTTTTCAAGGCCGACGACACTGCTGGGAAATGAAACGTTTCAAGAGGATGTCTGCGCGTCCATCCACTTAAAAAAATCCATGTTACCCGCTGTTATTGAAAAGACCAGGATGCAGGGGCACTCATAACTGTGCATGGATTTTACCTTGTCAATCAGCTCGGGAACTTTCACGTTGACGGTTTTGGCAATGACGACCACTTCCCCGGCTTCCTGTACTTCTCCCTCCCACCAGTAGAGGGAATTCATATTGTCAATGATATTCACACACGCCGCCAACCGGGATTCCACCAGGAACCGGCCGATGGTTTTTGCCTCCTCCATGTCTGCCGCCGTCATATATACCCATTTGTATTTGGTCATGATCATTCCTTTTGATGAGAGTTGACTTAAGCCTCCAAATATGATTAAGCTTAGTAAAATCTCAGCTCATGTTCAACACTTTTGAGAAATTTTGATTCCATCACTTCCGTCTGAACCGAATTCCCTTTTTCGATTCTGCTGACGCTTTTCGACTTTAAACCGACACCTTTTTGATACCTTTACAGGGAGGAAGAAAATGGTAAAAACAAGCTATGATGCCGTCATCATCGGCGGGGGAAACATGGGGCTTTGTCTCGGCGCCTACCTTCAGCGTGCCGGTATGGAAACGGCCATTTTTGAACGACGGCATGAAGAAGGAAGCGCTATTTTTACATCAGAGTGCACCGCCCCGGGATTCATGCACAATCTTCATGCCCAGTACATGGAATTCATCGACTGGATGCCCTTCTATCATGATTTCAAACTTGAACAGCTCGGCGCCAGGACGCTGTATCCCGTTGCCCAGTCCGGGATCGCCTTTTCCGACGGACGTCCGCCCATTGTGCTTTACAGCGTCGAAAAGCCGGAATACCTGGAATTGTCAAAAAAATCCATTGCCCAGTATTCAAAACACGATGCACAAACCTTTGAAGAAATCCGGAACAAATTCTTGCAATTGTCGCCTTTTATTGTCCAGGGCATGTACAGCCCCCCCATGATGTCCTCGCCGGAAAATCCCGATCCCGGCATTCTGGGCGTTCAAATGGTTTCGCAAATGCTGGGGCTTCCCGCCCACTATGCATTGGGGTCTCCCCGGAGCGTCATCGACAGTCTGTTCGAAACCCCGGAACTCAGGGCCTTAATGTATCGAAAAAGTGTTGAATGGGGAATTCCGGTGGAAATCATGGGCATGGGATTAGACGGCCTGAGTTCCTGCTTCTGGCTGGGAGAAAACTGGCGGCTCATGGTGGGGGGAACCCATACGCTGGCGCACGCAATGGTCCTGGCCGGTGTCCGGGAGGGCATGGATTTTTACGAGAGCAGCGAAGTCGTCAAGATTCTCGTACAAAACGGAAAGGCAAAGGGAATTCGGCTGAAAGACGGAACGGAAATCGAGGCCAGAAAACTCGTGGCATCAAATGCCGATATCAAGGCCACGCTCCTGGACATGGTAGGAGAAGAAAATTTAAGCCCCTTGTGGGTCAAGCAGACAAAGGATTTTAAAATCGGGCCTTCCTGCGTACTGGCATCCACCGGCCTGGCGCTCCACGAAGCACCGGACTTTAAAAGCGCCCGATGGAACCCGGATATCAATAAAACATTTTACACGGTTGTCGGCTTTGATACGCCCGAAGAAGTCCTTGAGTATTGCCGGGATGCGGAATCCGGGCGGATCCCGCGAATTCCCGGGGCCGGCATCTGGGTCAACAGCCTGTGGGATCCCACGTATGCACCCCAGGGAAAACACAGCCTCTGCGGCTGGTTTTTCTTCCCCAAGTCCAGCACCCATTCCCGGGAAGAATGGGAAGAGGTCCGCTCCACCTATAATGACCGGTTCATCAGGCACTTTGAAAAATGGGCGCCCAACATGACCTGGGATAATGTGATCGATCATTATTTCTACACGCCACTGGACCAGCAGGATGAAATGCGGCTCATGGAAGGGGATTTCTGCAACGGCGCCATACGCCCGGATCAGATGGGACACAACCGGCCGTTTCCCGAAGCATCACAGTACCGCACCGAAATAGAGGGACTCTATCTCTGCGGACCGTATATGCACCCCGGGGGCGGCGCCAGCGCGGCCGTTGGATATAACGCATTTAAAATCATCGCGGAAGACTACGGCCTTGACAAGTTCTGGGAAAAACTTGAAAGAGGCTATTAAAGTCTCCGTCTCAAAAAAAAGACAAGCCCGGCGGCAGGAAGCGGGCCGATGAAAAAGCAGGGCATATCGGGGCATATGCGCGCATTTTGAAAAGGCCCGCAAACCGCCGCAGGGTGCTGCGTTTTGGAGATGGATGGTATCAGGTTATCGCCAGGTACTTGTCCAGTTCATACCGGCTCACATGGGTTCGATAGAGGTCCCACTCTATTTTCTTATTTTCAATAAACTTGTTGAAAATATGGTCGCCCAGGGCGCCCCGAACCAGCTCGGACTTTTCCACCTCCAGCAGGGCGGCATAAAGGTTGCCCGGCAAGGTGCAGATTCCCCTTGAATCCTTCTCTCCTTTCGTCATCTCAAAAATATCCTCTTCAATAGGGTCGGGAAGCTCGTATTTTTCTTCGATTCCCTTCAATCCCGCCGCCAGCATCACTGCAAACGCCAGGTACGGATTGCAGGCCGGATCCGGCGCACGGAATTCGATCCGTGTGGCGACTTCCTTGCCCGGCTTGTACATGGGCACCCGGATCATGGTGGACCTGTTGCGCCGCGCCCAGGAGATATAAACCGGTGCCTCATATCCCGGTACCAGCCGTTTATAGGAATTGACCCATTGATTGGTTACGGCGACAATTTCCGGTGCATGTTTCATAATCCCGGCAATATACCCTTTTGCGATTTCCGACAGGTGAAAGGGATCGTTGCCGTCGAAAAACAGGTTTTTTTTGCCTTTGAACAGGGATTGATGAACGTGCATGCCGCTGCCGTTAACACCGAAAATGGGTTTGGGCATGAACGTGGCATAGCAACCGTTTCGCCTGGCAATTTCCTTGACAATGATCCGGTAGGTCATGGTTTTATCCGCCATCCGCAGGGCTTCGTCATAGCGCAGATCAATCTCGTGCTGGCTGGGGGCCACTTCATGATGACTGTATTCCACCTGTATCCCCATGGACTCCAGGGCAAAAATGGTCTGCCGTCTTAAATCAACGCCCATGTCCAGGGGACGCGCATCAAAATATCCCCCCATGTCCAGCCCCTGGGTGTCTTTATTGTTCTCGAAATAGAAATACTCGAGTTCAGGACCCACGTAAAACGCGTACCCTTTTTGGCCGATCTCGCTTAAAAGGCGCTTTAAGACATACCGCGGGTCTCCCTCATATGGGCTGCCATCCGGATTCAGGATGTCGCAAAACATCCTGGCCACCGGCATTTCATCCGATCGCCAGGGAACAAGCTGGAATGTCTCCGGATCGGGCATGGCGATCATATCGCTCTCCTCGATCCGTGCAAATCCTTCAATGGAGGAGCCGTCAAACCCCATTCCCTCGGTCATGCCCTCTTCCAGTTCGGACGGGGTGATGGCAAAACTCTTTAATACGCCCAACACGTCGGTAAACCAGAACTGGATAAAACTGACGTTTCTGTCCTTTACGATTTTTAAGACATCCTCCTGGTTCCTGCAGTTGATATTATTCATGTTGCCCTCCGTGAATTCGTTGTTGCAATGGTAATGGATTTTTGCCGCATAAAAATTTATTTCACTTGCTTTTTCTTTTCCCGTGCTTCCCGCTTTTTCCCGGCCCGTTCTTATCCTGAACCGCTCACCATCTCCCGCCGTCATATGATCCAGTGCAGCACCCAGAAATACGTCAACCCGACGCATGCCATGCAAAGACAGGGGACCCATAAATAACGATAGACGGGATTTAACGTGGTTTCAAAATACTGGTTGGAAAGCAACAGGCACAGGTGCAGGGGGGATAACAAAACGCCGGCAAACCCGCACACCAGGCCGACCATGATATATGCCGGCATAAAGGCCGCTTCCCCCTGGGTGTGAACCAGGGAAATCAGTATGGGAAACGTACTGCCGACAAATGCAATGGTAATACCCGTAAACAGGCCCACGATGAAGGGCAGCACTGCGGCGATTAAAAACAGGGGAATATGGATTTCCATCAATTCATGGCTGATGCCGCGGACCGCCTCGCTGTCCCCTAGTATGCCCTTAAAGATCAGTATGGCGATGACCATGTAGACCATGTTGAACATTTTTTTGTTTAATACAATGTCCCGGCCTTGTTTTAACGGCATTTTGTTCTCGTACCATATCCAGGTCACGGCCAGAACAAGACTGATGATCAGGCCGACCTCTTTTGCAACGGCAAAGCCGGGAAAAAGGCCCGACAGGGCCATTCCCAAACCCAGCCCCAAAACAATAACAATCAATATGGGAAGCAGTTCGTGCAAAAACGGCTTCATCGAAGGCCGGTTCTTCTTTGTACCACCGGGATTTTCAGCGTTCAGTTCATTTTTGGAAATCCTGCCCGAAACCATCGCCACAATCGTCAGGGGAAACATCATCAGGACAAAAAACAGCAGGTTGATGTCCGCCATGAGCGTGGCCAGCAACACTCCCGGGTACATGGGCCACCAGTATTCCCATATATGTCTGAACCAATAATTGATAAAGCTGAGCCGGCTCGGTGACAGTTTTTGATCGGATCCCATTTCCTTGACCATGGGTGCTGAAAAAACAGCCCCCCCCGGCATGGGCAAAAGCCCGATCAAGGCCGGAAAGATGACCAGATTAAGGCGGGGACTTGCAACCAACCCCCTGAAACGGTCCAGCAGGCGCTTCATCTGGCCGGTGGTCTCCATGCTGCTGCTTAAGATGAGGATCAGCGATACCACGAGGGCGAGACTCAGCGTCTTGGGATAAATAACGGAAAAAATGATGGATTTGATGGTATCCGCCACCGGCATTGAAAAAAAAATGCTCAGCATCACAGCACCGATCATAAATGCATTTCCCAATGAAATATTTTTCCGTATGGCATACAGCACCAGTATAAAAACCAGCGTCATCCTGACGAGGGCCGGGATATGTCCAAAAAATGTCATGTTCTGCTCCAGATAGGTGGAAACGGCTTTTTACAAATTCATCACGTTTGCATTTTTAATTAAAATATGATCGAATATCAACCGTAATATCCAGCCCGGTGATATTCAAACCGGGTTGTTGTTTGCAGGCAGACCGGCTTCATCCCCTAAAAGAGGAGTTTGCGCTGAACCATGGAAATCAAGACCGCTATTACCGCATTGATTCAAAGTGAGAAAATCAAGTCCGGCATCATCTGGATGATACAGGTGGGTAACATGCTTTCCGGTATGGATCAAAACGAAAAAACAGGGGCTGAAAACACCATAAAAGCCCTGATCAACATGATCGGCCATGAATCCGTATTGGCCCGCCGAACCACAAAAGACGAAGCCTGGACAAATGTGGAAAAGGATATTGACATGGCGCTGGTCATGATCAACTCCGGCGTGTCCCACGAGGCGAGTTTTCATCTCGGCAAGGCCTTAAGGCAGGTAACCGGAATCGGCAGCCGGAATATGTCCTTTCTGATCGAAAAGGGAATTCTGTAAAATACCCCTTCACCGCTCACGTTTTCCTATTTGTGCTGTTCACGGCCCTTACACCATCCAGTTCGGTCGATCCTTTGCCCACCGGTCGACCATTTCGTAAAGCCAGTCTTTTAATTCCTCTTTCACATAAAATGCCGGGAAAAAAAGGGCGTCATGGGACGGGATCTTGCCTTCCCGAATCGCCGTATCCGCCAGGCGGGTATTCGGATAAATCCGGATACCCACCGAAACTTTCACCATATCCAGTTCCAGTTCATCTACAAACCCCAGGCTTTCCAAAACCGTTTCCCGGGTTTCCTCCGGACCGCCCAGCATTAAAAACCCCATTTGAAAAATACCATGCTGTTTATACAACCGGGAAATCCTCCGGATGTCTTCGATGGAAAACCGCTTGTTAAAATCCTTCAATATTGTTTCAGAACCGCTTTCAAAACCAAGGCTGGTCTCGCGGAAACCGGCATCTGCCATTTTTTTCACCAGCCGTTGTTCCACTTTATACGGGTAGACAATACACCGGCTCCTGATATCGAGCTTTTCCGAAATGATCCGGTCGCAAATCTCTTCCGCATAGGTCGGCGGGAAATTAAACGTATTGTCCACAAAGAAAAAACGTTCGATCCCGGCATCCACATATTCTTTGATATTACGGATCACTTTCTCCGGTGAGTATTTTCTCAAGTGACGGCCCTCGATGGCGGCCGTGGAGCAGTAACTGCAGTCCATGGGACACCCCCTCCGGCTCTGTATGGGCATCCAGATCGGGCCGTCCGGCACGTCTTGGGGTATTTCCAGGTGTACATGGGGCAAGGGCATGGTATACTCCAGGGTGCGGGGAAGCAGGGGCTGATTTACGGTTTTCCCGGGCAGGTACAGTCCCGGAACATCGGCAGGATCTTTCTTGGCCGCCAGGCGATCGAGCAGCATGACAAAGGCGGCCTCCCCTTCCCCCCGGATTCCCATGTCCGCTCCCGTATATGTCAGGGCGCTTTGGGGAAAAATGCTGTATCCCGCGCCCCCTAAAACAACAGTGGCATCTGAAAGTTCCTTACAGACAGCGACTGTTTTTTTCACAGGCTCCACAAGAAACACCGTGTCTTTCATGCTCTGGTCGTCCACGTTTCTGAGGGAAACCCCGATCACCTCGGGACTGAATTCTTCAACGGTGCTGCGCAAAATATCCAGATAATCATTCCGGCCCGATCTGAGGCTCAACAGGTGGACCTCATGGCCCGCATCCCGGGCTGCCGCAGCCACATAAGCAGGCCCCAGGGGCAGGACCGTCATAAAAAGGTTTTCCGTAATTACCGATATGAGAAGAACACGCATGTTTGCATTTCCTCCGTGAGGTGTTAAAAGGTAAGAATGAACGAAATTTATTTCAGCCGGATTCAACTTATCACAAAGACGGGGTGAAGCAAAACAGAAAACTTGTCCCTGTCCATAATCAGGAGACCCTTATAAGGTTTGAAGGGTCAAACCTGTGTCATTGACGAAAAACATGTTTTATCATATTGTTAACGAATGAAGTCGAAAAGAATCAGCATATTCGTTTCCTTGAAGGTTCCGGCGTATCAGCCTTTTTTCGGTGCCCTTGTGGGACATATGGCCTGTGTCAATATGCAGATGGTGGCCCGGTCATGGTTTATCTATGAACTTAAATCACGCACATCCATCCTGGGTCTCGTAGCCCTGGCCCATGCCTTGCCCATGCTGGCACTCTCACTTTTCGGCGGGGTGATGGCGGATCGGGTGAGGAAAAGAACCGTTCTCATCCTGGGTCAGCTTGCTTCCACCCTGGTGGCCCTGGGCGTTGCATTATCCATCACATTGGGCGCCATCACCTGGGTTCACCTGGTTGTCGCAGCCTTTTTCCAGGGGGTGATCATGGCATTGATGATGCCCTCACGCCAGGCCATAATACCGGAGTTGGTGGATGAAGCCCTCCTTATGAACGCGATTTCCATCAATGCGGCCACCATGAATTTTTTCCGGCTGCTGGCCCCGGCCCTTGCGGGATTTCTCATCGCCTTGTGGAACATCGAAGGGGTCTATTACATCATGACCGGACTCTATTTTATCAGCTTTTTATTCACGTTGAGGATTCCCCATATCCAGGAATCAGCCCTGCCGGTTCAAACCAGCCCGCTGACGGATATGAAGGACGGTTTCCGGTATTTGAAGAAAAACACCATCATTTTTTCCATCCTCCTGTTCACGCTGCTCGTCACGGTACTTTCCATGCCGTATTTCTATCTCCTTCCGGTTTTCAGCAAAGACATCATGATCCTGACGTCAGGCGACTTGAAGCCGTTCATCAGCCTGCCGCTTGTCGGGAATCTCTTTGCCGCGCTGACCGAATCCAGCGCCCGGTTGGGGCTTCTGGTCAGCATGTCCGGCATCGGTGCCATGGTCGGTTCCCTGTGGGTGGCTTCGCAGCCGAACAAATTCAGGGGGCTTTTATATCTTTCAAGCATTCTGCTCCTTTCTGTTTCGCTTATTTTTTTCAGTCTCACGACAAATTATCTCCTGGCCCTGGTTATCTTCATTCCCCTGGGCCTGGGCCAGGCCGGCCGCATGTCTTTGAGCAATACCCTTGTCCAGTCTTATACCGAAAGCGCATATCGGGGCCGGATGATGAGCCTGTACATGATGGAATGGGGACTTACGAGTTTCGGCGTTTTTGTTATCGGGATCATTGCCGAGTTCGTCGGCGTTCAGTGGGCCGTAGGCGGCGGTGCCTGCATCCTGCTGGTGATAACGCTCTACTATTTTTTCATCACGCCGCGTATCCGGTATTTGGATTAATGGTCATTTGCTTCTCAAATTTGAGAAACTCATGAAACTTGCCGTCATCTCGGATATCCATGGCAACATGGAAGCATTTGAAGCGGTTCTGGCAGATATCGACACAAATGACGTGGACGACATCATCTGCCTCGGCGACAGCATCGGTTACGGCCCGGAACCTGAAAAGGTGCTGCGCCTGCTCCGGGAGCGCCGTATCCCGTCGGTGCTGGGCAATCACGAACTGGCGGTTATTGATGAAACGTATATCGGGTCCTTTAATCCCCTGGCCCGGATATCCATTCTAAAAACCATTGCCATGCTGTCCCGGGACGATGTTGCCGCTATCGGCCGGTTTCCCTTTTTCCTGTCCACATTTGGAATCCGGTTCGTTCACGGTTTTCCGCCTGCATCGCCCACGACCTATCTTATCGAGGTGTTCGGCAAACGGCTCGAACATGCATTTTTGTCTTTGGCGGAAAATATCTGCTTTGTGGGACATACCCATGTTCTGAAAATCATCGAATTCGACGGGGTCACCATTACCCCGAATTATCCCGGCAAGGGTATTTTCCACCTGAAAAAACATAAAAAGTATATCATTAATGCGGGCAGCGTGGGGCAGCCCCGGGACGGCGACAACAAGGCGAAATACGTCATTCTGGATGATGCTGCCGGGACTCTTGACATCCGTTTTATTCCGTATGATATTGAGGCGGTAACGGAAAAAATTCTGGCAGCCGGACTCCCTGAATATCACGCCCTCAGGCTCCGGTGACCCAACAAAAAGATCGGCCGTAAAACATTTTCCGGATGGACACCCACCATTAAAATTCAGGAGTGCCGTATGACTGAAGAAGAATCCCCCCGCCAGGGCCAGGGAAAGCCGTTTCACCGGATCAGGCGACGCCTGATGAGAGCGCTTTACGATTTTTTCAGGGAATTTCCGTACGCCACCATGGAATTGCGCCAGCTTTCGGAAGATTGCCGGGTTCAGCCAAAGGATCTGAACTGGAACATCGTCTACCTTGAAAAATGCGGCCTGGTGGAACTTGCCAAATCCTATGCCGAGCCGCCGTTTGTTTCCCCTTCTGCCGTCATTACCGCTGAAGGAATTGAATTAATTGAAGATGAATATCAATTCGACCGGCGTTTTCCAGAACATCAACAGGAAGAGAACGAAGATGACGAATCCTGACAATTTTTCCCCGGAGCAGATCGCGGGACAACGACTGATGGTCGGTTTTGACGGCACGGCATTGAATGATGACCTTAAATTTTCAATTGATTCGTTGAAAATCGGCGGTATCATTTTATTTAAACGCAATATAAATACATCCGGGCAGCTTGAACACCTCTGCCGTGATGTCCAGGAATATGCCGAAGCATCCGGTCAACCACCGCTTTTTATTGCCATGGACCAGGAAGGGGGAACCGTGGCCCGGCTTCCCCGGCCCTTCACCCGGTTTCCCGGAAATCCTTACATCAAAACACGGTCCGATGCTGAACACTTTGCCGTGGTGACGTCAAGGGAACTCAAAAGTATCGGCGTTAACATGAATATGGCGCCGGTCATGGACGTTGCTGCGAAAAATATCAACAGCATCATGCAGGACAGGGCCTTCAGCCATAACCCGGCAATCGTATCTGAACTGGGCAGCGTCGTCATAAAAACTTTACAGGCAAACAACATCATGTCCGTGGCCAAACATTTTCCGGGTATCGGAAGAACCACCCTGGATTCCCACATCGACCGGCCGGTCTTTGATGCGGATATTAATGACATGCGATCCCATGACCTGATCCCGTTTCAAGCCGCGGTCACCAGTGGCGTTGCGGGCATGATGCTGTCGCACATTCTGTATACCGGGATCGACCCGGAATGGCCGGCGAGTATTTCACCGGCCATTGCAGGCACCCTGCTGCGAAGTCAAATGGGATATGACGGGGTTGTGATAACGGATGACCTGGATATGGGCGCCATACAGAAATATTATGACATCGAGACCGTAATCGACCAAATTCTGCTGGCCGATATCGATATCGCCCTGATATGCCACAAAGGCCCGAACATTGAAATCGCATTCAACAGGATTCTCGACCGCATCCGGCAGGAGGATACATACCGTGAGAAAGGGAAAAAATCTTTACAGCGGATCATGAATCTGAAACAGGCCTATCTTGCTTCCTGACCCGAAAGAATCAATTAAACCAAAGCCCCGGTGCACGGCTTACTTTTCTGAACCTGGCCCATTAAACTGAACCGCTTATCCATTTACCACACCGCCCTTGAATAAACATCATCCCCCAATCCGGAAACCTCCCCGTTTTTCAGGTGATGAAATCCCGCTGATGCGATCATGGCCGCATTATCGCCGCACAGGGAGACGGACGGCACATGCAGGGTGATGCCCAAAGCCCGGGCGTCTTCCATGGCCTTTTCCCTGAGGCGCTGATTCGCGGCCACACCGCCGACGATGCATAGATGGCGGCAGTTCATGGTCTTGGCGGCGTTGATGATTTTATAGGTCAGAACATCAACCACCGCCTCCTGGAACCCGGCTGCAATGTCACAGATGTCCTGATCATCCAGGTCCGGATGTGTCTGGAGATGCCGTCTGACCGCGGTTTTCAGGCCGCTGAAACTGAAATCAAAACCGGATTTATCCAGAAAAGGCCTCGGAAACATGATTTTTTCCGGATCTCCGCTCAGGGCCGCCTTTCCAATGATTCCACCACCCGGATATCCCAGGCCGATCATTTTGGACACCTTGTCGAATGCCTCTCCTGCAGCGTCGTCCCGGGTCTGTCCCATCAACTCCAGGGCGGTATGGGATGTCACGTGATAAATACCGGTATGTCCGCCGGAGGCCAGCAGCACAACAAAGGGAAACGCCGGCGGGTCCGGCTCCAGAAATACGGAATTGATGTGTCCTTCGAGGTGGTTGACGCCGAAATACGGGATGTTACGGGCATAGGCAAACGCCCTGGCATAGTTGAATCCCACCAGCAGCGCGCCGATTAAACCCGGCCCCCGGGTCACGGCAACGGCATCGATCCTTTCCGGCAAAATACCCGCCCGGTCCACTGCTTCATCCACAACGCGGACAATGGCTTCGATGTGTTTTCTGGAGGCAAGCTCGGGAACAACGCCGCCATACGGGTGATGCACGTCGATCTGGGACGCCACGACAGAGGATAAAATCCGCGTGCCGTCTGAAACTACGGCTGCCGCGGTTTCATCGCAGGATGTTTCAATGCCTAAAATAATCATACGGCTTAAAACATTGGCGCCTAAACCCATAAAAGACGTTCGTCCGACCCTTCACGCTCAACGATCTCACCGATAACAAAGGCGTTTTCCTTCATGGCCCCAAGCCGGTCCAGGATATCCTGGGCTGCTTTCTCCGGAACTACCGCAATAAGACCGATACCGTTGTTGAAGGTCCGCATCATATCCATATCCGATACTTTCCCGGCTTCCTTTAAATACTGGAAAATGGGAGGAACCTCCCAACTGTCTTTTTTCATGACCACCTGGCAGGTCTTGGGGATAATGCGAAGCAGATTATCGATAATCCCGCCGCCGGTAATATGCGCCATTCCGTGAATCGGCAGGTCCCGCAGCAACCCGTGAACCAACTCCGAGTAAATCCGGGTGGGCTTGATCAGTTCTTCGCCGATGGTGCAGCCCAGTTCCGGAACGTGGGAATCGATGTTCAACTTGAGCACATTGAAACAGATTTTCCGTACCAGTGAATAACCATTGCTGTGAAGGCCGCTTGAAGCGATACCGATGATCTGATTGCCGACATGAATGACCGAACCGTCAACAATCTTGTTGTTATCGACAATGCCAACGGCAAATCCAGCCAGGTCATATTCCTTGTCGTTATACATGCCCGGCATCTCGGCTGTTTCACCGCCTATAAGGGCGCACTGGGCCTCTTTACAACCTTCCCCGATTCCCTTGATAATATTGCGTGCTACTTTCGTGTCCAGCTTTCCCATGGACAAATAATCGAGAAAGAAAAGGGGCTTTGCCCCCTGGACGGCAATATCGTTGACGCACATGGCAACCAGGTCTATTCCGACGGTATCATGCTTGTCCATCATGACCGCTATCTTTAGTTTTGTCCCTACACCGTCGGTTGAGCTGACCAGTACCGGGCTCTCCAGATTTTCCACCTGAAGGGAAAAAAGTCCGCCAAAACCCCCGATATCGCCCAAAACGCCCCTGCGAGGCGTCTGCTTGGCGATTTCCTTTATATCGTCTATGAAGCGGCTGGCTTTATCGATATCAACCCCGGCATCCGCATATGTTAATGAATCCACCATAATCACCCTTTGTAATATTTCCCCTGTTTTTCTCTTCTCCGGGATAAGAACTAAACTGAACCGGTTTAAAAGTCAAAACAATTTTTTTGACATTAACCACTCCGTATTGTAATTAAATTCGTTGTTTTTGTGACAAATATTCTTAATCAGCCATCGCAATTTTTGCGTCAGGGGAATTAAATGACAAAATTTGCACGCTTAGACCGTCTGCCGCCCTATGTGTTTGCAACGGTAAACGATATTAAAATGAAGGCCCGACGTGCGGGTGAAGATATTATCGATCTGGGAATGGGCAATCCGGATCTCGGCACACCGGAACATATCGTCGATAAACTCGTGGAAGCCGCCAGGAAACCGCATAACCACCGGTATTCCGCATCCAGGGGCATCACCAAGTTGAGAATGGCCATTGCCGACTGGTATAAGCGCCGGTTCGACGTGGATATTGACCCGGAAAAGGAGGCCATCGTCACCATCGGCGCCAAGGAAGGGATATCCCACCTGATTCTGGTCACCATCAGGCCTGGTGATGTGGTGTTCACGCCCAACCCCACATATCCCATTCACCCTTTTTCCTCCATTATCGCAGGGGGAGATGTCCGGGGTATTCCCATGGGGCCTGATTGCGATTTTTTTGACAACCTCACGCACGCCACCAAGCAGACCTGGCCCAGGCCCAAGGTGCTGATCATCAGCTTTCCCCATAACCCCACCACCGAAGTGGTGGATCTGGATTTCTTCCAGAAGATCGTGGATTTTGCAAAAGAAAACGATATCATGGTCATCCATGATTTTGCCTATGCAGATCTTGTCTTTGACGGGTACACGGCCCCCAGCATGTTGCAGGCCAAAGGCGCCAAGGACGTGGGCGTGGAATTCTTTTCCCTGTCCAAAAGTTACAGCATGGCCGGCTGGCGCGTAGGCTTCTGCGTGGGAAACCCGGATACCATCGCCGCACTGCAGCGGATTAAAAGCTACCTGGATTACGGCATATTTCAGCCCATCCAGATCGCCTCCATCATCGCCTTGAACGGCCCCCAGGAATGCGTGGGGGATATAGTTGAAACATACAAGCAGCGTCGGGATGCCCTGATAACCGGCCTCAACCGGGTGGGATGGCCCATTCAGAGCCCCAAGGGCACCATGTTCGTCTGGGCGAAAATACCCGAGCCCTTCGAACATATGGGGTCAGTGGAATTTTCAAAATTTCTCATTCGCAAAGCCCGGGTGGCCGTGTCCCCGGGCCTGGGTTTTGGCGAATACGGCGACAGTTATGTCCGGTTTGCATTGATCGAAAACAATATGCGGATCAATCAGGCCATCAGGGGAATCCGGAAAATCATGGGATAGATATAAGTGTCGGATTTGGGGGGCAAGATACCGATAAAAACAACAAGGACGGGAAAAAGGGTATGAAAAACATCAACATTGGATTGCTCGGATTCGGAACGGTTGGAACCGGTGTAGCGAAAATTCTGCTTGAAAGCAGGGAGCTGATCACGTCGCGGGTAGGTGCTGCCTTGAATTTAAGAAGGATCGCCGACATCGACACCACCACGGACCGGGGCATCCGGCTTGAAAAGGGAATGTTGACCCCTGACGCTCAAAATGTGATAAACGACCCCGACATCGACATCATCGTGGAAATGATCGGGGGCTGCACCATTGCAAAAGACCTTATTTTAAAGGCCATGGACAAGGGCAAGCATATCGTCACCGCCAACAAGGCCCTGTTGGCCGATGATGGGAATGCCCTGCTCAAGGCGGCCCGGTCAAAAGGGGTGGATCTGGCTTTCGAGGCCAGCGTAGGGGGGTGTATGCCCATCATTAAAACCCTGAAAGAATCTCTGGCGGCGAACAATATCCACGCCATGACCGGAATTTTGAACGGCACCTGCAACTATATCCTCTCCAGGATATCCGATGATGAGATGTCCTTTGAAGCAGCCCTGGCCGAAGCCCAGAAAAACGGTTTTGCAGAAGCCGATCCCACACTGGACATCGAGGGCCATGATACAGCCCACAAACTGGCCATCATCAATTCCCTGGCCTTTGGCAATAAAATCGATTTAAACGCCGTATATGTGGAAGGCATTACCCGGATCACGCCCCTGGACATCGCCTTTGCCCGGCAGTTCGGGTACCGGATCAAGCTGCTGGCCATCGGGAAAAACAGGGGCATCGCCGTTGAGGCCCGGGTACACCCCACCATGATTCCCGTTACCAACCCCCTGTCCAACATAAGCGGGTCGTTAAACGCCATCACCATATCCGGAGACCGGACAGGAGACCTGATGTTGTCCGGATACGGCGCCGGCATGCTGCCCACGGCAAGCGCCGTGGTCGGCGATATCGTGGATCTGGCCCGCAACCTGATATGCGGCTGTTCCGGCCGCGTTCCCCTGTTTTCCTTTCAGCCGGAGCATATGAAGCAACTGACAATACTCCCCATTGATGAGATTGTGACCCATTATTATTTCCGGTTTGCCGCCGTGGATCAGCCGGGGGTCCTGTCCAAGATATCCGGCATACTGGGAAATCACGATATCAGCCTCAAGTCGGTGCATCAGAAAGGCCGTAAATCCGAAGGGTCGGTTCCCATTGTGATGTTCACCCATCTGGCCAGGGAATCGGAAGTGCAAAAAGCGTTAAAAGAAATATACGACCTCGAGGTTGTGACAGACCACCCGATTCTCATTCGAATCGAAGACGACAATCATGAAGATTGAAGGAATTTCGGGTCGGCAACACGAATTCGTGTGGCCCTCCCCTGGATTAAAATATAGGAGATGACGTTAAATTATGTATCTTGTTTGTGCTGACCTGGAAGGTGTTTTTGTCCCGGAAATATGGATTAACGTTGCTGAAAAAACCGGCATCGAGGAGCTGCGGCTGACCACAAGGGACATATCTGACTATGACGTGTTGATGAAAAAACGTATCGGCATTTTAAAGGAAAACAGACTTCGCATCAACGATATCACCGATGTCATCAAAACCATGAGTCCACTGGATGGGGCATTGGATTTCCTGAACTGGTTAAGAACCACCACCCAGGTGATCGTGGTATCGGATACCTTTGTCCAGTTTGCCGGACCGCTGATGGAAAAACTCGGTCACCCCACGCTCTTCTGCAACTCGCTGATCATCGATCCGGACGGCATGGTGTCCGGATACCGGCTCCGCCAGCAGGACGGCAAAAAGAAAACGGTTTGCGCGCTGAAAAGCTTGAATTTCAAAGTTATCGCCATGGGAGACTCCTACAACGACATCACCATGCTGCAGTCGGCAGACAGGGGGATTCTCTTCAGACCTCCTGAAAACATCACCGCCGAATTCCCGGAGCTCCCGGTGACCCGGGAATATGGCGAGCTGAAGGAAGTCATCGGAAAAATACTTACGGAAGACGGCAATAAAGATTGATATAAGGCACTTAATGAATAAGGCCAAAAAAAATATCGAATTCCTGGAAGATCATCCCGACGGCGTGATCCTGAGCATATTTGTGCAGCCCCGCTCATCCAAAAACATAATTGCCGGTATCCATGGCAACGGCCTGAAGATAAAACTCACCGCACCGCCCGTGGGCGGTGCGGCCAACAAAATGTGCATCGATTTCCTGGCAAAACAGTTGAAGATGCCCAAATCAGCCGTAACACTCCTTTCCGGTGATACCAGCCGGAACAAACGCATCCTGGTCACCTGCAAAGACGACCTCTCCAGAACAAAAATCCGGCAATATTTCCAGGCATTCTGCTGAAATCCAAAAAACCCCTTGACTTGTTCATGGAAATATTTTAAAAATTCCTTTTATTTGATGCGGGGTGGAGCAGTCTGGTAGCTCGTCGGGCTCATAACCCGAAGGCCGGTGGTTCAAATCCGCCCCCCGCTACCAA
>CAYLRU010000034.1:0-29144 GCA_964386565.1 uncultured Desulfobacteraceae bacterium | reverse complement strand
TCCATCATCACGCTCCGTCATCCCGGAGCCCGGTCTTTCATGTCCGTCCTCGCTGTTGTTCGCCCTGTGATGTGGTTTGATCATAACGGATACCATGATGCCAGGAGCGATTATAAAGAAAGCAAGGTGTTCAATTTTTACTGCGCGTATCGTTTTACACCCCACGCCGGGCTGCATGAGTCCCATGGAGTTTGAAAGGGAAAATCGACTGAAGGCTGCCTATCCATGGATGGATCTCCGTTTTTACTTGATCATTACATATTGAGTGGTCAAACGGAGGGGGTATATTTTTCATTCCGATTTTTGGTACATTGTTGTATCCCCGTCAACACCGTCCTAGAACCATTTATTTTTTAGAAAAATCAATACGCCAATAACTGATAAAGTAAACGAAATCCCGATAGTTATAAAGAAGGCATGAGGAGAATGTTGAAACGGCAGATCAACATTCATCCCATATATACTTGCTATCAACGTAGGAATCATCAGGATTATGGTAACTGATGTCAGAAACTTCATTACAATATTAAGGTTATTCGAGATGACCGATGCAAATGCGTCCATCATCCCGCTGAGGATGTTGCTATAAATATTCGCCATTTCGATAGCCTGTTTATTGTCTATAATTACGTCTTCCAGTAAATCTTCGTCATCGTCATTTAATTCTAATGCCCCGATTTTCTGTAGCCGTTCCATCATGAGTTCGTTAGACCTCAATGATGTTGTAAAGAATACAAGACTTTTCTCTATGTTCAGGAGTTTTATCAGGGCCTCATTTTTCATCGATCTGTCTAACTCTGCTTCAACCTCGTTACTCTTCTTGTTAATTTCCTTCAGATATTTCAGATAGGAAATAGCTGTCCGGTGAAAACAATGTAAAATGAAGCGACTTCTGCTTCCGGTAGAAATATTTTTTATCTTGCCGTTAAATAAATCCAAAACCTCAATTATATCCCGTAAGCACACTGTAATTACAATGTCCTTGGTAAGGATTATACCAACTGGCAATGTTATAAACGGGACCTCAAAATTATCTTTATCGAATTTAGGTATTCTTAATACAATTAAGGTAGTACTATTTTCTGTTTCGATTCTCGATCTTTCATCAACATCCAATGAATCTGTTAAGAAGTCCAAGGGGATATTTAGATCTTTTGATAACTTTATCAGTTCATCTGTGCCGGGGTTTGAAATATTTACCCAGCAATCCTTTTCGATTTCATTAATCGGAATAAATCCGTTTTCTGTGTTTTTTAATATCTTAATCATCGGACTATTTTTCCTGCAAAAGGTATAACTCAGGGTTGAGTTGCCGCTATGGAACACCAGCGGGATAGCGGTCAGGTGGAGCGATTCGTTAGGCGTTTTAACGCGTTATAAATTCTATGCTTGCCAGGTATGCCCACACTCGGGACACTCTGTTGGATTACGGTCAGCCAATAAAGCAAACAATCCGATTGGAAAAAAGCAAATCGCTACGATGATTTGCCAAGCCTTGAAGCCACCGCGATTTGCCATTTCATTGCATTTGGGACAAGATAATTGCGCCATGTCATTCTCCTTTTTTTGGTTATCGGGTTGATTTTAATACCCATATTGAAAACAAAATGCAAATAATAACAAACCACCTGGATTGTATTGCCACGCCAAAAAAATATTTCCTTCGAAAATCGAAAAAACACTTCGAGAAACACCACATCCTGGACATGGTAGATTCACTATTTTTGAAAAATACAGAAATGAGGGATTGATGATAATTGACTATTATGATTGTCCTGGAATTGTCAAGAAATCTTATTCGAAGACGGAAAATTCATTCATTATTTTTAAGTTTCCGATCTAGAGGAAGAGTTTTTTCTTGATGACGTTCTGACGCTCATGACAGAAGACGAAAGCCGGGACCAACGAGTCGTTTGTCAGGAAATCTGATTCAAGGACGGCGATTCAGCATGGAAACCGCACTTAAAAACAGACCGGCAAGCCGGTTCAAAAAAAGACGTGAACGTGATATTTTTTACTTGACACGCGTTTGATTTACGCCTATTTCTGACACTGTGTCAGAATTATGACTCAATGTCATACAAACGATAATTTACTTCCCCGATCTGTAACCGTGAATAAACGCCGACGCATCAACCAGGAAAGACTGGCCAGAATAGACCGGATTTTAGACGGCGCCGAAGCCCTTTTTGTTGAAAAAGGCTATATGGCCACTTCGATTCAGGATATTGCCGAACAGGCTGATTTTTCTCGTACATCCGTCTATCAGTATTTTAAAAACAAGGAAGAAATCTATGCCTGTATTCTCGAACGGTATACGGATTTTCTCATCGACCGGGTAACGGCCGCAACAGGTGACAAGGCCACGGTTAAGGAAAAAATCAGGGCATTCGTCGATGAAATGAGACAAATGACAAAAGATAAACCGAATTTTTTCGGGCTTTACTTTATCCAGCGTCATCAACTGGAGCCCCGGCTTTCAGTTGACATGAAAACCCGGTTGAATAAAAAACGAAAGAAACTGGAAAACGTGTTTCGAAACTTTTACCATGACGGCGTCAAAAAATCGGAAGTCCGTAATATCAGGGCAAAAGACGCTTCAAACCTGTTTTTTGCCCTGATCATGGGGATGCTCCTGCTGCACGAATATTACGACGAAGAATTTGACGTATCCCTTGACGGACATCTTGATAAATCGCTTCAGCTCTTCCTCGAGTTCGTGGATAACAAGGACCGAAGCTGACGCATCTTTCAAATAAAATGATAAATTCAACCTCAATGCAACAGGAGGAAATGAATCATGTCACAAGCCGCTGCAGCCATTTTGTCGCCCCAGGAAGAAAGGATCGAAAAAGGCCGGATTATCGGATTAACCAGTAAGGAGGCTCAACAAAAACGTCAGCGAATTCACAAAATGCTGGCTGGATTTCGGGACAAACCGATTCGCTTGAACCTGGAACGGGCGATTCTGTTAACCGAATCTTTCAAACAGACAGAGGGGCAGCCCATGGTTTTACGATGGGGAAAGGCATTGGCCCACATCCTTAAAAATATTTCCATTTATATTGATGAAGATGAACTGATCGTGGGCAGCGCCGGACCTCCGGGTCGTTATGCCATCTTTTTCCCGGAACTGGAAGACCACTTCTTTTCACAGGACGTTCTGCCCAGCGGGCCGGAAGACACCCTGCAGATCACCGAAGCGGATGTTAACATCATTAATGATACACTGCGTCCCTATTGGGAAGGAAGGCAATTCCACACGGCATTCATGAATGCCCTTCCCGAGGATACCCGGGCACTGGTGGAAAAACTTGTTGTGATAACCCCGACGGCATCTGCACGGTCCAGCCTGGCATGGAATCATGACTACGAAAAAGTATTGAAAAGAGGGATAAAAGGTATCCGGCGGGAAGCGGAAGAAAAGCTCGCTTCACTGGACCTGTTTAACCCGGCGGACAAGGTGGAAAAGGCCCCGTTTTTAAAAGCCGTTATCCTGGTATGCGATGGAATTGTTGCATATGCAAACCGCTACGCCGACCTGGCAACACTGCTTGCCGTGGATGAAAAAAATGAAAAACGAAAAACCGAGCTTCTGAACATCGCACGGATCTGCAGGAAGGTTCCTGAAAACCCGGCTGAAACGTTTCACGAGGCAGTTCAGTCCCAGTGGCTGATTCAGACGGTTTCCCGGCTGGAGCAAAGAATCGGCGGAACCGTGGGCAACGGCAGAATTGATCAATACTTCTATCCGTATTTTCAGAAAGACATTGCGGAAAACAGGCTGACCGAAGATGAAGCCCTTGAACTGCTGGAAAGCCTGTGGATCGGCATGGCCAAAAACGTCGAGATCTACACGGCGCCGGGAGAATTTTCCTATACCGACGGATACGCCCACTGGGAAGCCACGACCATCGGCGGCCTGACAAAGGATGGAAAGGACGCGACAAACGATTTGTCTTACCTGCTTCTCAAATCCAAACGGGAGTTCCCCCTGAATTACCCGGACCTGGCCGTCCGGATCCATGCGCAGACACCGGAACCCTTTCTGTACGCCATTGCCGAAACCATAAAAGAAGGAACCGGTTTCCCCAAGCTTTTTTTTGACGAGGAAATCATCACCCTCTTTCTGGCCAAGGGTGCTGAAGTGGATGAGGCCAATGATTACTGCATCTGCGGGTGCACCGAAGCCAAGATGCTCAACAGGGACGCCGTAACCACCGGCTGTGCCTGGACCAATCTGGGTGCTGTCGTTGAAATGGCCCTTAATGACGGAAAACTCAAAATATTCGGCGATGAACAAATCGGCGTTCGTACGGGCAATCCCAGGGAATTCGCCTCCTACGACGATGTGTGGACCGCATTTTGCGAACAGGGTAAAAACGTCATGCAGCATACCTTTGCCCAGCAATACGTGGCAGATAAATTAAAATCGCAATTTATCGCAGCCCCCATGTCTTCCATGTTCCATGATCTGTGCATGGCGTCCTGCAAGGACATGCATTCAGGCCCCATCCCGGGCGCACTTTACCTCGGGTTCATCGACACACTGGGTTTTGCAACGGCCATCGATTCGCTGGCCGCCATAAAAAAACTGGTTTTTGACGAAAAAAGACTTTCCATGGGCGAACTGATAGACGCCGTGAACTGCAACTTCGAGGGCAAGGAGGCCATCCGGCAGATGTGCCTCAACGCACCGAAATACGGTAACAACGACCCGTATGCCGACAGCATCGGTCGTGCCATTGAAGAATTCTTTGTAAAACTCACCCGAAAATATAAATCGGCATTCGGTGGTGAACTGGATATCCGGTATGTGACCATAACAGCCCATGTTCCCTTTGGTGCGGCACTCGGGGCCACGCCGGACGGCAGAAAGGCCGGAGAACCCATCGCCGAAGGCGTCAGCCCATCACAGGGCGCCGACAGAAAAGGCCCCACTGCAAGCCTGATGTCCATCGCCAAAACCCGGGCCTCGGGATACAGGGAACGGGCAGCCAGGCTGTTGAACATGAAACTCACGCCGTCTGCCGTGGCCGGTCCGGATGGGACCCGAAAGCTGATGTCCCTGATCAGGACGGCATGCGATCTGAAAATGTGGCATCTCCAGTTCAATATCATCAACCGGGACACGCTCATCGCTGCAAAGCGGGATCCGGAAAAATACAGGGATCTGCTGGTTCGCGTTGCCGGATACAGCGCCTACTTTACGGATCTGACACCCCAGCTTCAGGATGAGATTATCGCCAGAACGGCACATGCGTTTTAGCCCGGCAACGCCATGAACGAATCCGGACAGATACCAAACAGCATGGATGGACTTGTTTTCAATATTCAAAAATTTTCCCTCCATGACGGCACCGGCATCAGGACCCTGGTTTTTCTCAAAGGATGCCCTTTAAACTGCAAATGGTGCGCCAATCCAGAGGGGAAAGCCCACTTCCCCGAGATTGCATATAATTCTGAAAAATGCATCGGCATGGACCAGTGTGATGCGTGTTTACGGGTATGTACCAGGGGGGCGATTCTCCAGGACGAACAGAAAAAGGCATTCATCGATCGGAGATACTGCGATAACTGCGGACTGTGTGCGGACCATTGCCCGTCAAGGGCTATTGAAATTTTCGGGAAATGGATGACCGTGGACGACATTATCCGCGTCGTGGAGGAAGACGGTGTTTTTTATAACCGATCCGGCGGCGGGTTGACCTTAAGCGGCGGAGAACCGTTGGATCAGGCGGATTTTTCCCTGAATGTGTTAAAATCGGCAAAAAACAGGGGAATCAGAACGGCTGTGGAGACTTCAGGACTCGCATGCTGGGAAAACATAGAAGCCGTCTGCCGCCATACAGACCAGGTTTTTTTTGACATCAAAACCCTGGATAAAGAACGGCATATCAGCGAAACCGGCGTTGACAATACGCTTATCCTGGAAAATTTCAAGAAATTATGTTTACACTTTCCTGACATTCCCATAACCGTGAGAACACCCGTTATCCCAGGATTTAATGACTCTCCCGGAGCTATCGAATCCATCTGGAATTTTTTAACCGGCATATCTCCCAAGATTGAATATGAACTGCTTCCCTACCATCGATTCGGTGAATCCAAGTACCGTTATCTGGGAATAGACTACCCCTTAAAAAACGTCCGTCCCCTGTCTGAAAAAACAGTTGAAACATTGCGCGATATCATTAAATAATGCCCACCGATATCCATCGTTTCAGGACGGACACCGGATTGCCCGTTTTTTCGTCTCCGCATTCAGCCGAATCATTTGGAAAGTTGACGCCAACGCAAAAAAAGAATACCTATACCCTTGCGTTTATGGATTACGATAAGAAAGGAAATCGCCGTGAATAACATTTTCCAGGACCGAATAGCAAAACTCCGGCAACGAATTTCCGAAAACAAGATCGATGCGCTGTTGGTATCCATCGAGGAAAACCGGCGGTATTTAAGCGGATTTACCGGTGAGGACGCCCAATTCGACGAATCCGCAGGGGTACTGATTCTCAGCGCCGACCGATTGATCCTGGCCACCGATTCCCGGTTTACCCTACAGGCCAAGCAGGAAGCCCCGTTGTTTGACATTTACCAATACGATAAAGGGTTGGTAAAAGAACTTCCGGATATTCTAAAACGACTCGGCATCAAACGCATGGGATTTGAGAGCCGGCGCATATCGTTTTTTCAACACCAGGAGATGACCAGGGAAGCCTCTGAAAACGGGCTGGATGTTGAATTCGTTCCATTTGACGAACTGGTGGAATCGTTTCGCCTGATAAAAGACGAATCTGAAATCAATCTCACGAAACAGGCATTGTCCATTGCCGAGGCCGTATTCAAAGAAATCGTGGACATGCTGAAACCCGGATTGACCGAAAAAGAAATCGCCTGGGAAATGGCGGAAAAAATGCGCAGGGCCGGTGCGGACAGGCTGTCTTTTCCCACTATTGTTGCATCCGGACCCAACAGTGCCCTGCCCCACGCCGTTCCCGGAGACCGGAAGATAAACAAGGGGGAACCGATTTTATTTGACTGGGGCGCCAGGGTAAACGGCTATTGTTCAGACACCTCCAGAACCGTTGTTTTGGGAACACCGGATGATATTTTTCCATCGGTCCATGAAACCGTCCGTGTGGCCCAGGAAATGGCCATTGCCGCGATAAAGCCGGGAGCCAGCGGAAAAGCAATCGACGAGATCGCCCGTACCTATATCGAAGACAGGGGATATAAAGGAAAGTTCGGTCACGGTCTCGGCCACGGTACGGGTCTGGCGATTCATGAAGGCCCGAAACTCAGCCCCTTGAGCACGTCAATCCTTGAACCGGGAATGATCGTTACGGTTGAGCCCGGCATATACATCGAAAATTGGGGGGGAATCAGGATCGAAAACCAGGTCGTGGTACGGGAGGACGGCGCTGAAGTCTTAAACAGGCTCGATACGGACCTTCACATCTGATTTCAACATTTTTTGTTGAATAAAAAAGGAGACGCATGACATCAAAAGACATGATAAAATCGATACGATATCGGTATATCATCTTTTCAATTCTGGGACTCGGATACATTGTCGTTTATTTTCACCGGTTATGTCCGGCGGTGCTGGCCGTGGACATGATGAAAGATCTCAATGCCGGCGGAACGCTCATCGGCCTGCTGGGATCTGCTTATTTTTACCCTTACGCCATTATGCAGCTCCCTGCGGGTCTTCTCTCCGACTCCTGGGGCGCCAGGAAAAGCGTCTCCGTGTTTTTGCTCATCGCCTTTGCCGGGTCCATCCTTCTGGGACTGGCCCCCTCTTCTTCATGGGCCATTGCAGGACGAACCCTGGTGGGTCTGGGGGTCTCCATGCTGTTTGTTCCCACCATGAAAGTTATGTCTGAATGGTTCAACGCTAAAGAGTTCGCCGTTATGAGCGGTATTCTCATCGCCATCGGCGGCGTGGGATCCCTGGCATCGGCATCACCGCTGGCCTGGTTAAGTTCCTGGATCGGATGGCGAATGTCCTTTGTAGCGGTGGGTATCATCACCATCGTGGTTGCCGCCCTGGTATGGCTGCTGGTAAGGGACAGGCCTCAGGCCTTTGGATGGCCCTCTCCTGCAGAAAACGCTCAAACGGAAATCACGCCCATCGGGCTTTTCGAAGGCGTGAAAAAAGTCCTGTCTTACAAATGGTTTTGGCCGGTAGCCGTCTGGATTTTCTTTAATGCCAGCATTTTTTTTGCACTGGGCGGCCTGTGGGGTGGACCCTACCTGATGCAGATGTACCACCTGAGCAAGGCTGACACCGGTAACATTCTTTCTACGCTTTCCATCGGCATGATCGTGGGCAGTCCTTTTTTAAGTTTTTTATCCAATCGTGTGTTTAAAGGCAGAAAACCCATACTGGTCATGTCGAGTTTTATCATGATCCTTATCACCCTTGTCTTGTATGTGTTCACGGATCGGCTCACGATTCCCCTGCTGTATGTCCTTTTTTTCGGTACCGGCATATTTTCGAGTTCCGTCGTCGCCGTCGGGTTCACCACGACAAAAGAACTTTTCCCGGTAAAAATCGCGGGAACAGCAATAGGGCTGATCAATCTGTTTCCTTTTTTCGGCGGGGCCCTGTTCCAGCCGTTTATCGGATACATCCTGGAACAAAACGGGCACATAAACGATGCGTTTACCGTTTCCGGGTACAAAAAAGCCATGCTGGTATTCCTTCTGTGCAGCACAATCTCTTTTCTGTCCAGCCTGTTTACCCGGGAAACACTGGAAAAGGCCGATAATTAAAACAATGTGATAAACGGTATTCTCATCAAAAACGGATATACAATAAATTTAACCCCTCATCATTCAGGTATTTGCAATGACAACAGCACACACCTTGGATGCACTCGCCGACCAATTCATCAACTACCTGTTGGTGGAAAAAGGTCTTTCCCGGAAGACCATCGAATCCTACAGCCTGGATCTTGCCCGGTTTTTTGAATTTCTGAAAGACAACGGGATTGATGCCATCAAGGATGCGGATACGACGGTTATTCTGGGCCATTTGATTCAACTGCGGAAATCAGGACTGGAGGCCCGTTCCCGGGCGCGGCACCTGGTAACCATCAGGGGATTTTTCCGTTTTCTTGTCCAGGAAAAAATGCTTGATCATGATCCTGCCAGGATGGTGGATCTTCCAAAAAATACGCTGAAACTTCCGGACGTGCTTTCGGTAGATGAGATCCGCAGTCTGTTGGAGGTCCCGGATGTTCATACCCCCATCGGCAAACGAAATGCCGCCATGCTGGAATTGCTCTATGCTGCAGGTTTGCGGGTTTCCGAACTGATTCTGCTCAAACGCCATGACGTGAACATGGAAGTGGGGTTTGTCCGGGTATTGGGAAAAGGGTCAAAAGAACGAATCGTTCCCATTGGACAGCATGCCAGGGATAAAATTGATGATTATATCAAGCTGGGCCGCCCCCTGTTGTTGAAAAGTACGACCAGTCACTATCTTTTTGTGGCCAGGGCGGGAAAACCCATGACCCGGCAGGGATTCTGGAAACTGCTGAAACAATACGGCGTAAAAGCCGGTATCGGGAAAAAAATAACTCCCCATATCCTGAGGCATTCCTTTGCCACTCACCTGCTCGAGGGAGGGGCTGACCTGCGATCGGTCCAGGTCATGCTGGGGCATGTGGATATTGCCACAACCCAGATCTACACCCATATCGCCCGGGATCACTTGATAAAAATCCATAAACAATACCATCCCAGGGGATAAATCCGCTGCGAAAAATCGATGTCCCTTGACATCTTCCGGTATTTTGTTTAAAAACGCCCTCATCGTCCGCTATATTATATGATTGATTTTATTTTACATTTTATTTTTTTAGAAAAGAACCGATGACCCCGTATCCAAACGCAAACAACAACCCCATCGGGTGGTGGCAAACTGACATGGATTCCCCGGATCAGGATCTGACCATACCTGAAGCGGTATTAAACGTTAAACGCCCGGTTTATATCATCAACAAAGACGGTAAGCCGGCTGTTTCACAAACCGGAACAGCCCGTATCGGAAAATCATCAGATTTCGCCTCTCCGGGTTATCCCCTCATGGCCTGGGCACCGAAACTCTTGCCCCAGGACCTGGGAGACCCTGTTTTCCTGAAATCATACGGATTAAGATATCCGTATATTTGTGGTGCCATGGCAAACGGGATCACGTCGGTCCAAATGGTCCGGGAAGCGGGAAAAGCCGGCCTGATGGGAATTTTCGGTGCAGCAGGTCTTTCAATCCCCCGGATTGAAAACGCCATTGACGAACTTTTACCCCGAATGGTCGGCCTGCCCTTTGGATTTAATCTGATTCACAGCGCCAATGACCCCCGGCTCGAAATGGACACGGTCCGGCTTTTTTTAAGTAAAGGCGTCAAACTCATTAGTGCATCAGCCTACCTCACGCTGACCCTTCCCCTTGTCTATTACCGGGTAAAAAATATTCATAAAGACCGAAACGGAAATATCGTCTGCCCGAACAAGGTGATCGCCAAGGTCTCCAGGATAGAAGTTGCGGCGAAATTCCTGTCCCCGCCGCCGGAAAAGATTCTTGCCCAGCTTGTTGAACAGCGCCTGGTCACACCCGAAGAATCCGAACTGGCAAAAATGGTCCCCATGGCAGAGGACATAACTGCCGAAGCTGATTCCGGCGGTCATACGGACAATCGCCCGGCCATTTCCCTGCTGCCCACCCTGGTTGCTTTAAGGGATGAAATTTCACAAAAATACAAATACCCGAGATCCCCGCGTATCGGCCTCGGCGGCGGCATCTCCACGCCATACTCGGCAGCAGCGGCATTTGCCATGGGCGCGGCTTATATTTTAACCGGATCGGTCAATCAATCCTGTATCGAAGCCGGTATATCGGACGTTGTTAAAAAAATGCTCGCCTCTGCCCGGCAGGCGGATGTTGCAATGGCCCCGGCGGCTGATATGTTTGAAATCGGGGCCAAAGTCCAGGTTCTGAAGCGAGGAACCATGTTTCCCCTTCGTGCTGCGAAACTTCATGATCTTTACAGTCGCCATGACAGTTATGACAGCATTGATCCTGCCCAGAGAATAATACTTGAACGCGACTTTTTTAAACGCAGCTTTGAAGAGGAGTGGGAGCAGGTCAAGGCCTATTTCACTCAAAGAGATCCCGGGCAAATCGCACGCGCGCAAAAGGATCCAAAGCATAAAATGGCCCTTGTGTTTCGTTCGTATCTGGGTCGATCCTCCATGTGGGCGATTCAGGGAATTGCCGACAGACAGATGGATTACCAGATCTGGTGCGGTCCGGCCATTGGTGCTTTTAACCAATGGGTAAAAGGGACTTTTCTTGAAAAACCGGAAAACAGGAAAACCGTGACAGTGGCCATGAATCTTCTTTTAGGGGCTTGCGTGGTCACCCGGGCCAACTGGCTTAAACACCAGGGTGTCCTGCTGCCGGAAGCAACCGGCAGGTTCAGTCCCAGATCTTTATCGGAAATAAATGGCCTGCTCGGCAAAACACCGTCTTAAGATGTTTATGACCGGTTTTGGAGGAAACACTTTCCATGGGGGTATCTGGATACACATTGTCCACTTCAACGGTGAAGCGCGTCTGCCTGATATGACAAGGTTTATCCTGTTGATGATCATATGTGCGATTCCAGCTTCTCCACAAATTCTTTATAAATTCGCGTGAGATACAGGACTCTGGCGCTCGTTGCCGAATTTTTGGCAACCCCTGGTGGAGCGCACCGAACAACTTCATCAAAATAGCGCTTTTCAGTGAACGATATCCCGTTTTTTTCAATATTCCGCCGGGACATCACGTGATGAATATGATAAAAAATGATGTTTTTTGACGTATCACGGAAAAGGATGATAACATGCTCCAACACGGAGGGATTCTCCGTATCACCGTTCCGGCCCTGAAGAACGCTGTTCTTTTCAAGCCACGCCTGCAGATCTTTTAACAGTTTTTTCGTTTCAGGTATGGGGACACTCAGATCGCTCACCGCGTATCCCCCTAAAAAAACGATAAACGCCTCCTCCCGGGTGTATTGCCTGGCATACCCCGATTGAAATCCGCCCAATGGATCAGGCGGCAGGAACTCGCGGGCCCATCGCTTCCACTTGGCCAAATTAATCGATAGTTTTTTTGACAACTCCTGACTGGTATAATATTTCATATCTTCCCAAATCTTGTAAAAATGTTATATCAATATTACAGGTTTTTCTCAAAATCGCCTGCCATGAATAACACCATCTTCGGTGAAAGCGGAATGTTATTCTGAAAATTAATGATAATTCCCCGCTTTCCGGGTCCGGAATTCAACAGCTGAATTCGGGCTGGTATTTTAATTGAATTCTGAATCCAGCACTTGAAACGTGATGGCTTCAGCTTTTTGCGAATTTATCAGGAATGATTCGTTTTCCCGTAAGTTGAAAACTTGTTATATCAATATATCAATTATATTTATTTCATGTCAACACTTGAAAAGTCTCAATTTATGAATTATAAGATCGGAATATTTAGTATTTTGTTTAACTGAAGTCTTTTTTGCCGGGTTCGGTCGGAATTTAACAAATGTAAAGGACGGAACATTGCGTTTCAGAGAATTCGACAAACTGAAAGAAACACCGATTGCCGTTATCGGTATGGAATGTTTTTTCCCCAAATCATCGGGATTGAAAGCTTACTGGCGGCTGATTTTCAGGGGTGAAGACGCTGTCACGGAAATACCTGCCACACACTGGTCTGTTGAGGATTATTATGACCCGGATCCTAAAAAACAGGATCATGTTTACTGCAAGCGCGGCGGTTTTCTGGATCCCATCCCTTTTGACCCCACGGAATTCGGTATTCCGCCGGCCATCCTGGAAGCAACCGATTCTTCCCAGCTTATCGCCCTGATGGCCGCAAAAGCAGCCCTTGCGGATGCGGGATACGGAAATAACTATCCGGACAAAGACCGGACCAGTGTTATCTTGGGCGTTACAGGAACCCAGGAACTGGTCATTCCGTTAAGTTCGCGACTGGGACATCCGGTTTGGCGAAAAGCACTAAAAGCAGCCGGGGTGGATCCCCGTACAACGGATGAGGTGATCCGGCAGTTGTCTGAATCCTATGTGTCCTGGCAGGAGAATTCTTTTCCGGGCCTTCTCGGCAATATTGTTGCCGGAAGAATCTCCAACCGGCTGGACCTGGGCGGAACCAATTGCGTGGTGGATGCGGCCTGCGCCAGCTCACTGAGTGCCGTGTATATGAGTATCCTGGAGTTGCTCAGCGGAAAAAGCAGCATCGTGGTTACCGGCGGGGTTGACACGCTCAACGACATCTTTATGCACATGTGTTTTTCCAAGACATTGGTCCTATCCCCGACAGGCGATTCCCGGCCGTTTTCAGAAGACGCCGATGGAACGGTACTCGGGGAAGGTGTAGGGATTCTCGTTTTAAAACGACTCGATAACGCGGTGAAAGATAATGACAGGATTTACGCCGTGATTAAAGGCATGGGAACCTCGAGCGACGGCAAATCCCAAAGTATATATGCTCCGAGGGTCGAGGGCCAGGTCAAAGCCCTGGAAAACGCCTATGAATCCGCCGACGTGGATCCGTCAACCGTGGAACTCATCGAAGCCCACGGAACAGGCACCCCGGTAGGCGATGAAGTCGAGTTTACCGCATTAAACCAATTTTTTTCCCGGTTCCCGGATAAGCCCCGCGCCCTGGGATCGGTAAAATCCATGATCGGGCATACCAAGGCGGCAGCCGGCGCTGCAGGCCTGATCAAAACGATCTTGTCTCTTTATAATAAAATTTTGCCGCCGACCCTGAAGGTGAACAAACCTGACCCGAATCTCAACATCGAAAATAGTCTGTTTTATCTGAACACGCAGACCCGTCCATGGTTTTCCGGTAAAGACCACCCCAGGCGGGCCGGTGTCAGCTCATTCGGATTCGGCGGCAGTAATTTCCATGCTGTTCTGGAAGAATACGAAAAGGGGAAAAAAGCCATTTCCTGGGACGGATCAGTGGAGATCGTCGCCCTGTCGGCTGACACCCCTGATGAATTGAAACAAAAATGCGCGGACCTGAAATCCGACTTCCAACCGGCTAAAACCTTTGATGACATATCTGGATCAGCAGCCTTGTCAAGATCTGGATTTTCTGTCAATTCACCGTATCGATTGCTATGGGTCATCGAACGCTCGGCATGGGGCCGGGAAGATGATCCAAACCTGATGCAGTTGCTTGACACCATGATAACAGGTTTGGAAAAAAATCCCGAACATCCCGAAATCAAAGCAAAAAATATCTTCTTTGGAGGCCCGGGAAAGCCGGGAAAAATCGCCTTTGTCTTCCCCGGGCAAGGGGCACAGTATGTGGGCATGGCAAAGGATCTGGCATGTATTTTTCCCCAAATGCTCAACGTTCTTGAAAAAGCCAATACCCTTTTCGATAAAGACAGACCATTAACCGATTATATTTATCCGGTTCCGGTTTCAGACCGAAAAGCCAAAAAAGAACAGGAAGCAAACCTGACAAATACCGACAACGCACAGCCGGCCATCGGCGGCATCAGCCTGGGAATGCTGAAAATCCTCGAGTACTTCGGTCTCACTCCGGATGCCGCCTGCGGGCATAGTTTCGGCGAACTGGTGGCTTTAAATGCAGCAGGATGGATCGATGACGACACACTTATCAAATTTGCCGTAAACCGGGGAAAACTGATGGCTGCCGCCGGCAAAGGCAATGATGACAGGGATCCCGGAACCATGATGGCGGTAAAAGCACCCCTTGAAGACCTCGACAAACTGATACGGAACTCGGATACGGGCGTGATTCTGGCCAATCGAAACAACCCGAACCAGGGTGTTCTGTCCGGTCCCACCGAGGCCATTGAAAAAGCGGAAAAATTGTGCAAGGACAACGGTTACAAAACCATACGGCTTACCGTTGCCGCCGCCTTCCACAGCCACCTGATGAAAGACGCCCAGAAACCCTTCATGGAAACCGTCAGGCAGTCTCCCATGACCCCGACGGATATTCCCGTTTACTCAAACACCCTGGGTGCGCCATACCCCACCGAACCGGACAAAGCCAAAAAAATCCTGGGTGAACAGATATTATGTCCGGTTGACTTTGTTAACGATATTAAAAACCTGTATGCATCCGGAGCGGTTACATTTCTGGAAGTGGGACCGAAAACCGTTCTGTCGGGACTGATCAGGGCCATATTGGAAGATAAGGATGTCAATATCATTGCCATGGACGCCTCGGGCGGAAAAAAGTCCGGTATATGGGATTTGGCCACAGGCCTTTGCCGGCTGGCGGCTCTGGGATACCCGGTATTGATCGACAGATGGGAAAACGGAGATAAACCTTCGGGAACGCCGAAAACGCCCAGGATGAAAATTATGATTTCCGGAACAAACTACCGTTCATCCAAAAAGACCGACCCGTCTGCGAATCTTGAAAAAAACCCGGTAAATCAGACGGTGGTGGTAAAAAATGAGCCGGCGTCTTTGTCATCAACAGACATGAACAAGGCAGATACAGCCATGACCACAGACAAGAATAACGGGATTGAAAATTTGCCTGACCCTCATCGGGACAGCACGGTATCCACACCCCTGCGAACGCCCCGGAATACCCATCCCGGCAATTATGCCGACACCGGTTCCAACCCGATAAGTAAACAATCTTCAGGCCCGTCACCGGGATTTGCCGCTGAAGCCTTTAAGGCGGTCCAGGAAGGACTCAGGTCAATGCAGTCCCTGCAACAGCAGACGACCCGCGCCCATGAAAAATTTCTTGAATCCCAAATGGAGTCCAACCGAACACTCCAAATGATGATTCAAAATACGCAACGGCTTGTTGAAACCACCCTGGGAATCGGTCGGGATGAAACCTCTTTTAATCCGGGGATGGTTTCCGCCGGTCCACCTGATGTATCGCATGCAGAGCCGGAATTCAATACCGTCGACATACCGGAAAAGCCGGTTCGGAACAAAGTTCATTCGTCGGCACGACGTGAAGATCAAGTACGTGAAAACCAGACAAAGGATGATATCAGCAGCGTCTTGCTCACAACCGTCAGTGAACTCACCGGATACCCCGTAGAAATGCTGGGGATGGATATGGATATCGAGGCCGACCTCGGCATCGACTCCATCAAACGCGTGGAGATCCTCTCCGCAATGGAAGAAAAAATCCCCGGGCTGCCCCAGGTAGAGCCCGAAAATTTGGGAACCCTGAAGACGCTTGGTAAAATCATCGAATATCTTTTGCCAAACAACACCACCGGCCATACAGGGATTTCTTCTGATGCCGATCCGACAGTGCTGAAAACCGCAGCAACTTCAGGAAATATTGCCGATGTCTTGCTGGCAACTGTCAGCGACCTCACCGGATACCCTACAGAAATGCTGGGGATGGATATGGATATCGAGGCCGACCTCGGCATCGACTCCATCAAACGCGTGGAGATCCTCTCCGCAATGGAAGAAAAAATCCCCGGGCTGCCCCAGGTAGAGCCCGAAATGATGGGCTCGTTAAAAACACTCCGGCAGATCATTGAATTTCTGTCTTCACACGGCAGGGTCAAAACAGGCCAAATCGAAAATAAACCGATTCCAGATAGTGATTCTAAAACACCCGGGCCGGAACATGAAAATCCGAGTTCCGCAGCATCCAAAACCGCAGAGACCGGTATCAATCGTCAAACGGTCTCTTATCTGAGCAAACCGTTCATGGCCAAAAAGCCGCTGATCATTCCGGATAACAAAAAAATATATGTCCTGGATGATACGGCCGGCCTTTCCCGGGCCATAACAGATGAACTCGAACACCGGGGCCTTAATGCGGTTTTGTTTACGCCGGATCTGTTTGCGAACAGTAATTCGTTCAACCACGCCGCCGGATTGATTCTTGTTCCGGATTTTGCGGCTGACAATTCCCACACCACGGGAACTCATGTCGATTATGCTTTCCTGAAAACAGCCCTGATGGCGGCCAAGCAGGCAGCCCCGGCACTTCTGGAGTCTGCAAAACAGAAAGGTGCCTTATTTGCCACCGTCTCGCGGCTGGACGGTGCATTTGGTTTCAAAGGTATGGGGGTGGCAATGCCGATGACGGGCGGACTTGCCGGGCTATCCAAAACCGCCGCTATTGAATGGCCGGATGTTTTATGCCGATGCCTTGACATTTCACCGGGTTGGAACCGGTATCCGGAAATCGCCGTCGCAATCGTGGACGAACTCCTAAATGACGACAGGAATTCTTCGATAGAAATCGGTCTGAGTGAAAATGAGCGATACGAATTGGTTTGCACCCCATCGCCCTATCCGGACGGTACGCTCGATCTTGGCCCCGACGATACCGTCGTGGTTACCGGCGGCGCCCGCGGCGTAACCGCCGCTGCAGCCGTTGCCCTGGCCCGTGCGTCCGGGTCAAGGTTCGCCCTTTTGGGTCGTTCCCCCGAACCTTTCAGTGAACCGGAGTGGTTGATCGGCCTCAACAGCCAAGCGGAAATGAAAAAGGCCATCCTGGAATATGAATTTTCAGGCCGGACCATCAAACCCATGACGCTGGAAAAAAGATACAAGGCATATGCGGCAAATCGTGAAATCCTGCAAACCCTGGAGCGTATACGATCCTGTGGGGCCCGTGCTGATTATTATTCGGCGGATGTATGTGACCGCAGCGGAATAAACGCCGTATGCGAACAAATTCGTAAAAAATACGGGCTGATTTCCGCCGTCATTCACGGGGCCGGTGTTCTGGAAGACCGGTTGATTCGAGACAAATCAGAAGAACAGTTTCAACGGGTATTCGACACCAAGGTAAAGGGCTTGTTTAACCTGCTGGACGCAACACAGGCTGATCCCTTAAAATACCTTGTGCTGTTCTCTTCAATCGCCGCAAGAACGGGAAATAAAGGCCAGGCGGATTACGCCATGGCCAACGAAGCATTGAATAAAATCGCCTGGCAGGTATCGTCCGCCTGCCCGGAATGCCGGGTTGTATCCATCAACTGGGGACCTTGGAACGGCGGAATGGTCAATGCCGTGCTGAAGAAAGAATTTTTTCGCAATCACATTTCTCTTATCCCGTTAAACACCGGCGCACAAAGCATGGTAATGGAGATGAAGCGTGGGCCGTCCGATCCGGTTGAGGTCATCATCGGCGGTCCGGTTTTGGTTCAGAAAGCCGATGCAGAACATCAAAAGCCTGTTCGTTCCGTACAAAAAAAAGTGAAAAACGTTCATACGCAATCGGATCTCTCCGTTGCTTTTGAGCGGAAAATCGATATCAATGCCTATCCCGTATTAAAATCCCATGTTCTAAGCGGCATACCCGTGGTTCCTTTCGCCCTTATGACCGAATGGTTCGGTCATGGCGCCCTCCATGAAAACCCCGGCCTCATTCTTCATGGTTTCGACGACATGCGGGTGTTAAACGGCATTAAAATAAACAGGGAATCAACGACCATCCGCCTCCTGACCGGTAAAATCCGAAAGAAAAACGGCTTCTTCGAGGTGGACCTGGAAATCAGAAACGGCGAAAATGAAAATCCGGAGTTGATTCACGCCAGGGCCAAAGCCATCCTGGTGGATAAACCTGCACCGCCTCCTGCTTTTGAAGGCTCTGAATCGCTGCTTTCAAACGGATATGCCCGGAGCATTTCGGAAATATATGATAAAATCTTATTTCACGGGTTGGATCTCCAGGGCATGAAAGAAGTGAAAAGCCTGGACGACAAGGGAATGGTAGCCCGGATATTACCGGCGCCGACCCCGAGCAAGTGGATGAAAAATCCCCTGCGGAATAAATGGGTGGGTGATCCCCTGGTGCTGGATTCGGCATTTCAAATGGCATCCCTTTGGTGCTTTGAAAAACTGGGAAATGTTTCCCTTCCCGTCTACAGCGAAGGCTATCGCCAATATCAAAACGCCTTTCCAAAGGACATCGTAACATCCATACTGGAGGTAACCAGTTGCAGTCATCATAAAATGAAGGGAAACTTTACGTTTCTCGATCCGAAAAATTCCGTGATTGCCCGGATGACCGGATTTGAAGCCGTGGTGGATGAATCGCTTTATCAGGCATTCAAGCCTGATTACGAAAAACACCGGGATTACGCCGTCCTGAAGGCTGCGGGATGATGTTTCATTTTCCCGTGATCCTGTTACCTGTTCCGGGATCACGGGAAAATGTACGACACGGGTTCTTTCTAAAAAGGGACGGCCTCCTTCAAAAGGACCTTAACGCGTTTTCGAGTACAACGGCGAGATATCTCTTAACGTCTTAACAATGTTTTGCAGCGCGGATAGGAATTTTACGATGTCCTCCTCCGTATTGTCCACACCGAATGCCAATACCAGTGTTCCCTGGGCATCTGCATGGCTGAGCCCGATGGACAACAGAACATGTGATGCCCGTAATGACCCGGTGGCACAGGCGGATCGAGTTGAAACGGCGATATCCTCGTCATCCAGCATCAACATGACGCTTTCTCCTTCTATATATTTAATGGAGATGGACAGGAGATTGGGCAGGCTGTTCTCAATGGGTGTATTGATAATATATTCGTCGATATAGCCGGGCAACTCGGTGAGCAGCTTGTTCTTTAATTTCAAAAGATGGTCCAGCCGTGATTCCATCTGCCGGTGGGCAAGATCGGCTGCTACGCCCATTCCGATGATTCCGATAAGATTTTCAGTGCCGGCGCGCTTATTGCCCTCCTGGATGCCGCCGTCCAATAACGGCCATACCATGGTTCCCTTTCGAATATACAATCCCCCCACACCTGTGGGTCCGTAGAACGTGTTTGAGGCAAAACTCATCAGATCGACACCCATCTTTTGAACATCCGTGGGAACCACACCCACGGAATCCACTGCATCTGTATGAAAAATCACTTTTTTTCGTCTCGTGATTTCAGCGATTTTTTCTATGGGCTGAATGGTTCCGGTTTCATTGTTGCTGTGCATGATGGTTACCAGGATGGTGTCATCCGTAATGGCTTCCTCAATTTCCCCGGGATTTACAAACCCCTTGGAATCAACGGAAACCGACGTAATCTTGAACCCCATCCCTTTGAGCCGTCGCAGGCTCCGGATTACCGCATTGTGTTCTATATTGGAAGTAACGATATGTTTTCCTTTTTCAGCGTTGGCAAGCGCAACACCTTTAACAGCATGATTGACGGACTCCGTTCCCCCCGATGTAAACACAACTTCCTTGGCGGATTCGGAATTGATGAGCCTTGCCACGGATTCACGCGCCCTTTCCAGTGCTGCTGCCGCTTCCTCTCCTTTTTTATGCTGGCTTGACGGGTTTGCATGGTCATAATTGATGGCATCTATCATGGCCTGTTTGACTTCCGGAATCAGCGGTTTTGAAGATATATGATCCAGGTTTATAATTTTCATTTTCATTGTTTCCTTTAATGATGATCTTCTATCAAGTCGGTTTGACAGGCCTTGCAAAAAGTCGTCCCCTCCTGAATTTCCACGTCACAATACGGACAGTAGCACTTGCCTCCGTGATTATGTTCGTGTTTCTCTTTACGTTTGATCTCCACCGGTGCCTTGCCGCTTTTACGCGCCTCGTAATCCTTGATGGCCATCTGGAGGGCATCCGCCCCTAAATTTGAACAGTGAAGCTTGTTTTTCGGCAGTCCTTCCAGAGCCTCTGCTACATCCTTGTTCGTAATTTTTTTTGCATCCGCCAGGTTTTTCCCCTTGGCGATTTCCGTCAACATGCTGGACACGGCAATAGCAGACCCGCACCCGAACGTCTGGAATTTGATATCATCAATCTTTTCGTCCTTGATCTTGAGGTATATGGTCATCATATCACCGCATAAAGGATTGCCCACTTCACCGATCCCGTCCGCCTCCTCAATGACACCTACGTTTCTGGGATTCCTGAAATGGTCCATAACAGTTTTGGAATACATTGTTTCTCCTCCTTTATCATGTTATCGGCTTTCCCTGTCGACGGTTTTTTCAGTTGTTGTTTTCCCTTACTATAATCACGAAATACTTTTCGTAAACAACTTGAAAAAACAACCGCCTAAACCGGATGACATCTGGAGACCTCCAAGTCCCGCCGCGGCGGGACGTAAAATGTACCGGCCACTGTCGTTCAAAAACAGGGAAAAGCACCGACGCTTAAATTTTACCGCTTGTGACAAGCCGGGCAAAATGATCAAAAGAGCGATCATAGGTTTTTTCCGCATCAGCCGGAAAACAGCATGCCGGCAATTGACGACTCTTAACATGATACGCAATACACTCGCAGCAAATACCTTTTCTCGAGCAGGGATCGTAACTGCAGTTGCACATTGTCAGGTTTTTCTCTTTTTTACATTCCATTCATAACACTCCGTTTGATTCGATGATTTTTTCAGTCCCCTGTCCGTCATCATCGCAGCCAACCGGCTTGCCCTGCCTTTTCTTTTCATATGTTCTCCGGTGTTTCCGCACCAAGACGCGAAGGACCCCCATGGCAAATGATACCGGTCAGCCTGTTCATTCCGATTCAAGCATGGTTCATTTTCAACGCCTGTACTCTCCCGGACGGATTTTTCACACGGTTTGCATCACGGTACAGGTACACCTCTCCCCTATTCTCTGATCAGTTCGACAACCAAATTTTCCGCCTTGTCCATGCTGACCCGGTCCATGTTGATGACCAGGTCATAATTATTGGGGTCATCAATATGCCCGGCATCCGTAAAAAACCCCAAAAACCGTTCTCTGATCTGGTCACGCTGGCGTATGGCTTTTTCAGCCTCGGTACGGGATAAATCATAATTTTTCATCATGAACGCGATTCGGGATTCAAAATTCTGAACCAGCAGGATGTGTTTTGTATCGGGACATCCTTTGAGGACAAACTGCCCCCCCCTTCCGATAATGATCATATTCCCTTTATCATGAATCTCGGTGATGATTTTTTTAATCACGTCCACGTAATTTTTTTCGTTCACATAGCCATACCGTTCGGAGATATGTCTGTCGATAAAGCTGGTGTTCACCAGCTTGTCAATAAACCGCATCAGCTTGGATCCGCCGTCCTTTTCGAAATGGTGAATGTGACCGGATGAAACATTCAGTTTTGATGCAGCCTCCTTGATCATGTCTTCATTGATACAGCCGTAATTCAGCCTTTTTGCCAGCCGTGCGGCAAGGGTCCATCCCCCCGCGCCAAACAGCCGTGATATGGTAATGACCGCCATTTACAGATCCTCCGGTTACCTCAGGTTTCATGGATTATTCCATAAAATATTTCCATTGTTTTATATATCATCTAATTCAAAATTTTGCCAATCATTGTAATGTTTTTTTAAAAACAATCCACATCTATAATATTTTGGCCAAATTTTCGTTGAAACTCTTTCTTTATTCTGCTAGCTTATTGTTCCAACAAACACGGAACACATCCTTTTCAGCTTGATCGATTTATAATTTGTTCAGCAATTCAGAATTCGCTTTTTAAATGTTCTCAACAACAGGTTTTTTGTTTGAATCAAGGTCTTATTCAAGGTTTACATTTGGCATTTATTTGTCTCGGGTATTTTCAACAATAGCCGGTACCCATCCGGAAATTGCAGGCCCTGGTTCGGAACAGGGCTTGAGAAACTTTGAAACTGCAGGTATAGTGCGCTGTTTTGAGAATTTCAAAAAAGCAAAAACGCAGCTCCGGATCAACAGATGCCGTTTCCGGATGGGCAACAGCCGAAAAATCGGCTTGCCCTCTACACAGCTTACAGGGTTAATATTTATGGAGGAAACGTGGCGCTTGATGCGATAATTGTATCTGATGCGGGAACCAGTACTTTTTCGGTAACAAATCCTTTGAAGCTCTCGATTGAAGGAAGAATCGCCGACGTTCAGGTCGTTCAAAACTACATCGATAACGACGGACGGATCATTCCCCCGATAAGAGGCGACGGAATCATGAGTTGGGCATCCTCGCCGAAGCTAAACGGCATTTACCTGTTCAACTATTTGATGAAAAACCATTTTGAAGTTGCATTGATCAACGGCTATTATAACGAAAAGGATCGGTTTCTCAAGCTTCTCGAAGAATCGCCCAAGGCCGTTATCCTTTCAACAACGTTCATCAACGACAAGCAGACGTTTGCCGACCTTGTTGCCGACATCCGCGACATGGCCCCTGACATTACGATTATTGCCGGAGGATCTTTTGTTTTTTTTTCATATCAAATCCTTAAACGATCGAAACAGCCGGGCTACTTTATCAATCCGGTTGAAACGGATTTTCTTTTTCAAGACCCTGAAAATGAACCTGACGTCAATTACTATATCATCAGCTTGCGTGGAGAGAAACTCCTGTGCGATATTATCCGGGGAATAAAAACCAACCACAATGTCAATGAACTGCCCAATATATGCTATCCCGATGGGACAAGATATCATTTTACGCAACAGGCAGATGACATATCCGATTTTGAAGACTACCCAATTGACTGGGCCGCTCTTCCGGAAAGCATATTTAAATCCGGTGTCATCCCTCTGCAGGCAAGCATTGGATGTCCCTACAGATGTGCTTTCTGTAATTTCATTAAAGATCACCGACTTACATATGTTAAACCACTGGACGCCCTCATTGACGAATTAAAAGCCGTTTCTTCCAGAGGCATCAAATATATCTGGTTTGTTGATGACAATTTCAGGCTTGGAAAAAATGACCTGGAAAACGTCTGCCGACGATTTATCGACGAGTCACTGGACATCAGCTGGATGACCTTTATACGGGCAAACACACTAAAAGATGTTGACGCGGAGCTGCTTAAACAGGCAGGTTGCATGGAAGTGCAGCTCGGACTTGAATCTGCCGATCCGCAAGTATTAAAAAACATGAACAAGAACGCGGATCCCGTGGTTTACGATATCGTTCTTAAAAAATTACTTTCATCAGGAATACACTGCTCCTGTTATTTTATATTTGGTTTTCCGGGTGAAACCGAAGAATCTGCGAAAAAAACCCGCGAGTTCATAAAGAGCCACCAATATGAAGAATTTGACGGAAGGCTGTCCTGGTCCATTTTTCCTTTTTTGTTGGCCCCGCTGAGTCCGATTTTTGAACCTGAAAACCGTAAAAAATTCGGATTGAGCGGATATATGAAAAAATGGCAACACAGAACAATGAATTCCGATCAAGGCGTTGAAGAGATCATGAAGACGTTTTTCGAACTTGATGGCTCAGGCCCTGTATATCGTGGCGATAATCAGGATTTCTTTCTGCGAATCGGCCCTTTGAACAGCAAAAAATTTCACTCTTTACGCCATGGATTATCAAAAAAAGCTTTAAATGGAAATTTAACAAAAGAGGAAATCTTAGAAACCTTTAAGAACGTTTTGTATTGACAGGAATCAACGACTTCTTCCTGAAGTCGGATATCGCCGATTTTAGAAATCATAAAGGCCCTTGGAAATGTGTAACGATTCAGCCCTCTATAACAGCCGGGTATACAGAATATATCTGGAATATCTAAAGCACAACTATCCGGATATAAACATCAATTACATTCTCGAATATGCCGGTATGACCAAGGAAGAGATCGCTGACCAGGCCCATTGGTTTACCCAGCTCCAGGCGGATCGCTTCCAGGAAATTTCCGCCAAGATGACGGGAAATCCCAATATCGCAAGAGAAGCGGCAAGGTTTGGTTTTGAAACAAAAGAAGCCATTGGCGTGGTAAGACATTATTTATTGGGCCTTTTAGACCTGTCATCGATGTATTTTTTAATCAGCAAAGTATATGCTGTTTTCAGCAGAGCCGTAAATATCAAAGCAAAAAAAATCGGTCCCAATAAAGTTGAAATCATTTGCACGCCGATACCCGGAATAAAAGAAAAATCTTACCAATGCGAAAGCAGAATCGGTTTTTTTGAAACGGTAGCAAAGCTGTTCACAACCCGATTTGCAGACATCGACCATATATCATGCTTTCACAAGGGGGATGAATGTTGCCGCTATATCATTTCCTGGGAAAAAAGTGCACTTCTGATATGGAAAAAAATCCAGAATTATTCGGCACTTGTGCTGCTACCGGTGTCGCTGGCACTTTTTTTCATTCTACCGCTGGAAGAATGGACGATAACGTGCCTTGCCGCTTTATGTATAATTATGATCTTCTCTTTGGTTCCCAGCTATTATGAGAAAAAAGAATTAACGCATAAAGTAAAAACGCAGGGAGATATTGCAAAAAGCCTGTTAGACGAAATGAACATGAGGCACAATAATGCATTGTTAATCCAGGAAATCGGCAAGGCAATATCATCGATTCTTGACATCGACAAGCTTATAAGCGTTGTGATAAACAGCATGAAAACGCATATGGACTTTGACCGCGGTTTGATTATGCTGGCCAATGAAAACAAGACCCGCCTTACATATAAAAACGCTTATGGTTACCAGAAGGAAAAAGAAGAATTGTTAAAGCAAGCTTCATTTAATTTAAAAAATCCTTCTTCCAAAGGTGCTTTTGTGGTGGCATTCAAGGAAAAAAAGCCCTTTTTAATAAACGATTTTAAAGAGATCGAACAAAAATTGTCACCCAGAAGTCTGAAGTTTGCAAAAGAGATGGATATACAATCAATGATATGTGCGCCAATTGTCTATGAAAATGAATCATTGGGCATTTTAGCGGTTGATAATATCCAATCAAAAAGGCCTTTGACGAAAAGCGACATGAGCGTCATTGAAGGTGTTGCATCCCAAATGGCGATCAGTATCAATAACGTGATGTCCTATCAGCGGTTGCAGGAAAGTGAAAAAAAATACCGTGACCTGGTCGAAAACGCAAACAGCATTATCATGCGCCGTGATGTCACCGGCAAGATAACCTTTTTCAACGAATTTGCGCAGAACTTTTTTGAATGTAAAGAAAAAGACGTTCTCGGAAAAAATTTTGAAGATACCGTGTTTCAAAATCATAAATCCACCTGGATTGAATTTAATCGTATTGTAACATCCCTGAAGCATAACCCGGAAAAACAAATTACCAACGAAAACGAGGCGGTTCTTAAAAACGGGGAAAAAGTATGGATCACGTGGACCTATAAACCCATATTTGACAACTCAGGACAGTTAAAAGAGATGCTCTGCATCGGGAATGATATCACTGAACTCAAAAAGGCGGAACTGGAAAAAAAAGAATTGGAAGCCAGCCTGCAGAGAGCCCGTAAGATGGAAGCGCTCGGCACTCTTGCAGGCGGTGTTGCACATGATCTGAACAACATATTATCAGGGATTGTCAGCTATCCTGAATTGCTTTTAATGGATATTCCTCCTGACAGCCGGCTGAGAAAACCCATCATGACCATTCAAAACGCGGGGGAAAGAGCCGCCGCCATTGTTCAGGATTTGCTGACACTCGCCAGAAGGGGCGTGGTAAGCAGAAAGATCGTCAATTTGAATACTATTATCATGGATTATTTAAAAAGCCCCGAATGCGAAAATCTCACAGAAAATCATCCAAATGTAAACATAACGTATGACTTTGATAAAAACCTATTAAATATCCTCGGTTCGCCTGTTCATCTCACCAAAACCATTATGAATCTGGTCAACAACGCCGTGGAGGCCATTCAAAATACAGGCGAAGTCATCATAACGACCGCAAACAAGTATGTTGATCGGACGATAAACGGCTTTGACAAAGTGAATGAAGGTGACTACGTGACCTTCACCATTTCGGACAATGGCATCGGTATTTCCCCTCAGGATCTGGAAAGAATATTTGAGCCGTTTTATACAAAAAAAGTTATGGGAAAAAGCGGGACGGGATTGGGAATGGCGGTTGTATGGGGAACCATAAAAGACCATAACGGATATATCGATGTCAAAAGTGAAGAGAATGTCGGAACGACATTTACACTATATTTTCCCGCAACCCGGCAAGATATTTCAGAAGAGGAGTCACAGATTCCGATTCATGATTTAAGAGGAAACGGTGAAACCATACTTGTTGTCGATGATGTTAAAGAGCAAAGAGAAATCGCCTTGGAAATGCTGAAAAAATTAAATTACAATGCTCTATCCGTACCAAGCGGGGAAAAGGCCGTGGATTATTTAAAAACCCATTCCGTTGACTTGTTGATCCTTGATATGATTCTGGAAGGAGGAATTGACGGATTGGATACCTATAAAAAAATCCTTGAGTTTAAGCCCGGCCAGAAAGCCATCATTGCAAGTGGTTATTCTGAAACGGTCCGAGTTAAAGAAGCCCAGGCACTGGGTGCCGGACATTATTTAAAAAAACCGTATCTATTACAAATAATCGCCAAGGCAATAAGAGAAGAATTTGACAAATGATGAATTGATGTTTTAAAGTAAGCGATAACTGAGGTTTCGGTTCGAGGGCCATGGGCACAAGTCTTTCAGCACACGGCGGATTTCCCATTCAGTCGTATAATATTCCTCAAAATCAAGAAGTCGGGGAATTCATGCCGCCTTTTAAGGCATAACGGAAAGATGAGTCCGACCCCCGGACATATCCGATATTTACCAGAAGCGGTTTCAAAACCTCGAATCAGGTTCAAGGGCGAGGTTTTGAAACCGCTTCTATTAATTTTTTTTATTCGGGAATACAATGCAACGTTTATTATTAATCAACCCTGCGGACACTCGAAAGGGACTTGGGAATATCCGTTCAACTGCATTTCCCCCCCTGAATCTGCCTTATATTGCGGCATTGACCCCTGATAATTATCAGATAGAAGTTATTGACGAAAATATAGAACCTTTTGAATTTAAAAAGGCAGATATCGTTGGTATAACCGCCTATACCGCTTCGGTAAATCGAGCCTATGAAATTTCTCAAATATATAAAAAACAAGGCATACCAACCGTAATGGGTGGTATCCATGTTTCAATGGTGCCTGATGAAGCGGAAAAATATTGTTCATCGGTAGTAATCGGTGAGGCGGAATCAATTTGGCCAAAAGTTTTAAAAGATTTTGAAGCCGGTTGCCTTAAAAAAAGATATATCGGCAAACAGACCGATTTAAAAAATCTGCCCGTCCCTCGAAGGGATATACTTAAAAATGCATACTATAAATCGGGAAGTATTCAGACCTCCCGTGGTTGCCCCATGGATTGTTTATTTTGTTCGGTTACCGCGTTTAATGGCAGACGATTTAGAAGACGACCTGTAGAAGCGGTAATATCGGAACTTGAAAAAATACCCCAGAAACGGATTCTCATAACAGATGACAATCTAATTGGATATGGTAAAGAAGATCTTCAATGGGCACGCGATTTTTTCTTACGAATCATTGAAAAAAGAATTAAAAAGAATTTTATCGCCCAGGCATCTTTACAGATCGGCGAAGACGTTGAATTTTTACGCCTGGCCTATAAAGCAGGCCTTAAAATGGTTTTCATTGGAATGGAGTCAATAAATTCCAAGACAATCAAATCATACGGCAAAAATATTAATTTAAAGCGACTTCAAGAAGATAAATATATTACCCTCATCCGGAATATCAGGAAAGCCAGAATTCTGGTTTTGGGTGCTTTTATCGTCGGAGGTGATGATGAAGACATTACCGTATTTGACAATACATTAGAGTTTATTAAATCATCTCATATTGATATACTTCAGGTAAGCAAGCTCACGCCTCTACCCGGAACCCGTCTTTACGAAACCATGAACAAAGAAAACAGGATCCTGAATCAAAATTATCCGGACGATTGGAAAGATTACCGGTTCACGAGGATCCTCTATGAACCCGCTAAAATGTCAGTTGAAGACATTTATGAAGGATATGGCTACTTAAAAAGAAATTATTTCCGTCCCTGGGAAAGTTTCAAAAGAACATTTAACACATTATTAACCACTAAAAGCATTATATCCACACTAATCGCATATCAATTAAATAAATCATACCATAAAGCATTCCGAGATTCGGATAACTATCACTATTATAATCGCCCTGAAATGGATAAAAAATTTTGTGGCTGAACAACCACGCCCCGCCGCCCCGTACGATTAAAATGATGCTGAGATAAAAAAAAAGATTATGAAAATAACCGAATATTTAATGGAAAATGACGAGGAAACAAAATTTTTTATCCATTTCAG
>CAYLRU010000033.1:4796-32369 GCA_964386565.1 uncultured Desulfobacteraceae bacterium | reverse complement strand
AGAAGATGCTCTGCCGGTTGATCGGCGAGGATATCGACCTGGTGCTGATGCTGGCGGACGGGCTGGCGCCCGTGAAAGTCGATCCCGGACAGGTCGAACAAATCATCATGAACCTGGCGATCAACGCCCGGGACGCCATGCCAAGGGGGGGAAAACTGGTCATTGAAACCGCCAATGTCGAGCTTGATGCCCTGTATGCGAAAAGCCACATGAGCGTCGCACCCGGAAGATACGTGATGCTCGCCGTTACAGACACCGGGCACGGTATGGACAATGAGACCTTGTCCCGGATTTTTGATCCGTTCTTTACGACCAAGGAAGAGGGAAAGGGGACCGGCCTGGGGCTTTCCACGGTATACGGCATTGTAAAGCAGTCCGGCGGAAACATCTGGGCCTATTCAGAACCCGGACAAGGCACGACCTTCAAGATATACCTGCCGCAGACAACGGATAAACCGGAAACAGAAGCGGAAATCGTTGTGAAAGATGAATCTCCGGGCAACGGCGAGCATATCCTGGTGGTGGAGGATGAGGATGCCCTGCGGAGTTTGTTTGAAGATATTCTTTCAAGACAGGGGTTCCGGGTAACTGTCGCGGCAAACGGCGGCGAGGCCCTGCTGCTGGTTGAAGAAAAGGGGTTGAAACCCGACCTGGTCATCTCGGATGTGGTCATGCCGGGCATGAGCGGCTCCGTTCTGGTAAAACGCCTCCGGAAAAACCAGCCGGATCTGAAGGTGCTTTACATGTCGGGATATACGGACAATGCCATCGTTCACCACGGGGTGCTCGATCCGGACACGCCCTTTATTCAAAAACCCTTTACCATCCGTGATGTGGTCGCAAAAGTCCGGGATGTACTGCGGGGGGGAACAGGAAATTCCGGCAGAGATATGGATTTATGTTGACATACGAGAAAGTGAAAAAAACGTTAATAAAGGATCCCCAAGTCTGGCTTGTTACCGGTGTTGCCGGATTCATCGGCTCCAACCTGCTGGAGACATTGTTGAGGCTGGACCAGCAGGTTATCGGCCTGGACAACCTGATGACCGGCTATGAGAAAAACCTCAGGAGCGTCAAGCACCGGGTATCTGATGAACAATGGCGGCGATTTGAGTTTGTAAAGGGTGATATCAGGGATTTGGATGTTTGTGAATCCGTTTGTAAAGGAGCGGTTTATGTCCTTCACCAGGCTGCTCTGGGCTCCGTACCCAGGTCCATAGAGGACCCTGTTCTTACCAACGCGGTCAACGTCGACGGTTTTGTCAATATGCTGACAGCGGCCCGTGATGCCCATGTAAAACGCTTTGTTTATGCCTCTTCCAGTTCGGTTTACGGAGATGAGCCGGGATTGCCCAAGGTGGAAGATCGCATCGGAAAGCTCCTTTCCCCTTACGCGGTGAGCAAGTATGTCAATGAGCTGTATGCGGATATCTTCGCTGAAACCTATGAAATAGATTCCGTGGGATTGCGGTATTTCAATGTGTTCGGCCCCCGTCAGGACCCCGGGGGTGTCTATGCCGCGGTCATACCCATCTGGTTTTCGGAAATGCTTAAAGGAAGGCCTGTTTACATTAATGGTGACGGGGAAACCAGCCGGGATTTTTGTTATATCGACAATTGTGTCCAGGCCAACATTCTGGCGGCTGTAACGGATGACATCAATGGCGCACATAATGTCTTCAATGTGGCATACGGCGAGAAAACCTCTTTGAATGAGTTGTTTGAAATGATTAAAAAGCGGGTGGTTCCTTTTAATCCGGATGCGGCGACAAAGGAACCGCTATACCGGGATTTTCGACCCGGTGATGTGCGGCATTCATTGGCGGATATTGGGAAAGCCGTCAAAATCTTGGGATATCAGCCAAAAGATTCGGTGGGGGATGGGTTGGACAAGGCTGCGAAATGGTATGCTGATAGCGGCATATAAAATAATCTCAGGTATCCCATGGCAACGGCAAAAATAACCAGTTCCCAGCCCTTTTTATTCGCTGTTTACCGTTCTTCTTTCAGCAGGGCCCGTCTTAACACATCCATTGCCGTTACGGCAAAAATCTCCTTGTTTCGTAATCGATGGCCAAAGGGCAGGTAATATCGCATTCCCTTATCTTCATGGGGGCTGGAAATGCCGATGCAGACCGTTCCCACGGGTTTGTCATCTGTACCGCCGTCCGGGCCTGCAATCCCGGTTGTGGATATTCCCCAGTCGGCTCCGGCAATGGATCTGGCGCCCCGGGCCATCTGTTCGGCGATTTTTTCATGCACTGCACCGAATTTTTTCAGGTCCCGGGCAGATACGCCGAGAACCCGGGTTTTGGATTCATTGGAATAGGTCACTCCGGAAAACAGGAAATACCCGGAACTTCCCGCCACATTGGTCAGACGGTTGGAGATCAGGCCGCCGGTGCAGCTTTCCGCAACCGCCAGGGTCTGCCGCCTTTCAGTGAGAAGCCGGCCCACCACGGTTTCCATGGAATGCCCTTCAGATGACAACAGATAAATACCCATCCGATCCCTGATCCATTGTATGGCATCATCCATCTTTCGGCTCAGGGAATCCGGGTTTTCATCATGGCCATAGAGCTTAACGTGAATTTCCGGGAAAACAGCCCGAAGTCCCAGGGTCAATCCGGGAAAAGCAGATGCAAATTTCCGGCATCGCTCGTTCACCTCGGATTCCGGCAATCCGTATGTGGAGATGGTTTTAACGGAATATATCGAAGTGGTTCCCATCAAATCGATAATTTTAGGGATAACAGCATCCTTTAGCATTTTTTTCATTTCAAATGGAACACCCGGCATGAAGAAGAAGGTGCACTGGTTGATTTTTAAAAAAAATCCAGGTGCCGTTCCAACGGGGTTGTATATGGGGACAGATCCATCGGGCAACAACGCCTGTTTTTTATTTGAAGGACTGGCGCGTTTTTTGCGGAATTTAAAAAAGGACTCGATCATTTCCAGGGCCTTCTCATCCGGCAGGAGTTCCACACCGGCTGCGTCAGCCGCGGCTTTCGCCGTAATGTCATCCATGGTGGGTCCCAGCCCGCCGGTAACAAGGGCTATATCCGCCCGGTGTGATATCTCTTCGATAATACGGGTGAGGACGGGCTTATCATCCCCCACGCATCCATGGCGTATCACCGAAATACCCGCCTCCTCCAATGCCCGTGCAATATGGGCCGCATTGGTGTCTGCCACGGCGCCGGATCGAATTTCATCACCTGTGGAAAGGATTTCAACGATCATATCGTACTCCTTTTATTCTTTCAGCCATTGTTTAAACCACCCCGTTGCTTCCTTGATAAATTCCCGCTGGTGCACGGGGTTGTTCATGGGATGATCGCCGCTGTTTTGAATGAGCAATTTTTTGGGTTCGTGCGCGGCTTCAAAAATCCGGTACGCGTGCTTTACCGGGACAACGGGGTCTGCATCGCCGTGGATGACCAGGATATGATGAAGGTCCGAAAGGTAATCATCGTTATCGAATTTCAAGGCATCGGGGTTGTACAATGGACCTTTATCGCCGTCAGCAGCAGGGTCGTTTTCAATGACGGTGTTGATATTCCGGCTGCGTACGGGAGCGGCGTAAGATACCATGGCATCGGGTTTCAATGCCCGGGCAGAAGCGATGCTCACAGCACCTCCCATGCTGCTTCCGAAAAAACCGATCTTTTTGCCCAGATCGTATCTCGAACAGACCGTCTCAACGGCAGCGGCCAGATCCTCTTTCCTGCCGGAGAGGGACGTAACCTCTCTAAAGGTACCGCTGCTGTTGCCGCATCCCCGGTGATCAAACCCTGAAAAAGGCGATTCCTTCCGCATTACACTGATTCGCAAGGGCGATCTGCTTGGGCGAATTCCCGGTGGCCAGCAGTCCGTGGGAGCCGAATACAATGGGGGGGTGGGGATTCGGAGGCAGATGAAGAAACCCTGTTAACTGAAATTCTCCTGATTGAAATGTGATTTTGATGATATCCGGTTCTAAACGCATGGTTCGTGTCTCCCCGTCTTCTTACCTTTCCCTTTTTTCGCTTTTATTTACATCATCATCCAGATAGTATAAAAAGACATTTTCAGTCAAATACAAAAGGATTTTTCATGGCCTTGAAAAAAGGGCAGACCATAACATTGGACATCACCGATATGGCCGTGGGCGGAAAAGGGATCGCCCGGGTAAACGGCATGGTGGTATTTGTGGATCAATGTGTTCCGCAGGACAAAGTGGTTGCCCGGATCACACGGAAAAAAAAGAATTATGCCGAAGCAAAGCTTGTTTCCGTAATTGAAGCATCGCCTTTCAGAAAGACGCCGCCTTGTCCCTATGCCGGTTTTTGCGGGGGTTGCACGTGGCAGTTCATCGATTACGAAAAGCAACTGGATTTTAAACGCCGACATGTCAGGGAGTCCCTGGAACATATCGGTTTACTGGAAAATGTCCGCGTTCATCCGACATTAACATCGGGGAATCAACTGAGATATCGAAACAAGATGGAATTCTCATTCTCCGACCGGCGCTGGCTTCTGCCCCATGAAATGGATTCCGATTCCATTAACCGGGACTTTGCCCTGGGCCTTCATGTTCCGGGAACGTTTCACAAGGTGCTCGATATCGATACATGCCTGCTCCAGCCGGATATGGGCAACATGATTTTAAATGACGTCAGACATTTTGTCAAAGCTTCAGGACTGCCGGTTTACGGGCTGAAAAGCCATGAAGGGTTTTGGCGGTTTTTGATGTTGCGGCATTCATCTCATTATGACCAGTGGATGGTCAATATTATTACCGCACGGGAAAACAAGGAATCGATTAATGCTATGGCCCGATTTCTTGCGGATAAATACCCACGAGTGGTTTCGGTGGTGCATAACATTACCGCAAAAAAAGCTCAGATCGCGGTCGGGGAATACGAGACTTGCGTTTTCGGCGACGCGGTTATCAAGGACCGCATTGCCGGGTATGAATTCGAAATATCATCCAACTCGTTTTTCCAGACCAACACCCGGGGTGCTGAAATATTATACGGCATTGTAGAGGAGTATGCGAATCTGACGGGAAATGAAACGGTTTTTGACCTGTATTGCGGTACCGGAACCATTTCCATTTTTTTGTCGGCATTTTCCCGGCAAATCACGGGGTTTGAGATCGTTGAAAGCGCGGTGGCGGATGCGGGAAAAAATTGCAGATCAAACGGCGTTTCAAATTGCCGTTTTGTTTCGGGGGATATCAAGACGTCCCTTTCACAAATCTCTGAAAAACCGGATGTGATGGTCATCGATCCTCCCAGGGCGGGAATGCACAAGGATGTGGTAAAACAGGTGCTGGCCATGGGGCCGTCAAGAATCGTCTATGTATCCTGCAACCCGGCCACCCTGGCCAGGGATTTGGGACTCATGAAAGACCATTATGCCGTAAAGGAAGCCCAGCCGGTGGATATGTTTCCCCAGACGTTTCATGTGGAGAGCGTGGTACGCCTGGAGAGAATTTGATGTCTAACCGAATTTGCTGTTCATACTTCGTTCCAATAATGACGGTGACATTTTGATTTTTGATAATGGGGGATAAAAAATGCCTGTTGAAAAAAGACAGTCCGATTTTAAAACGATGATACATTATGGATGTCTCATTGCGGCATTATCAATTTTTATTATTTCACCGTTTTTAACGCAGCAATGGGCTCATATTGGGGAAAGTATCGGATCGATTATGAGGGTCATAGAACTCGACAGGGGCATAAAAGAAGGCTCAATTTATCCGCGTTGGTGCGGAGATTTTGCCGGTGGTTTCGGTATGCCCTACTTTGTGTTTTATTCGCCCCTTGTGTATTATGTTTCTGAATTTTTTCACTTGCTTGGACTTGGTATTGTCGATTCTTTGAAGTGCATGATCATACTGGGCATATTTACCGGCGGAATTGGCATGTTTGTTTTTACCAATTCCATCTGGGGGAAATACGGCGCCTTTGTTTCTTCCATTTCTTTTATATATGCGCCTTACCGTATGGTAAACTTGTATATACGAGGCGACCTGGCAGAAGCGTTTGCAATGTCTGTCTGCCCCTTTATTCTGTATTTTTTTTACCGGTTGATACTAAAGAAAAGGTTTGTTGATCTTGCGGCTGCTTCAGGCTTTTACGCTATACTCATTTTTACGCACAATTGCACTGCACTTATTTTTTCCGCTTTTCTGCTTTTGGTTGTTGGATTCGTTACCCTTCAAAACAGAGACTGGAAAGGATTATTCTTAAGCCTTTCAGCCATCATCTGGGCTTATGCACTTGGGGCCGTTTTCTGGTTTCCGGCGTTATGGGAAAAAAAATGGGTCAATATCCATCTGATATATTCAGATCCAGCCTTGGATTTTCATAATCAATTTGTATCTTTGTGTCGACTGTTCTCCCCGATTTGGTCATTTGAAGTCGGTCTGGGAGGAGTAAATCATCCTTTTCAGATCGGCGCCCCGCATGTTTTACTGACAATTTTTTCTTTCTGGTTCATCATGAAATCGGATTTTCATAAATTCAGGAAAGAGAGGGAGCTGTGGTTGTTTTTTTTATTATTGACAATACTCGGCATCTTTTTAACCAACGCTGCATCCATGGTTGTCTGGGAAAGTATCCCACTAATGAAATACCTTCAATTTCCTTATCGGTTTTTAACTATGATAACGTTGACCGTCTCTGTCCTGGCCGGGGGGCTTTTTTGCTTTTTCAGCAAGGACTCTGCTGCAATTAAGCAACTGCTTCAAATGGTTCTGGCGATCATTATCGTTATCAGCGGTGCCCAATATTGCAAGGTTAAGGGCTATTACCGGATTGACGAAGAGTGGCTGAAGCCTGAATTTGTCAGAATGGACGGCGGAACAGTGTCTGCCTATAACAGGGAGCCGATGGACAGAATTATTGATTACGGCGAATATCTTCCGAAATCCGTTAAACGGTTGCCGGATAAAAGCAGTGCCGGAAAAGTGTTTGTGGCCAGAGGAGATGCAATCATCAATAACCTGAACATATGGATGCAAAAATATACATTCGAAGTGATTGCAGCTGAATCATCCGAAATAGTGGTGGGTTCTTTTTTTTATCCTTCATGGGAAGGGCGCTTAGATGATAAAAAGATTCCCCTGTTTACCAATGAAGAAGGTTTAATTCATTTGGTGGTTCCGAAAGGAAAATCCGAAATAGAGATTTTTTTTGGAGAGTCCAGCGTGAGAAAGGCCGCCAAGTATATATCGCTAATGTCATTTTTAGTTATGGCTATCGGGTCAATCCTGCAAGTCTTTAAAATATTTATCAAATAAAATGCCCTTGCCTGTGATTAATCGACTAAAATAAAAACTGTAAATCCTCCCTCCAAGGGAAAAAAGCAAAACTACATGGATTCATGGCTTGAAGACAACTTTTCCAGTGATTTTTTCTGGAAATATTGAGCCATATCCTTGAATTTCCAGTCCGGAGGAGATAACCCCAACGCAGTATTTAAATTCTCCAACGCCTTTTCATAATCTTTTTTCTTGTAATAGACAATTCCTTTATTGCCATAGGCTTCTGCAAATTTCGGGTTCAATTTTAAAGAAAAGTTAAAGTCACTTAAAGCACCTTCAAGATCATTTTTGTTCATTCGTATGAAACCGCGATTGTTATAGGCTTTTATGTTATACGGATTAAAACGGATGGCCATGTTGTAGTCTTCAATCGCGCCATTTGTATCCCCCCTTCCGCTGCGGGCCAATCCACGGTTATAATACGCATATTCATGATGCGGGTTTAATTCAATCGCATGAGACCAGAGCGTGATATCATCTTTCCAGATGCGGCTTTGCGTGAAGCTTGATTTGGCCAGAAAACATAAAATGATGATGATGAAAACCGTGACCGGGATCCGATAAGCAGGCAGATGGAAAAGTTTTAGAACTCCTGCCCCGGCTAGGACGGCAAACGGCAGGAGAGAAATATAGGTATATCGATCCGCCGTAATTTGCGGTCCGGACTGAATGATGCCCAACAGCGGTGAAACAATAATGATATAAATTGTAAAAGGCGCAATCGCCCACCTGAGTTTCTTCCTCATCACGAAGAGACACACGATAATGGCAATAAACAGAAAAAAACAAACCATGTAGATCGGCTCAAAAGGATTAAATTCGTTTCGATCCAGAAGATATAGGGGCGAAAATCGAACAGGAATAACCGTTTTATAAAGATAAAATATTACCCCATATATGGATTGAACCACCCTGTCGAACATGTCGTGGGATGACACCGAAGCCATGGCAGGTTTTTTGGCTAAAAAAGCCGGGATAGAGAATATGATTGAAAGAAATACAAAAGGAATTTTTTCGACGAGTACCCTTAAATTCGATTTAATGAGGGGCCTTTTCCATTGAAAACGGTTAAGCGGATATACGTCAAGGACCAAAAGAACAGCAGGAATAGTAACTCCCCAAGCTCTGGAAAGCAGGGACAGTAAATAAAAGAACAAGGAGAACAAGAGCCATGTATGTTTACGATGCCTGTTTTTTTTATCAGCCATGGAAAGGTAACACTTAATTGTCAATATATAAAAAAAACAACACATCAAGTCTCCCCGGGCACACAGCCAGGCTACCGGTTCCACCCTTAAGGGATGAAGCCCGAAAAAGAGTGCGCCGACGAATGCAGCAATCGTTACCGGGGGTGTTCCTCTCATGTCGCCACTATTTTTCGACGTATCAATAATTTTGAGAATGAGGATAAAGACCAAGATGGTGTTGAGTACATGAAACATTAGGTTGGTAAAATGATAGCCGGCCGGATTCATTCCCCAAAGGGTATAATCCATTCCGAAACTTATCCAACTCAGGGGATGATAGTTGGCATCTATAAAAGTGGTGAACATCCAGGAAAGGTTTTCGGGTTTTAGCCCTCTATAATGAGGGTTTTCCAAAAGGTAAGCGCAGTCGTCCCAAACGAAGGTATTGTTTAAAACAGGGTAGAAGCAGAGGAATATAATGACAATAATAAGGTAAACGATGAATCGCGTATTTTTGTATTTATCCTGGAAATTGTGTAATAACATTATTTGTTATTTTTTTTGGGTGGCGATAATGCCTGACTTTCGGCTCCAATCCTCAGAGGCCCAGTAATTTTCCCCCTTGATAAACGAAAAATGCCAGGATCCAGGCCAATGATGTGCTGTATGCGATGCTGAAAACGGCCCATTTCATCGAGCCTGTCTCCCGGCGGATGGCAGCTACCGCGGCCAGGCACGGGACGTACAACAGCACAAAAACCATCATGGAAAGGGCCGACAGCTTGGTCATGCCGGAATTTTTCAATGCGTTTTGAAGGGCATCGGATTCCTCATCTTTGACGACATACAATACCCCCATTGTGCTGACCACGATTTCCTTGGCCACAAATCCGGTCAACAGCGCAATTCCTCCCTGCCATTCGATACCGATGGGTGAAAAAACCGGTGCAATGGTTTTGCCGATTCGTCCCATGAATGAATTTTCCGTTTTTTGACGTTGCTGCATCACTCTCAATTCTTCCAGGGCCAAGTCCCGACGTTTCTCCAAATGAGGGACGTCCCCGGCAGGAGCTTGGGCGATCTGTCGGTCATAATTTTTGCGGACCTGATTCAACGTCTTTGTATTGTCTGCTAAAGTCGTTATATTTCGGGGAAAAGCCGTCAGTGCCCAGACGATTACCGATCCAACAAGAATGATGCCGCCCATTTTTTTTAAAAAAATTTTGCTTCGGTCCCACATATGGATCATCAGGCTTTTGGCCATGGGTACGCGGTATGGCGGCAGTTCCATGACAAAGGGCGCGTCAGCACCTTTAAGCAGGGTGGACCGGAGTAACCGCCCGGTCATGACAGACAGTATGATTCCGGTCAGATAAATGGAAAAAATGACGGTTCCGGCTTTTGGACCGAAAAATGTACCGGCCAGTACGATGTAAATGGGCAACCTGGCGGAACACGACATAAACGGTGTGATTAAGATGGTTAATATACGGTCCTTTTCACTTTCCAGCGTCCGGGCCGCCATGATGGCCGGGACATTGCAGCCGAATCCGATGATCATGGGGATGAAGGATTTGCCGTGCAGGCCGATCAAGTGCATGATCTTATCCATCAGAAAAGCGGCCCGGGCCATATACCCGGTGTCTTCGAACAGAGAAATAAAAAAGAAGAGGATCAGGATATTGGGTAAAAAGATAATGACGCTGCCCACACCGGCAATGATGCCGTCAATGACCAGGTCTTTTAACAGGCCCTGGGGCATGAGGTTTGCCACCAAAACACTGAACCACCGGATGGCGGTATCGATCCAGTCCATTGGATATTGACCCACGGTAAAGGTGGTCTCAAACATAACCCAGATAAAGAAGATAAATATCGGGAATCCGATGAAACGGTTGGTGAGAACCAGGTCAATGTTTCGTGAAATGTCGATGCGTTTTTGAAAGGAGGTTATCACCACCTCTTTGATAATCCCGGCGATAAATCCGTAACGCTCATGGGTCATGATGATTTCAGGATCTTCATCAAAACGGTTCATCAGGTGCTTCCGCAGCATGGCGGTTTGGTCGAAAATATCCTGTGCCAGAGAACCGGCTTTGTTTTTCACATTTTCCCTGATAATTTTATCATCCTCAAGGAGCTTTATGGCGGTCCACCGAATGTCATAGGGTACAATTCCCGGGGCTTTTTCTTCAATGATATGGTGAAGTTTTGAGATGGCGGCCTCGATATCCCTGTTGTACTTGACCCGACGCTTGATGGGGATGTTTGACGGGGCCTCGGCCAGTTCAATGGCTTTTTTCAAAAGGTCGTCAATTCCCTGGTTTTTGTTGCCCACGGTGAACACCACAGGAACGTCGAGAAGCTCTGAAAGTTTTTGGGCATTGATCTTGATGCCGCGGGATTGGGCAAGATCCGCCATGTTTAATGCAAACAGTACCTTGGAGCAATCCAGTTCCCTGAGCTGTGTGGCCAGGTAGAGGCTGCGTTCCAGATTGGATGCGTCGATGATATCGATGACCACATCCGGAGATTCATCCAGGATGAATTTTCTGGCGACGATTTCCTCGATGGAAAAGGGCGTTAAGCTGTAGGTTCCGGGAAGATCGATGATTTTCAGATCAAATCCGAACTTATTGACGGATCCCTCTTTTTTTTCAACCGTAACACCGGGCCAGTTGCCGACTTTTTGTCGCGTACCGGTGATGTTATTGAATATGGTGGTTTTCCCCGAATTGGGGTTGCCGGCCAGGGCAATGGTGATGGTTTTATGTTCCATTCACTTTTCCCTCCGGGACGAATCAATGATGTTAACTTCGATTTGACCCGCTTCCTTGACCCGGAGAGATACGTGGAATCCTTTGACGATGATTTCCATTGGGTCTTTTAACGGTGCGTATTTTTCAACATATACCTGTGTACCTTTTAATATTCCCATTTCCAGTATTCTTCTGCGGAGGGCGCCGTCTCCTCCGATGCGTAATATTTCAGCGGTTTGTCCTTCCTTCATTTCGCTTAGCAGCATTGTTCCGAACCTCTTTATAACGGGTACCCATTCAGAAATGAATATTTTAAATTTTCAAGATGTTTAATTCAGGCATCGTTGCATGGAATTTTACCGGTTTGAATTTCAAAAGCATTGTCAGCGTCTTACCGGTTCAACCAGTATTTTTTGCGCCATCCCCCGGCCGATGACGTAGCGATTGAAATCCAGGGCCACGACCAATTGTCCTGTTCCGGAATTGGTGACAACCTCCACACGGTCTCCTGTTCGAAGGCCTATGGTCATCAACCGCATCCGGGCATTGGAGCCGCCGGTAAAATCTTTTATAACCAGGCGTTCCCCCGGCTTGGCCATGGTCAGCGGCATCCATTTGACATGCTCTTTCATGCATTGGTCGCAGATGCCGTAAATTTCCATTTTATGCTGAAGCATATGAAACCCCCGGGCTGAGGCTATCCGGGCCTGGAACTCTTCCAGTTGTTCATCCTCGAATTCAATAATTTTTCCGCACTTGGTGCAGATCATGTGGTCGTGGTGCTGACCCAGGTGACGGTGCTCATAGCGTATCTGTCCGTCGTTGAATTGAATTTTCTGGGCAAAACCGAACCGGCACATCAATTTCAGCGTGTCCTTGATAAAATAGGGCTCATAATCCAGGCCGGATTCTCTTAAAATCTGTTCCAGCTCTTCTAGTGTAATGTGTTGCTCTGTTTGTAAAAAGGCTTCAAGGATCCTGAACCGGCCGTCTATATTATCGACCTTTTCCTGTTCAAACAGGGTCCTGAATTGTTCTTTTTCCTTTTTATGGATGTGCTTCATTGTTTTTTTAAAAATGTAAACCTTAAGTTTTAAGTGTTTAAGTGCCTGGGCAGATGGTAAGGCGGAACCTGGAATACTTAAAATTGCTATTTTCCGCCAAAACCAAACATGCTGATATTTAATGTCGAATCAGCCTGATGTCAATACGTAAAACCGGGGGGCGCCTGCAGATCAGGACTGAAAAGATATTTCGACTGTGGCGGCAACGATTCACGATTTACGGTCAACCGTTCACAATTTCGTAAACTGGTATTTATACAGGCGCAAAACATGAGCCAGATACAGCAGTTGCTGCTTCAGGGAAAGCTTGCTTTTCCCCAGCCTGCGGGTTTGAAAATGAATGGGGATTTCTTCAATACGATCGGGCCGGCATTTTACGATGAGTTCCAGTCCGATTTTATACCCCACCGGATTGATGTCACGTCCTCTTTCCCACACATACCGCGGCAAGGCAAAGAAGCCGGACATGGGATCGCTGATATTGACAAGGGGTCTTGCCAGAAGGGTGGCAAACTTGGAATTGAGGTATCGATATACAGTCCATTTATCATCCGTGCCGCCGCCCGGGATATAGCGGGATCCGACGGCAAACTCCGCCCCGTTTAAAATGGATTGATATAGCAGGGGGATACATTCGGGGGGGTGGGATAAATCCGCATCCATTACGATAAATACGGAGCCGTTCGCCTGTTTGAATCCTTCCAGGACAGCCGTGGCCAACCCTTTTTCATCCTTCCTGACGATGAGCTTTACCGGGATCCCGGCTTGGGTCAGTTCGTCGCATATTTCAATGGTTCCGTCGTTGCTGTTGTCGTCAACGATGATCATTTCCCAAAGGTGTATTAACGGGTTGAGAATTTTCATGATTTCAAAAATTAGAGCGGGAATGTTTTCCGCCTCTTTGTATGAGGGAATGATAATGGATAATTTTATGAATTCAGTCGATATCATCTCTTTTGTTTTTGAGGGCTTCTAATATTTTTTTGTATTCAATGTTATTGGGAGAAATTTCAAGGGCTTTGGAATAATTTTCAATGGCTTTTTCCCATTTTTTTTGTTTTACATAAACGACCCCTTTGTTGGCATAAGCCTTTATATAGTTTGTATTTAATTTAATAGCCGTATTAAAGTCGTCCAATGCACCGGCAAAATCTCCAAGATGACTTTTCATCACTCCCCTGCTGTTATATGCCTTTGAACTATTAGGGTTGATTCTGATGACATGGGAGTAGTCATACATCGCAGCAGCAAAATATTTATGATTTTCAAAATACACACCGCGATTCCAGTATGCGATCTCATTTTGGGGGTCACGGGAAATGACGTAGGTCCACAATGAAAAACTGTCACGCCATATTCGCGTTTGTTTAAAGCTGAGGCAGAAAAAAACGGTTAATAGAGATACGATGACAATCAATGTTAAAATTTTGAGAAAAATTCTTCGTTTTTTTTGGAGTTTTATCCATAATTGGAACAAACCCCCACCGATCATTATGCCAAAAGGCAGGGTGGAAATATAGGTGTATCTATCAGCCGCTATTTGAGGGCCAGCCTGAACAATGCCGAGAAGAGGGGAAACAATGACTGCAAAGCATCCAAGTCCAACAATGATACATTTCGATCGTTTCCTTGTAATTATAAGAACTGCGATAATTGCCACAATTGTAAAGATACTGAGAATATATTTTAATTCAAATGGGTTAAAGTTATTTTCCAGGCGGTACAGTGGATATAGTCCAGTAGGAACAATTGTTTTCCAGATATAAAAACAAAGGCCGTACGCAGACTGAGCAAATCTGTCGAAGATACTGTGTTGTATTAAGTCTGGGATGCCAGCCCGCTTTAATTTTGCCAGGAAAGACAGAACACCGGCTGCTACGGAAAACAGAATAAATGGAATTTTTTCTATCAAGAAAAGAGAAATATGGGGGCCACTTTGTTTATATGGCCTCGCAATACGATTCAAAGGGTATATGTCCAGTATAATTAATACAACCGGAATTGTAATGCCCCAGGCTCGGGAAAGCAATGACAAGATAAAAAAGAATATCGATAAAAGATACCAATTTCTTTTAACTCCCGGTATGTGGGATAGCGTGTATTTTAGATAAGATGAAATTGACAATATATAAAATGTTGCACAAAGAAGATCCCCCCTTGTTGATAGCCATGCCACGTTTTCAACCCTTAACGGGTGTATGGCAAAAAAAAGAGAGCCTGTAGCCGCACAAAAAAACAGTATTTCCTTTTCGTAATCAAAGCGGTGTTTCTTTTGATTGATTTTGATGAATTGGATGATAAGAAAAAAAAATAATACCGCGTTAATATTATGTAGGATTAAATTTGTTGCGTGGTATCCAGCCGGATTCATCTGCCAAAGGACATAGTCTATCGAGAACGATATCCAGCTTAGTGGATGGTAATTTCCGTCATAAAAAGTTTTTAACATCCATGAGATATTTGAATAAGAGAAACCTCTATATTTTTCATTTTTAACTAATGCGTAAATATCATCCCACACAAACTGGTGGCCCAAAACCTCGATAAAACAGGCAGAGATGATGGTAATTAATAAACAGATAATAAATCGTTTATTAACACTCTCTTTCGTTTTTGATCTTATAGGGATATATAGTTTTTTAAAAAGCATTTTGGGATGAAAAACGGATTGTCTTTCCAAATTTTATTATAAACAATGATACAATCAACGTTAATATGGACCATATGGCCCCTAATTTAAGGGAAACAGGGTCAAAGTAAAATCGGACCTCATGAATTCCTTTTGGCAAGAAAATCGAACGAAAGATATAATTGCCGCAGAATATATCAACGGGTTTTCCATCAAGTTCGGCCTTCCACCCTGGATAATAAATTTCGCTGATTACCAAAAAGCAGGGATTGTCTGTATTCGTCTGTATCAATATGTTGTCATGATGATACGCCAACACCTTGATCCGGCCATTGACAGGCTGTTTAGAGAGCATCCGATGTTTTGGAGTATGGCACCCCTGCTCAAAAACAACGATTTTCCGGGGATCGAATTTCTCACTATTCATGAAAGGAAGAATTTCTTCAGATGGCTTTACAATGAATTGATTCGCAAAATTGGCATATTGGTATTCATTTATCAATTCCTTTATGTAAAATCCATCCATCATCTTTTTGGTGTTAAGAAGCTTAATCAATTTGGCATTGGGGTTGATCAGCATGCCGGTTAGGTTAACCACGTGATCGTCAAATGGGAGATTCTGACTGAACTGTATATAGTTTACATATTTTCGTAAAATCAAAGGGTCATAGCCCAGTATGGAAGGAAATTCATATAACGTGGGATCATTGGGGTTAAATATGCTTGTTTCAGGCAGAACCCGACCCTGGGTTGGATTATCCGGAAGTTGTTCGGAGATCATATTTTTTTGTTTGGGTGAGGAAAGGTCGTAACTTTTAATAAATTGATTTCCAAAGAGATATAAGTCCAATAATACGATTAAAATGCCAATGCCGGAAAACAAGGAAGATGAAAGTTTTTGTTTTTTTTTCATCAACAAGAGAAACAGGGAGCTGAAAAACAACAGATTCCCTTTAGAGATACAAAATGACAGCCTTTCATACAGGTGTTGGGTGTTCTTAATGGCAACAGGGGCACTGGAAAACAATTTGATCAGCAGTTTGGCAAACGGCACCGGATAAAGGAAAAAACCTGTCAGGAAAGTTAAAAAAACAACACCCGCAATGCAGATGAACGGGTAAAGGGACTTGTTGAATTGAAAGGATAGGTTTAACACATGATGAAAACCGATTCCCGCTATCACGGCGATGCTGAAAACGTATAAAAAAAGAATTTGCGCTGGAATGCGAAATTGACCGAAGCCGGGCAGATTGTAAATTAACGGATAAACAGGATTGTATTTTCCCAAAGCGAGGAACAGGGCAATGATTGCTAAAAGAAAAAAGAATAATTTTATCTGCTTTAACTGTCGTGTTTCGGCTTTTATAAAAACAAGCAATAACGGAAGGATACCTACATAGCCGCAACTCTCCCAAAAATGCCAGCACTCATTGCTCCGCCAGTATGTGTTGTCCACGGCACTGCCGAATATATCAGGCAGGATAAACGCCAATATTTCCTTGGGATGAAGGGATTCATAGGTAGCGAAATCGTAACGGATTCCTCCTCCCCTGGTGGATAGTTGAGTGAACTCGTATGTAGGAAGCAATTGGATGGCGGACAATGAAAAACCGATAACAATGATAATAAAAAGTCCGAATAATGACCTGCAAATGTCTCCCGGGTTTGTTTGGTTGAGTTCAATCGATATGTTGTAAATGATAAATAAAATTATTGAGAGAATGGTATAAAATGCGATCTGCGGAAATCCTCCCAGGATTTGGATTCCCAAAACCAGTCCCGCAGCAACGGCATGTTTGAAATTCAGGGTCTGCTGAAATTTAAATACAAAAAAAAAGATGAGCGGCAGCCAGATATAATTCTGAACAAAGGACAGATGACCGGCGTAAAGATGTGCCAGAAAATAGCCGTTATAGGAGAAAATTATGGCTGAAACCAAACTGCCGGTTTTTTTTACTCCCAGGGAATGTAAAAAAAGGGTCATGAATACGCTGCCGAGCAGGCAATGAAGCAGGGTTGAATATAAATAGGCGGTTTCCGGTCGGAGGATATAATAAAGAATGCCTAACGGATAGAAAAAAGAAACCTGAATGTTTGAAATAAAAGGAGATCCGGAGAATTGAAACGGGTTCCATAGCGGAACCCTGAAATTTTTATGAAAAAAGTCATACAGCAGGTTTTTCCATGGCAGAAATTGAAGCAAAACATCATGTCCGAAAATGCTTTTGCCTGAAATAAGAACATTGATGAAGAACAGGGCAACGAAACAGGATAAGAGAAAAAAAATTGAGATAAACGGGACTGAATCATTTTTGATGAGAAACGTTTTCTTGGTCGGTGAGATGGGTTTGCTCATGAAATTACTTGTCCTTACCTAAACAATTAAGCCCAAAACACTTTTTTACAATATACAGGGGTCTTTGTCTTACCTCATCAAATACTCTCGCCAGATATTCTCCAAGCAGGCCGACAGAAATAATTTGGATACCGCCTAAAAAAAGGATAACCGAAATTAATGTCGTAAAACCGGTTTGGGCGACTTCAATACCCATGAGCCTTTTTATAACGAACAGAACGGCTAAAATGAATCCGCATATACTGACAACTATTCCAAATCCGGTCATTATGCGCAGCGGTTTATAGGAAAAACTGAAAATGGCATCAAAAGCATAACGAACCAGTCGTTTCAAGGTTTGTTTGGGCTTGCCTACGGATCTATCGTCCCGGTGGTAATGTACCATGACCTGTTTAAATCCCACCCAGCTTCTTAATCCCGGGAAAAAGCGGTTCTTTTCATTAAAGTTTTTCAGCTCTTTAACGACCTGCTTGTCGAGAAGCCCGAAAATACCGGTTTGGGAAGGAATCGGATAATCCGTAAGAAACGAAAACAGTTTATGAAAACCGTCAAATCCGAGTCTTCTGATACCGCGTTCTTTCCTGCTTTGTTTCCGCGGTAATACCACCTGGGCGCCTTGCCGCCATTTGTCGATCAGTTCGGGTATCAATTCCGGCGGATCCTGGAGATCACCGTCCATAAGAAGAACGGCATCGGCTTCTGCATGGGAAAGCCCGGCTGCGATGGCGGCCTGAAGTCCGAAATTCCGGGATAATTCGATGATTGCAACCCTTGGGTCGTCTTGACGCTGCCGGAGCATGATGTTTGCCGAATCGTCTGTGCTGCCGTCATTTACATAAATCACTTGCCAGTCCATATCGATTGTATTGCATGTGGCTTTAACTCTTCGGAACAATTCCGGCAGGTTTTCCGCTTCGTTGTAAATGGGGATAATGATATCCAGTTTCACTTTAAAACCCCGACTTGGTACTTTGGTTTAAAACCAGGAAATTTCGGAATTATGCTTTCAAATGATAAATAATTGATATAGGATGCCGCATTTGATAACTATTGGACGAAAATGAAAATGGCGGAAGTGCATGGGAATCGAACCCACCCGGGACGGTTTTAGCGCCCCACACCGGATTTGAAGTCCGGGAGCCTCACCAGTAAGCTGCGCACTTCCGCGATGGATTGTAATTAATATATAATTCGCCTTCATGTCAATGGGATTATTTTTAGAACATTTTTGTCAACCAGGCATTTTATTAACATATATGAAGAATTATGGCATGCCTGATGTTTCGATCAAAACCGGATTCCCCCGTACCTGCCGAAAGATCATTGGTGGTTGAATTGGCGAAAAAAGCTGCCGAGGGTTTGAGAAGAACCATGGAAACAAAAACAACCGGTGGAGGGGCGGATGCTGGTATTTTTTTGATAAGGGGATTGTTGTCGGTCCGGAACAGGTATGCAGGATATGCATACGATTAGGGAATCTGTTGCTCTTGATGGCATGGTAAAATCGGTGAACCTTTTGTTGGAAATTATGAGATTACATTTCAAATCCCTTTAGTTCTTCAATCACAAAACTGTAATTCAATATAGTGCCAAACCCAAATGATGCAATATGGAACTTAAGATAGCTACTGTGGACCACCGGGATACTAAAAAGAGAGGGTTAAAAATATCCGTAGCAATATTGTGCTTATCTTTGGTTGTAGGAATGCTAAATTTTCTGACCATGCCAAAATTTTACTATCCTGGAGACGCCTATGCCATAAAACTGTCAGCCATTAATTTTGTAATGAATAAGGACCTGGGGATCAGTTTTGAAAAGCGAGAAAAGATTAAAGGATTTTTGATTGTTAAAGGTAATGCGTTTCATGAAAATAAAGAGGCTGGAAAATATTATCAGCGATGGGGCTTTATAAATACGATTTTATTTGCAATACCCGAGTTTTTTATCACACATGATGAAATCCGTATAAGTGATAAAAGTATTTTTTATCACAACTGCTTAAATGTGTTGATTTCCGTATTCATTGCTATTTATCTTTATTTTATTTCAGCGTTATATTCCAGGTCAATCTGGGCTAATCTATTTTTCCCACTTGCTGTTTTGTACACTACTTTTTACTGGAATTATTTAAGGGCGCAATCATATGATATTTTTCAAGTTTTGTTTTTTTTATCGTTTTATTATCATTTTACCATATACCAAAGAAAAAAAAGCCAAAAGACCTCATATCCTCATTTAATCATCGGATATGCCGCATTGTTTCTTCTAATCCAAATTAAAAGTTTTTACGTTATTTTGTATTTTGGGGTCATGTTTTATTCTTTCTTAAGGTTCCATTACAAAACGTCACTTAGATGGCATGATATCTCTAAAGATTTCTGGTTGTTTTTAATATCGTTTACAATAACAATTTTATTTCTGCTGGTTTCAAATAAAATTTTTTACGGGGAATACTTATTTAGCAAAAATGCTTCTCATGACCCTTATAATTTGGGAATTGTGCCATTCTCTATCAAATATTATATTCCAAGGATTAGAGATTATTTTTTTGGAATTCCGGCCAATCTTTTTATTCATTTCCCTTTGCTCCTTTTTTCATTTCTTGGAATGAAAAAAATGATAAAATTCTTTAAAAAAGAATATATATTTGTATTAATAATTTTTTCATGTTCTTTTTTGGTTTTGGGAGCGTTCTATTCTCGTGGTGAATGGTGTTATGGGCCGCGGTTTTTTTTGTTTATTTTACCTTTTGTATCTTTACCTGTTATATTTTTTATTGAAGATGCTGTTATGAATATCAAAAATGTCAAAAACCTGTTCGTTGTGACGCTGTTTTGCACAGTCACCATTTTTTCTATTATAATGCAGACAGAAGTCAATTCGAGACATTTTTTTCTAAGATACCATCTCGAAAATATATTTTCCGGTAATGAGAATGAAGAAATAATGGATTATTTTCAAGATTCGCTATTTGGAAGTATTGCGTATGATTTTAATCAGTTTATGGAATCTGGAGAGGGCTTTTTCCCAGTAGATAAATTAACAAAGGGCGCGACTGAAAGGGATCGGCTTATTTTTAGAACAAGTACGCAAAAAATTTTCGAAAAAACTGATATCCTGAAAAAAAATTATTATTTCAGTGTGATAGAGGGAAATACTTTAAACTAACAAGAGATTTTTTATAACCATATACGATGAGAAGGAGCTTTAATGCTGGCATATTTCGACTGTTTTTCCGGAATCAGCGGAGATATGACGTTGGGCGCATTGACAGACCTGGGTGTTTCCGTGGAATGGCTCAAACAGACAATTTCTCAAATGCCGTTGGCCGGATTTGATATCATAAAAAAGTCCGTATCCAGGAACGGGATTCATGCGAAATTAATCGAGGTGATCGTGGATGAAGACCAGCCCAGGCGGGACTACCTGGAAATAAGGACGTTGATTGAAAAAAGTCCGTTTTCAAACCAGGTTAAACAGATGAGTCTTGACATCCTTGAAAGAATTGCAAAGGCGGAATCGCAGGTCCATGATTGCCCCAAGGACCGTGTTCATTTTCATGAAGTGGGCGGGGTGGATGCCATCGTGGATATCGTGGGGACGGCCCTGTGTATCGAATATCTGAAGATCGATCAGGTTGTAGCCTCTAAGATTCCAAATGGCTGCGGATTCACAAAGAGCATGCACGGTACGATTCCAATTCCGGCGCCGGCTACGCTGTCGATTTTAAAGGGAATCCCGACATACGGCACCGGAATACCGGTTGAACTGGTGACTCCCACAGGAGCGGCGATCATCGCTGCCCTGGCCCGGTCTTTCGGGCCTATGCCGGAGATGATTCCCGAACAAATCGGATACGGCGCCGGGCAGCGTATTCTCAAATCCCAGCCCAACCTTTTGCGCGTGGTGCTGGGAACGGCACGGGAACATTCGGGACAACATACGAATTTGATTGAAGAAGATATCGTGGTCATTGAGACGAATATCGATGACATGAATGCTGAATGGTTCGGTTTTTTAATGGAACGGCTACAAACTGCCGGGGTGCTTGATATCTGCTGGATTCCTGTGTATATGAAAAAAAACCGTCCGGGGACCATGGTCCAAATCCTGTGTCATAAGAGTCGGAAAGACACGGTTATCAAGATTCTGCTGACCGAAACAACTTCACTGGGTGTCAGAACGTATGAAGCCCATCGCTATATGCTGGACAGAAAGGCAATTCAAATCGATACGATTTACGGGAAGATGATGGCAAAAGAGGTTAAAGGTATCGACGGTTCTTTGCGGATCGTACCGGAATATGAAGATTGTAAAAGAGTTGCAAACGAGCAAAATATCGCCATCAGGGATGTATATGATGCCGTGATGACGAAAAATCGGAAATAGTGCCAAGAAGCCGATTTAAAATCTCCCCGTAAAAGATGGTATTTCAGATAATCGGGTTTGCCATCACGGTTGGCCGGATCATTCAACCGGGAAAAGAGCACATGCTGTATTGGGGATTTTAATGGAGCGACAACACCGGCCCGGGCTGGAAAATGCCGATTCCGGAAGGCCACGAACTATGGCCTTGACAAAAACTCGGCCAAATTATAGACACGGGGCATGAAATTTCCCGAAAGGCCGATTATTTTCCTTGCAACCGGCTGTTATGTCGGCAATATCCCCATAGCATCCGGAACATTCGGTTCCATGTGGGGGATCCCGCTTTCTTATTTGATTTCAAACATTAACTTGTGGTATGGATTACTATTTATTACGGCATTTTGCGGATTTGCCGTATTTACTGCAAATGAAGCTGAAAAACATTTTGACGAAAAAGACCCGGGATGTATCGTTATTGATGAGATTGCCGGGCTGTTGGTGGCATTTTGGGGCCTGCCGTTTAATCTTTTCACGGTTTTAACAGGGTTTGTCATTTTCAGATGTTTTGATATTGCAAAGCCGTTTCCCATCAGGCGGATTGAAAGAAATCTGCCCGGTGGATGGGGGATCGTGATGGACGATATCCTGGCGGGTGTTTATGCAAACCTGGTGATCCGGGTAATCAGTTGGGCCCTGGGTATCAGATATTAGGTGTTTGGCTGTAAATCACGATTTTTTGGCGACCATAGAATTGAAAGGGATAATCAAAACTTGAAAAAAAGCTCTCCTGAAAAAAAGGAAGCGCTCGAGAAAAAAGGCGCTCTTCGGGAAAACATAGAAGCGATCATTATTGCGATCATTATCGCGTTGTTTATTCGTACCTTCATTATACAGGCATTCAAAATTCCTTCCGGGTCCATGAAACAGACCCTGTTAGTCGGGGACCATATTCTGGTGAACAAGTTCGTCTACGGGGTAAAGCTGCCGTTCATCAATAAAACCATTATTTCAGCCGAATCGCCGGAAAGAGGGGATGTGGTGGTTTTTCAGTTTCCCGAAGACCCGAAAAAAGATTTCATCAAACGGGTTATCGGTATATCCGGGGATATCATAGAGATCAGAAACAAGCAGGTTTATGTCAATGGAGAAAGGCTGAATCATGATCACGGCATATTTTCCGATCCCGGTATTTTTCCCGCCGGAATGCAGCCGAGGGACAACTTCGGCCCGGTAAAGGTGCCTGAAAATTCCCTGTTCGTAATGGGGGATAACAGGGACCACAGTTATGACAGCCGGTTCTGGGGTTTTGTGGACCTTGACGCTGTCAAGGGCAAGGCGTTTATGATCTATTGGTCATGGGATAATGAAAGGTTCGGCGTCAGATGGAAACGGATCGGGAATTTGATCAGGTAGATAGACTGTCATATGAGGCTATCGGGCTGTAGTTTTCAGGCTGCAGCCTGATCTGATAGCCTGCAACCCAAACCCCTATTTTAAATTATGCAATTTACGAAAAAAGACATCCTGGACATGGAATCTTTAAGCAGGGAAGAGATCAATCTGATTCTGGACACAGCAGACCGCATGAAGGAAATTTCAACCCGGCCCATTAAAAAGGTACCCACGCTCAGGGGGAAAACCGTTGTGCTTTTTTTTTATGAGCCCAGCACCCGGACCCGGATGTCTTTTGATATTGCGGCCAAGCGGCTGAGTGCGGACTGTCATTCCATTTCCGCTTCTTCAAGCAGCCTGGTAAAAGGTGAGACGCTGATTGATACGGCGAGGAATCTGGAGGCCATGAACCCGGATGTCATTGTCATCCGGCACTCGGCAGCCGGCGCTCCCTACATGCTGGCCCAAAGGCTGGATGTTTCCGTAATAAACGCAGGTGACGGCATGCATGCACATCCCACACAGGCCCTGCTCGACCTGATGACCGTGCGTGAAAAGAAGGGAGATCTGAGAGGAAAGCGGATCGCCATCATCGGAGATATCACCCACAGCAGGGTGGCCCGATCCAACTGCATCGGCTTTACGAAAATGGGGGCAGAGGTGGTGCTGGCCGGTCCACCGACGCTGATACCCAATGGAATCGAATCACTCGGCGTATCGGTAACATATGATATCGACGAGGCGATCACGGATGCGGATGTGATTATGATGCTGCGCATGCAAAAAGAACGGCAAAAAGGCTTCTTCTTTTCCACGGAGCGCGAATATGCCAGGGCCTATGGATTGAATACCCTGCGGATGAAACGGGCAAAACAGGGGGTATTGATCATGCATCCCGGGCCGTTGAACAGAGGTGTTGAAATTATATCGGAAGTGGCGGATGGTCCGTATTCCGTGATTCTTGACCAGGTGACCAACGGTGTGGCCGTTCGAATGGCCCTGCTGTACCTGACGGCTGGAGGTGCGCGAAATGTCGACGCTGATTAGGGGCGGAAGGATTGTTGATCCCGGAAATATCGATGGTATGGGTGATATCCTGGTTCGGGATGGGATAATTCAAAAAATTCGTCTTTATGAAGATGGATCCGCTCACCAGGATCATAGTGCCGAAGATCATCCCGACCGGGTCGTTGATGCCGCCGGAAAGGTCGTTGTTCCCGGACTTATCGATATGCACGTTCATCTGCGGGAACCCGGGCATGAGTATAAAGAAACCATTGAAACCGGCTGCAGGGCGGCAGTCCATGGCGGGTTTACCACGATCTGCTGCATGCCCAATACCAGCCCGGTAAATGATAACGTCCAGGTTACCGAGTTTATTGTCAACCAGGCAAAGGCAGCCAATACGGCCAGGGTTTTGCCCGTGGGTGCGGTGAGCAAGGGGCTTGCGGGTGAACAGTTATGCGAATACGGGGACTTGAAGGGCGCGGGTGCCGTGGCCCTGTCGGATGACGGCCGTCCGGTGACCGACAGCCTGCTCATGCGAAGGGCCATGGAATATTCAAAAGGATTCGGCCTGTTCGTTATTTCCCATTGCGAAGATCTCGCCCTTTCGGCAAACGGTGTTATGAATGAAGGAAAAAAGGCAACGAAAATGGGACTTGCCGGCATTTCCAATGCAGCCGAGGCCATCATGGTGATGCGGGATATCGCCCTTTGCGAGATCACGGGAATTCCCGTTCACATCGCCCATGTCAGTACAAAAGAGTCGGTTGAAGCCATTAGAGATGCAAAGAAAAGGGGGGTGCCCGTAACCGCTGAAACCGCACCCCATTATTTTTCCATCACCGAGGAGGCGGTGGACGGGTACAACACCCACGCAAAAATGAACCCGCCTTTGAGATCCGAGCAGGACAGGGTCGCCATTACGGATGGATTGGCAGATGGGACACTCGACGTGATTGCCACCGACCATGCACCCCATTCCGATCTTGAAAAAGATGTGGCATTCGATCAGGCGGCAAACGGCATCGTCGGTCTGGAAACCGCTTTACCCCTCGGGCTTAAACTTGTTGAAAAAAATAATCTGTCGTTGACGGATCTCATTGGAAAAATGTCCAAAAACCCGGCCCGAATTCTTGGTTTGAAAAACGATATCAGCATCGGAAACAGGGCCGATTTAACCATCATCGATCTTGATAAAACATACCGGGTCGATGCAGCGGAATTTAAATCAAAAAGCAGAAACACCCCGTTTGACGGGTGGCAAATGAAAGGCAAGGCCGTTTTAACAATGGTCAACGGAAAAATCGTTTTTAATGATATGTAAATAAAAACAGAGGGTATAAACGGTTAAAAGGGCAGGGTAAATCCCGTTATACATAGCCCATAGCCCATGATAGCCCATACAGCCCAATGAACAAACCCCGTATCCTCATAATTGATGACGAACTCAGCATGCGCGAACTGCTGGAATATATCCTCACTCGCGAAGGTTATGAAGTATCCTTGGCCGGCAACGGCAAAAGTGCAATCCAGGCGCTTGAAAACAACAACTACGATCTGCTGCTGTGTGATATAAAGCTGGGGGATATGACCGGGTTGGATGTGTTGCGGGCATCCAAAAAAAAGAACAAGAATACCACCGTGATCATGATCTCTGCCTATGCATCCACGGAAACGGCGGTGGAAGCCATGAATGAAGGGGCCTACGATTATGTGCCCAAGCCGTTTGATAATGATGAGCTGAAGCAGGCCATTAAAAAAGCCCTGGACTTAAAAACGCTTGAGCATGAAAAGGAGGTCACCGAAGGGGAACTTAAAAAAAATATTCATTTCAACAGAATCGTGGGGTCCAGCCCCCAGATGATGCATATCTTCGACATGATTCGGCAGGTTTCAAAAACCCGGACCAATATCCTGATCACCGGCGAAAGCGGGACCGGAAAGGAACTGATTGCAAGGGCCATTCACGAGCAGAGCGATCGGAAAAACCACCCGTTTGTCACCATCAATTGCGGCGGCATTCCTGAAACATTGCTGGAAAGCGAACTGTTCGGCCATAAAAAAGGGGCTTTTACCGGTGCAACCGTGGACAAAAAGGGATTGTTTGAAATTGCTCACAAGGGAACGCTGTTTCTGGATGAAATCGGAGAACTCAGCCCGCCCATCCAGGTCAAACTCCTGCGTGCGGTGCAGGAAAAGATATTCAAGCCTGTGGGGGGAAATGAAGAGGTCACCGTGGATATCCGGATTATTTCAGCCACCAACAAAAAACTGGAGCAGGAGGTGATCGACGGCCGTTTTCGGGAAGACCTGTTTTACCGGTTGAATGTAATCGAAATCAAGGTGCCCCCGCTCCGGGAGAGAAAAGCAGACATCCGCGCCCTGGCCCAGCACTTCCTGGAAAAATATTCCCGGGAAATGGGAAAGGAAATTTCCAAGATTTCATCGTATGCCATCGACATGCTTCAAAGATACGATTTTCCCGGAAACGTCAGGGAACTGGAAAATCTCATGGAACGGAGCGTGGCCATCTCCAGTACCAATATTCTGCTTCCGGACAGCCTGGCCCTTTCCATTTACAAGCGCCGGTGGATCGAAGGGATCAAAAACCAGCGGTTTGACCTGGATGACGTGGCAAAAGGGGTTTCCCTGGAAGATATCCTGGAGCAGATCGAACGGGCCTACATTGAAAAAGCCCTGGAATGTTCCGGGGGCAACAAGAAAAAAGCTGCTGAACTGCTGGGTATCCGGTATCGTTCCCTGTGGCACAGGATAGATAAAATGGGCTTGAATTTTAATGGGGGATAGGGTATATAACCTGTCAGCCCGAAGTCAGGAGGCTATGGCCCGGGGCAAGAGCCAAGTGATATTAATGATTTAAAAAAATATGCGACATGGGGTGCCGTAACATTTGATAAATCCGGGATGTTTTTCTACAGACGCCCGGCTCCAAATCCCGGGATGTTCAGATCCTTACCGTTCAATGCCGGATACAGGTTTTAATCGGCATTTCATGATGATAACCAATCTTTCAGCCTGCAGCTCGTTTCAAATTTTGTGATGCTGTTTACAAATTTTGTAAACTTTATTTTGATTGTAAAAAGCAAAACCCAGGACCAATATCCAAGTTTATTTTATTTGTAATATTATCGAATGGTTGAAATTTTCCAAGAAATTTTCCAATGTTGGTACCAAAATTGCATCTTTTATTTTGAAATCAAATACCATCGTGAAAAAGGGGGGTGAAACACAAAAACAGATTAATTGTTTTTAAAACAGATTCACTCATTTTTTATTAATGTTTCAAATTTTAAAAGGAGGATTTAACCATGCTGCAAAAGTTAAGAGGAAACAATCAAAAAGGTTTTACACTGATCGAACTGATGATCGTTATCGCCATCATCGGCATCCTGTCGGCCATTGCCATTCCCAACTTTCTGAAATATCGTCAGAAAGGCCAGGATGCCGCGGCCGAGTCAACAGCTGAAAACTTC
>CAYLRU010000033.1:0-4696 GCA_964386565.1 uncultured Desulfobacteraceae bacterium | reverse complement strand
CAACGTTTATACGGTCCGGGGATCTGGAACGGATGTTGTAGTAGAAGGTCCTTAATCAGAAAGCTGATGTGTTAAAATAACAGAAAAGTGAAAATAATTTGTTTGGTAAAAAAGGGGGCTGTTAAAGCCCCTTTTTTTTATTGGATATGAAAATGAAAAGTCCCATGGGAAAAACAATTGTCATTAAAAACCGGTATTTAATAAACATTTAGTACGTTTGATGGGTACTGGACCGTTATATCAATGTATCAGGAATGAATCCTTTTAAATATGACGCAATCAATTTGGTGTAAGTGCGGGAAAGGTTCTTGGTAATTTCAAATTATGCAGGAAAAAAGTGATATCGTCAAAAATACGGCAATCGGTTTTTTGTTTGCTTACATTTTACTGTTTTTATTAATGGAATGCGTGTTGAACCTGACACCACCGATTACCCGGGATGCTTTGATACACCATCTTGCTATTCCAAAGCTCTGGACTATTAACAAGGGATTTTTCGAAACCCCGTGGGCGGATTTTTCGTATTATCCCATGTATGTGAATATGCTTTATCTGATCCCCCTTTATTTCGGCAAGGACATTCTCCCCAAGTTTATTCATTGGGGGTTTGGATTGGGAACGGGTATAATCACATATTATTTTTTAAAACAAAGATATGATCGTTTCTGGGGCCTTCTGGGGAGCGCTGTATTTATTTCCACCCCGATTGTGGTTTGGTTGTCCACATCAGCCTATATAGACTTGGGGATGACCTTTTTTACAACGGCCGGTGTTGTAATGCTGATAAAATGGAGAGATTCAAACTACGAAAATTTAAATGGGTTAATTCTTTCGGGCTGTTTTATGGGGCTGGCTGTCGGATCAAAATACAATGCCCTTATCGCCTGGTTTCTTTTAAACCTGTTGGTGGTGTTTATTTTTGTCCGGGATACCCGGAAACAGACCGCAGCATTAAAATATGGTTTAATTTTCTTTTTTTTAACAGCACTCGTTGCCTCACCATGGTATATAAAAAATTATGTATTGACAGGGGATCCATTTTATCCCCTGTTCAAAGATTTTTTTTATTCCCTGTGCCACCAGGACTCGGTCAGGGAAATCGTAAAACAGCAGATTGAAAAAAGTACAGAAGGCAGTATCGGGTTTTTCCAACTCAGGGAATATATGTATGGGGAAAATTTTTTTGAAACCCTGTTTATCCCCATCCGGATGTTTTTCCAAGGCAGAGATAACAGCTATCAATATTTTCAGGGAAGGCTCAACCCGATTTTGATCATTTTTCTGCCGTTTATTTTTCTTAAAAAAGAATTGGTTCATGAAAAGCTGCTGTTCCTTGTATTTTCGGTATGTTTTATCATAATGGCGTTTTTCCTGACGGCGAAACAGGTTCGATACGTGTTGCCGACAATTCCGATATTGACTATTTTGGCGGTAATGGGCGTTAAAAATATTTCGCTCTGGTTGAATGAGCGTTCTTCATTGATCCGACGGATTGCTGTTTACGGGCTGTGGTTGTCCATCATCCTATTGCTGGTGCCAAACGTATATTACCTGAAGGACCACTTTAACAAGATCGATCCGATACCCTATATAATGCAAAAGGAATCTAAGGAGGATTTTTTAAAACGGCACCTGCTACATTTTGAAGCTGTTCAATTCATTAACAGCCGTTTGCCGGAAGATTCCGTTGTATATACCATTTATTTGGGCCGACGGGGGTATTATCTGGAAAGAAAATATAAAAATGACCCGTCTTTTGGGGTCTCGGTAATCAGGCGATTGGTAAAAAACGCCGGTAGTGAGGAGGCCTTTATCAGGGAAGTAGATTCTCTCAACGTGACACACATATTCATGAGAATCGACCTTGCTGACCGCTATCTGAGATTAAATTATTCAGATGAAGAGATCTCGCGTTTTCGTGATAAGGTCGGCAAATATTGGAAATTGCTTTATTATAAAAATGGCCATGCTGTCTGGCAGGTTCATCAATAGTTTCATTTATCTTGAGGGGTATCAATGGATTGCTTCATTTTATGTTTAACGTTGCGGAGATTGGTTTGGGCGCGGACATAAGTCGGATTTATCTCCAAAGCTTTATTCAGATAATAAGCCGCCTTGTTCAGGTCTCCCATAACATAAAATGCTGCTCCCAGGTTGTTGTGCGCATCGACATGTTCCGGATTTAGTTGTATTACCCTCTGGTAATGAACGATGGCTTCTTCCAGCCTGCCTTTCTTTACGAGGGCATCACCCAATACGTCATGGGCCAGGAAATTTTCTTCGGTAACTTCAAGGGCATGTTCAAAAAGAGTGATGCTGTTTTCCCAAAATTTAACCTGTCTTATGGATACCAGCATTAAACAGAGGATGACCGTCACAGTTGTAGCATATATAATAGATTTTCTGACAGGATATGTTTTAATGAGATCGTTTCCCCCCCAGGCTATGATTAAATATATTCCGATGAAAGGGATATAAACGAATCGGTCGGCCATGGACTGAATACCGGATTGAACGATGCCGCTGACAGGAATCAAAGTCACGATATACCATAACCACCCTGTAACCAGGTATGGAAACCGTGCTGACATTTTAAAGGCTGAAAAGGAGAATGCCGAGAGAAAAAATACAGCAACCAGGACTTCCCACCAGGGTGGGGCCCCTGTATAGGGATAAAAAACCGATAATTCAAAAGGATAAAACATTTTTATAAGATAATTAAAATATGAAACCAACGTATTGGCAATCCTGTCGCCAATCGGCAGTTCCGTAATCGGGATAATGGCCCCTACTTTTTGGTTTCCGAGAATTGTTACAAAGCCCACTATCAGGCTCAGAAAAAAGTAGGGAATTTTTTCCGAAATTAACGGAATCCATTTGAGTGACCGGGCTTTGTTGGTTTTTAATATCGGGTTATGTGCAAACCTGTTCAAAGGCCAATAATCCATAATGAGAAGAACAAACGGCATTGTTACCAGCATTGGTTTGGACATCAACCCTGTAATGAAAAAAAGAATCGATGAAACATATCCCCAAATTTTCTTATTGTTAACATATTCAACATAAAAATGCAGGCTTAAGAGAAAGAAAAACATGCTTAACACATCTTTGCGTTCAGTCACCCATGCGACGGATTCGACATGGATCGGGTGTATGGCAAATATGGCTGCGGCAAGCAAACTTTTTTTCATATTATTTGTGAATTTATTAAGCAAAAAGAATAATAGAAGAATATTTGACAGGTGAAAAAACAAATTCGTCAAATGGAACCATCTTGGAGACAACCCGCACAATTGACTGTCAAGCATGTATGAAAGCCAGACCATGGGAATCCATTGCCCGGCGATTATGTTCGTGAAGGCCCATTTAAAATTCTTAACGCTGAAACCCTCTGCCACGTATTTGTTGTTTGTCACATAAAGATTGTCATCAAGTCCTATAAAATCGTATCCTTCAACGCGTTCGTAAACGACAACTGTGATGATAATAAGAAAAAGGCAGGCCAGGAGTTTAAATAATCGGTTGAAGTTTGATTTATTCTGACTGCAGGTTGTTGACATAATTATAATAATTCAATATTCTCACGGGACGAGGTGAAATTAAAATCAGGCCATGTTGTATAACCGGCTTGATAACAGATATTTTTCTCTTCCGGTTATTGCTGTTTAATAAACATTGTTTTGATTTGTCAATCAATATAAACCTTCTGTTTGATTGAATGGTTTGAGTGATCAGATCGTGGATTGAAAATGAACGGCAAAATTTAAATTTCAATATATGGGAGGTTGATGGTTGGTATGAAAATCAGCATAATTATTCCCGCTTACAACGAAGAAGAGGATATTAAAGAACTTCTTCCAAGGCTTGTAGGGTTGTATCCGGATTATGAGATTATAGTTGTTGATGACGGTTCAACTGACGATACGGGATCGATTGCTTCTGATATGGGCATCAAGGTTTTTTCTCACCCGTATAACAAGGGAAACGGTGCTGCCGTAAAAAGCGGAATCCGTATAGCAACCGGTAATGTATTGGTATTCATGGATGGGGACAACCAACATGATCCGGAAGATATCGCCGATTTGATCAGATATATCCCGGAATACGATATGGTCGTAGGGGCCCGAAACAGAAAGGGCCAAACTTCCGCTTTAAGATGGATCGGTAATTCCATATATAATCGATTGGCTTCTTATGTGGCAAAATTTCAGGTCAAAGATTTAACGTCGGGCTTCAGGGCCGTTAAAAAAGACATTGCAATAAAATTTTTATCCATGCTGCCCAATTCCTATTCCTATCCAACGACGATCACCTTGGGGATGTTGAGGAATGGATTCAGCATAAAATATATACCCATCAATATGAAGAAGGGGGAAAAAGGCAAGAGCAACATCAAATTGTTTCAGGATGGTGTCCGTTTTTTAATGATTATCATAAAGATCTGCACGCTATATTCACCCATGAGAATTTTTATGCCGGTGAGTTTTTTAATGTTTTTTCTGGGGTTGATCCGATATATATACACGTTTATCCTATATCGATCATTTACAAACATGAGTGCGATGCTTATGATAGGATCCATAATTATCTTTATGATGGGGCTGGTTTCCGAGCAGATCTGCCAAATAAGATATGATAGAAGCGAAGGAATGTTTGTAAATGATCGATATAGGATAAACGTGTATATATATCGGAT
>CAYLRU010000032.1:0-32549 GCA_964386565.1 uncultured Desulfobacteraceae bacterium | reverse complement strand
TATGTCAATACTGCATATGACGGCGCAAATGTGGCCTGTATCCGGACGGACGACGGGCTGGTGCTCGTGGATACGCCCATGCTGCCAAAAGACATCCGCCACTGGCAGACATTCATCAATGGATTGGAACCGTCAGGCGCGCGCTACATCATCGCCACACACCACCATTACGATCATATTATCGGAAATGACGCCATGGGGGGACGCGTCATCATGCATGAGACCGCCCTGGCGGAAATGCGCAAAAAGGGCGGGACCCTGCGGGAAGATATGGCGCCCACGGCTCCGGGAAGAACGCAGGAGGAAATTGATTTTATTTTAACCGCCCCCCTGGTAATGCCGGAGATAACCTTTGAAGACATGATGTCGCTTTACACAGGCGGGGGGGTCTTCAGGCTCATTCATGTGGGCGGACATACGCCGGGAAGTATTTGCATCTATCTTGAGGATGAAAAGATTCTTTTAACCGGCGACAATATGACGGCGGGAATGCATCCGTACAAAGGGGATGCTGATTTTGCCGAGTGGATCGAAGCTCTCAAGTGGATGAAATCCCTTGAAATCGATCTCATTGTTCCCGGTCATGGGGAAGTGTGCGAAGCAGATGAACTGGACCGGTTCTTGGAATATTTCACCCGGCTGTGGTTGATGACGGAAAAAATGATCAGAAAGGGAAAAGGAAAAGACGACATCATCCAAAAAGTGCACGAAAAGTTGTTTGGATTCTTTGATGTGGATCCCGAGAGGCTGGATAGGGCAAAAATCATGTTTGATCTGGGAACCCGCCGGTTGTACGAGGAGATTTTATCCGGGCTGGATTTTTATTAGAAGCGGCGGATATGCAGTTCCTTGCCGAAACGAAGGAAAAAGAAACACGAAGGGCACAGGTATCCCGCTCAGCCCTATAGCCGTACCATGATTTAATCAGGAGGACGGCAGGGAGTTTTTTTTATTTTTTGCCATATACGGCGCGCCCCGGGGAAAGCAAAATGTGTGCGGAAATTAAAAACCATCCCGGATTTTTTTTAAGGCCGATTCAACGGTATTTCGAATCTCCAGCAATCTGCCTTCGGATAAGGATTCAAAACGAAGGACCAGGACCGGCTGGGTATTGGATGCCCTGACCAATCCCCACCCGTCGTCAAACAACACCCGGGCCCCGTCTATATCGATAACCTCATGGGTTTTCTTGAAATGTTCGGTGACTTTTTCCACGACCTTAAACTTTATCCGGTCCGGGCAGTCCACCCGGATTTCCGGGGTGGTGAAGGTCCTGGGAACATCGGCCAGCAGTTCGGATACGGTTTTGCCTGAATCGGCGATGATTTCAAGAAGCCGGCAACACGCGTACGTTGCGTCGTCATAACCGAAATACCGGTCGGCAAAGAACATGTGCCCGCTCATCTCCCCGGCCAGTTCGGCGTTTTCTTCCTTCATTTTCTTTTTGATCAGGGAGTGACCGGTTTTCCACATAATCGGTTTGCCCCCGTGCTTTTTTATATCGTCATACATCGTCTGCGAACATTTTACTTCCGAAATAAAAACAGCCCCGGGTTTTCTGGACAGTATCTCCCGGGCGAAGACAATCATCAACCGGTCGCCGTAAACGATGTTTCCCTTTTCATCGATAACGCCGAGTCTGTCCCCGTCGCCGTCAAAGCCGATGCCGATATCCAGCTTTTTTTCGGCGACCAGGCGGATGAGGTCTTTCATATTTTTTTCCACCGTGGGATCTGCTTCATGGTTCGGGAAAGTCCCGTCCATATCGCAGTACAGATCATGGACCTCACAACCCAGGGCTTTTAAAATGGGGACCGCCACTACACCGGCAGTGCCGTTTCCCGCGTCAATACCGATTCTCAAGGGTTTTGAAATGGAAATATTACCGGTTACAAATTCCTTGTATGGCGTGATGATGTCGGCGGTGCGGCAGGACCCTTTCCCTTCAACAAAGGCTTCTTCGGTGATGATGCCCAGAATTTTCTTCAGTTCTTCGCCATAGACCGAATCAAGCCCCCTGCAGATCTTAAAGCCGTTATAATCCGCCGGGTTATGACTGGCCGTTATCATGACGCCGCCTTCCTGGTCGAAATGCCGGATGGAAAAATAAAAAACCGGCGTAGGACATACGCCCAGATCAATCACGCGGCATCCTGTGGAGACAAGTCCTTCTATGATCCGACCGGCATAGGCATCCGAGGTTATTCGGCAGTCTCTGCCGACGGTGACTTTTGAACAGTTGTGATGCTTCAGATACGTACCGATTCCCCTGCCGATTATGAAAACTTCTTCTTTTGTCATATCTTTTTCTGCAATTCCCCTGATGTCGTACTGGCGAAAAATTTCAGGATTCATGATTTACTCCTTGTCAACGATTTAGTCGGTACCCATCCGGAAACGGTCGATTTCGAATGGACGCTAGTTAATGATACATGCGGCTGCCCCTAAAATCCAGCAATAAGGCGCAAAAAAATGCAGCCGTCCCTTCTTTATGATAAAGACCAGCATGGACAGGGAAAAATATCCCACCACGCATGATGCAAGCATGCCCGTGAACATGATCTTTGCATCCCACAAGGCCGAATCGCCTGCCATGTCTTTTACCATGATCATGCCGGCGCCGAAGATGGCCGGGATGGAGAGTAAAAATGAGAATTCAACCGCGATTTCTTTTCGTATTCCCAGGAAAATGGCCGTTGCTATCGTGGCACCGGATCGGGAGATGCCGGGAAGAATGGCCATTCCCTGGACCAGTCCGATGATGAGGGCGTCTTTGAAGGTAAATGCGTGGAACGATTTTTGGTTTTTTTTTACCCAACGGGTTAAAATGAGCAACAGACCGGTGATAATCAGCATCATGCCCACCAGGTTAACCGAGGAAAAGAGCACATCGGATATCCGGTGAAACAAAAGCCCTATCACCGCGGTGGGAATGCTGCCGATCATTACCAGCGCCGCCAGTTTTATATCGGGATGGGTCAATGCAGGCAGATCCGACCATTTTCTTTTTGCCGCCGGCATGACACAACGCACCAGGGTTACGACCAGAGACCGGATATCCCGGAAGAAAAAGGCGATTACGGCAACCAGTGTTCCCACATGAACGGCGATATCAAAACCGATATGGGATTCTGTCAGCCCGAAAAGATGCTGAAGAATGACAAGGTGCCCTGAGCTGCTGACGGGCAGAAATTCGGTGCCCCCCTGAACAGTCCCCAATACAACGGCCTGTAAGATTTCCATCCTATCCTTTCACAACGACCAACGGTCTTAATTTTGCAACCTTGGCGGATATCCCGGCGCCATGAACGATATCAACAACCTGGGAAATATTTTTGTAGGCATCGGGCATTTCTTCCGCCAGGGTGGACCTTCCCGTCCATCTCACGATAATTCCCCTGTCTTCCAGCTCACGGTATATGGACCGCCCTTTACTCGCTTTTTTTGCGGCTTTGCGGCTGAGCACACGGCCGGCGCCGTGGCATGTTGAACCGAAGGTTTCTGCCATGGCCTTTTGTGTCCCCACCATGACGTAACTGGCCGTTCCCATGTCGCCGGGGATGAGAGTGGGTTGACCCATATCCCGGTAATCCCGGCACAGATCCTTGTGGCCCGGGCCGAAGGCGCGGGTGGCGCCTTTTCGGTGGACACAGACCCACTGGTCTTTGCCGCCTATGCGGTGAAGTTCTTTTTTTGCAATATTATGGCAGATATCGTAGACCAGCCGCATGTTCAGATTTTTAGGCCCGATGCTGAAAACACGCTGAAAAACATCCCGGGCCCTGTGAAGAAGAATCTGCCGGTTGGCCCATGCATAGTTGGCCGCACAGGCCATGGCATTGAAGTAGCGCATGCCTTCTTCAGACCGGATCCATGCGCAGGCGAGCTGTCGATCCGGTATGTCCGGAAAAGATTTATGGAGGTTCCGTGTCATTTCCGCTAAAAAATCGTCACATATCTGGTAACCCAATCCCCTGGAACCGGAGTGCAGAATCAGCGTCACCTGCCCCTCAAAAAGGCCCATGACATTTGCAGCCTCCGGGTCATATACCTTCTCCACAAACCCCACTTCCAGAAAGTGATTTCCCGATCCAAGGGTCCCCAACTGTTTCAGGCCCCTTTTCAGGGCCCGGTCGCTGACCACGTCCGGGTCGGCATTTTCCATGCATCCCATATCCTCCGTATGGACAATATCATGTTCATCGCCATACCCGTTTTCAACGGCCCAGCCACTCCCTTTTAAAAGAACACGTTTTTCTTCTTTCAGGGTCAGCTTAATATTTCCTGTGCTGCCCACGCCGGAGGGAATCTGTTGATACAAAACGTCTGCCAGATCCTTAAGCTTGTTGCAGACATCCGCCTTTTCCAGCTGGGTGACGGCCAGTCGGACGCCGCAGTTGATATCGTATCCCACACCTCCGGGTGAAATGACGCCGGTTTCCCAGTCAAACGCGGCAACCCCGCCGATGGGGAATCCGTACCCCCAATGGATGTCCGGCATGGCCATGGAGGCCTTAACGATCCCGGGCAATGTTGCGACATTGGCCACCTGTTTTAGCGCCTCTTCGTTTTCGATGTCTTTTATCATGTGGGCGCTGGTGTAGATAATCCCCGGAACCCGCATGCCGCCGCTTCTCGGCAGTTCCCATCGGTAGTCATCAATTTTATTGAGTTTCAATGTCATACCCTGTTTTGGGAATGTTGATAAATTCATAAAAAAGCAACCGGTCCACCGGGGTTTCATACATCGAAAATAATGGTGGATTCCCATCCGCCTGTTGTTTGATCCACCCGTATTTGATGGTACGTTACCGCCTTGATTTCGTGTTTGATGTCATGACGGTTCGGATCAAAGCGGGTGCAGCAGACATCGGCTGAGACGGCATAGGGCAAAACAGCGTCAATATCGATGGATTGTACCAGCAGTTCTTTCCCGGTCCATAAATAGAGAAGCTCTCTCAACCACGCCACCATCAGATCCGGCCAGTCTTCCCCTTTTGCCGATACCCGATATGTCATCGGGGCATGGCGATAATTCATGCCGGCAATGAGGTCAAACAGGGCAAGCCCCGCATTTGTGAAAAGGCTTTTGATATCAGTGCCGAATACCTTCATACCCAGATCCGCCGTATGATTTATGGTGACATAATCTATCATAACAGGAATGATGAAGAAATATTTTTCATGCGGTAACGGACCTCCACACGATGTTTCCCGTATTCTGGGTATGATATCCGCCCAGGGCGAGAACCCGGGATTTAAAAGCCCGGGATTGAATGGTCTCAATCAGGATCTGAATATTGGGCGTATGAAAGAAAAATTCCGGAATGATCAGGTCGTATTGTTCCGTCACAAGGGGAATAAAATCCAGATCAAGGGCCTTTGCCGCGGCATATATCCCCAGCCCCACGTCTGCGGCACCGCTTAAAACGGCCACGGCCACTGACATATGGGTGAATTCGTCATTTCGATAACCATCTATGGAATCGGGTGAAATGCCCGTCTGGGCCAGCTTGTAATCCAGCAGAATCCGGGTGCCCGAACCTGCCTGGCGATTGATGAATCGAACATCGTCACGGCAGAGGTCTTCGATGCCGGTTATGTTCTTGGGGTTGTTCTTGGAAACAATGAACCCCTGATCCCTTAAAACCAGGTTAACGAGACAAACCGGGGTGTCCGGCAGATATCTTTCAATATAGCTGATGTTGTAAGTACCCGTGTCGGTATCAAGCATATGGGTACCTGCCACGTGACACAGGTTCCGTTTAACGGCCATCAGTCCGCCCATGCTTCCCACATGGCTGGAAGAAAGGGTAATGCCGTCGTGCCTGGACCGGATTTCATCCGCCAGTATATCCAGGGAATTGTCATGGCTCCCCACGACAACGATGGTGTTCTGGATGGAAGACAACGGCCGGAGCAATTCAGCCGATACCGGCTCGCCGTCTTTTAATCCTTCAACATGATTCGGGATGCGGATAATGCCGTCTGCTTCGGTGAGCGTCGTTATGCTGCCGGCCCCCCTGGGAAGGGGGGTTGCCACGTATCGATCGCCCACCCGGCCGAGTTTAACGCGGAGAAATTCTTCCGTACCGAGTCTTGAGGCGATCTTGCGCGTCGGTTTTACCGCCACAACGGGCCTGGGATCATCGGTTTGTCCCAGCATGTTAAAAATCACGGGCCGGACAAACTGTTCAAAAACAATGATGGCGGATACGGGGTACCCGGGAACTCCGAAAACCGGTTTTCCCCCGGCCTTGCCGATTATCACCGGCTTGCCCGGCATAATGGTGACACCGTGGACAAGCACCTGCCCCAGCGATTCAATAACGGGCTTTGCATAATCTTCGGAACCGGCTGAAGATCCTCCCAGGATCAAAATCATGTCCGTATCATCTGAAAGGGCATTTTCCACGGCTGTTTTAATTCTGTTCTCATCGTCCATGATCTTTTCATGACGGAGGACTTCAGCACCGGCGGCTACGGCCATTTTGCCCAATACATATGAATTTGTTTCAATCACCTGACCGGCTTTTAACTGACCGGCGTCTGTTTCATGCCATTCAACCAGTTCCGACCCCGTGGGGATAATCAGAATCTTAGGTTTCTTCCGGACAACAACGTGAAAAACACCGGCCGAAAGCAGTGCACCCAGGCTGTAAGGGGTGATTTTATGATTCCGTGGAAACAACAGCTCCGTGGCAACGATATCTTCACCCATTTTCCGGACATTTTGCCATGGAAACGCCGGTGATTCGATTTCAACCCGGTCTTTATCCAGTATCTGGATGTGTTCGATCATGATGACCGCATCCGTATTTTCCGGCATGACATGGCCGGTGTTAATGAAATGGGCCTCTTTGCCGACGGTCAGCACTTTGGGATTTGCTTCATTGGCGCCGAACGTTACGGCGGCTTTTACGGCAATACCATCCATGGCCGCGGCGTGAAAATTGGGCGAGGAGATTTGTGCAAAAACCGGGCCTGCTAAAATGCGGTCCACGGCATCAATGGATTGAACTTCTTCAACCGCCGGATCCGGCAAACGGGGGAATTGACCAAGCAAGATGCGTTTGGCTTCTTCCAGCGTCTTCATATTCAAATAAATGTTTCTTTTTCGATTCATCTGTTCTTTCCGTGTGGCATTACAGCAACATGACCCCCACAGGGGATCCCTTGTCAAGGCCTTCGGTATTGATTCCGATTTCAATTAACCCGTCCGCCTTCACCATGGTGTTTATCAGTCCGGATTTCCCCAGTATGGGTTCTGCCAATACAACGCCGTCTTTTTGAATCAGTCTGACTCTGATAAAATCCGTTCGGCCTTGGGCGGATGAGACGTTTCGGGTAAGAACCGCCGGAATTTTCCATTTCGGTTGGGGCATTAATCCGGAGATCTGTTGGATAAACGGTTTGACGATGACCTGAAACACCACCATGGCGGAAACAACATGTCCGGGAAGACCCCAAAAGGCCTTTTTCCCGGTTTTTGCCAATATCGTCGGCTTTCCCGGACTGATCGAAATGCCATGTACCAGTATGGCAGAATCCGGTATGGCCGACAAAACAGCCGTGGTGAAATCACGGGCACCCACCGAACTGCCGCCGGATATCAAAACCATATCGCACTGTGATAATGCCAAAACGCTTTTCTCATAAAGGCTTTCGTAATTGTCCCGTACGATGCCGTACCGGTTTGCCGTCCCGCCTGCTTTTTGAACCAGGGCGGACAATGTAAAAGAATTCATGTCCCGGATCTGACCGGGTCCCGGCGTTTCTTCAACAGATACGATTTCATCTCCCGTAGATATAATTCCCACTGTTGGTTTTTTATAGACGGTCACGGTTTGCCTGCCCAGTGCGGCCAGCAGCCCGAACTCCTGCGCCCTGATTTTCCGGCCCTTTACCAGGATGGTGCTCCCTTTTTTAATGTCTTCTCCGACCTCAATCATGTGTTGTCCCGGCGCAACGCTTTTATAGACCTCCAGAGTGGTGTCGTCTAGGGTGTCGGTGTGCTCTACCATAACCACGGCATCGCTGCCGTCCGGCATCATTCCGCCCGTTGAAATTTTGGCAGCCTCCTGGACGCGGACTGGAAAAGAGGGTCTTTCTCCCATACCCACGGTTCCGATTATGTTGAGATAGGCCGGGTTTGCCTCGGAAGCGCCGAATGTCGATGATGCACAAACCGAATACCCGTCCATGGTGGACCTGGAAAAATCCGGAATATCAATATCTGATTTCACGTCCGTCCCGAGAACCCTGTTGAAAGATTCAAGCAAGGATACGTCTTCGGTGCAAACCGGGGGGAATTCCCCTGCAAGGGCCAATACCCCGGGCAAATCCATCACTTTAAAAAATTCTTTCATGGTGATCGTGATATCATAAACCACATAACAGTTCAAACCGAATAAGCAACCCCTGTTAACCGCCGACGGCAATTATTTTTTTTAAAGATATTTTTTGGGTATGAGGGAATATTGAATTTCATGTCTTGCAATATTTTCATAATCAAGTATAATCTAGATTTTAAAACTCAACAGAACCCTTTATCAGCCCCAGTTTTTAATGGAGAAACCCCAATTTCTGACCTCAACGGCTTTTGAAGCCTTAAACTTGCCACAAAAGGTCTTAACCGGTTTAAAAGACCTCGGTTTGACCTATTGTACGCCTATCCAGGCCCGGACCCTGCCGGTGTCCCTCACCGGACGTGACGTCGCCGGCCAGGCACAGACCGGGACCGGTAAGACAGCCGCATTTTTAATCACTATTTTTACCCGGATGCTGGCTTTTCCACAATACGAAGATAAAAATCCCCGGGCGTTAATTGTGGCGCCCACGCGGGAACTGGCCTTTCAAATTTATGACGAGGCGGAAAAAATCGGCCGTTATACGAATTTCCGGCTCGTTAATGTCGTCGGCGGCGTAGATTATGTGAAACAAGCACAAAGTTTAAAAAACGGGGTTGATGTCGTTATCTGTACCCCTGGTCGGATAATCGATTACTACAAACAGGGCGTGTTCATCACCCGGGATATTCAAATCATTGTGATCGATGAAGCTGATCGTCTCCTGGATTTAGGGTTTGCCAAGGATATGCGGTATATTCTGAGAAAACTTCCTCATTTTGAAAAACGCCAGTCCATGCTGTTTTCCGCTACCCTTTCCTACCGGGTGATGGAGTTGACCTACGACTTTATGAATCTTCCGGAGTTTATTTCCGTTACACCCGACGAAAAGACCGTCAAGGGCATTCAACAGACCCTGTTTCATGTGGGAAACGACAAAAAATTCTCCCTGCTGCTGGGCATACTGGCCAAAGAGGATTGGGAACGGATCCTCATTTTTGTCAATACGAAAATCGGCGTCGACCGGGTTGCCCGGAAGCTCAAACAAAACGGCTGGCCTGCCGAAGGGATTACCGGTGACTTGCACCAGAAAAAACGGTTCCGGTTAATGGAACGGTTTAAAAACGGAACATTAAAAATCCTTGTTGCAACCGATGTGGCCTCCAGGGGGATCCATGTTGAAAACATCACCCACGTGATCAATTATGATCTTCCCCAGGATGCAGAGAATTATATCCATCGAATCGGCAGAACAGCACGGGCCGGACAAAAAGGCGCGGCGATCTCTTTGGCATGTGAAGAATATGTGTTTCACTTGGAAGCACTGGAAGACATGTTGGGATATAAAATTCCGGTGAAATGGCCTAAAGACGACTGGTATTTAGAGGACACGTCAACGGCCGAGCCATCTGTTCCAAAGCGGAGAAAAAAAGAAGCGCGCCGGCGATTGGAACGCCGGGTCGATAAGCAATCCAACGGTAAGGGTCTGACAAGGAAACGAACTAAAGATACGTATCCCGGCAGTTTTTTCGGATTCGGTCCGGAAACAAAGACGCCATCGGATGCCGAAGCCGGGCAGACAAGGAAGAAACCGACGAACAGAAAACGAAAATACAGATGCAAAAAAAAGAAAGGGACTCCGGAAAACCCGGCTTCCTGACAGGATAATTTCCGGAAAGCATCAGACCTTGCTTTGCCCTTGAAAAAAATTATTTTTTCCCTTAAAAGTTTTGTAAGTGTTTAGCCCTTTGAAAAACTGGATCAATCGGGATGATTTTTGCTGTGAACACCCTTAATTCCCCTCCCCCGATGGGGAATTAAGGGGGTATTTCATCGTATCAAATTACGATTAAACCCCGTTTCAGTTAGTCGTTTTAGAAAAGACTAAACAGATACAAAGTTTTTTTTATGGGATATGTATTTGATTTCAAAGATGCATCGGCATACGAAAAGTGGTTTTACAGCCCCGGAAACAGGATCACGGCTGACCGGGAGGCCCGGTTAATTTTCGACATGCTCAAACCGATACGCGGCCGGGCATTGCTGGATATCGGATGCGGAACCGGGGCCAGGCTGGCCGGGTTTGTTGAAAAAGGGCTGGATGTAAGCGGACTGGACCCGTCTCCCTATATGTTGGATATTGCCCGTGAGAAATTTAAAAACCGCGTGGAATTCTTTCGTAATTTTGGAGAGTCCCTCCCGTTTGAAGACAATTCTTTCCATTATGCAACATTGATCACCACGCTGGAGTATGTGGATGACCCCGGAAAAGTCATTGAAGAGGCCTGCCGTGTAACCAAGGACAAGATTTTTATCGGCATTTATAACCGGTATGCCCTTAAATGCATAGAACGACGCGTCAAGGCCCTATTTTCCGACTCCATCTACAGGCATGCCCGTTTTTACAGTGTATGGGAGATTAAGCAGATTATACAAAAGGTCATCGGCAATGTATCCGTCACCTGGAAAACCATATGCTGGTTTCCCGGATCGTTTGAAAAATATATGCTTCGCATGGAGGATGCATTCATCATGCAGAAAATACCCTTTGGTGCATTTGCGGGAATTGTGATCATGCCGGTTCCCAGATTCCGGACCACGCCGCTGGCCTTGAAATACAAGACCAAACATTCAGCCGTCCACAGTATATAGCCGTTGAAGTAAAACAGGCGGGCGTAATGGATAAAAACAGAGAAGAAAAAGGAGACGTGCGATGACGGAAGCGTATCTTTACGAACCGTACAAGGAAAATGACGTTAAATGCAATCTGTGCCGCCATCGCTGCATCATAAAGCCGCAAACAAGGGGAATCTGCAAGGTTCGTGAAAACCGTGATGGAAAGTTGACCTCCCTGGTGTACGGCCGGGTTATTGCCACCCATATCGATCCCATTGAGAAAAAACCCCTGTTCCATTTCATGCCTGGGAGTCTCTCATTTTCCATTGCCACCGTGGGGTGTAATTTTAAATGCCGTTTCTGTCAAAATGCAGATATCGCCCAAATGCCCGAGGACCGAGACGGATTTATTACGGGGAAATCCGTAACACCCGGGATGATCGTCGATCATGCCCTTCGCGGGAATTGCAAAAGCATCTCCTACACCTACACCGAACCCACGGTTTATTTCGAGTTCGCTTATGATACGGCCCGGCTTGCTGCGGAAAAGGGGCTGAAGAACGTATTTGTTACAAACGGTTATATGACGCCGGAGGCATTACGGATGGCGGCACCGTATCTGGACGGGGCAAACGTGGATTTAAAGGCATTTAACGATACTTTCTATAAAACTTACTGCAGCGCACGACTGGAACCGGTCAAGGATACATTGAAGATGATGAAACAACTGGGGATTTTCCTGGAGGTTACCACCTTGTTGATTCCCGGGCTGAATGACGATGAAAAAGAATTAAATGAACTGGCGGCTTTTATAAGAGACGAACTGGGTCCTGAAACCCCGTGGCATGTCAGCCGTTTTCATCCGACCTATCGATTGACGGACCGTCCGCCCACGCCGGTTGAAACCATTATCAAGGCCCGTGAAATCGGAACCCGAGCCGGGTTAAGGTATGTTTACGTGGGCAATGTACGCAATGAAAACGGCGAAAACACATTTTGTTATGCCTGTAACAGTCTGCTGATTGCCCGCCGGGGATTTATCGTTGAAAAAAATGTTATCCAAAACAGCCGATGTCCCCAATGCCGTGCCGTAATCGACGGCATCGGTATGTCCGGTTGATGGGTCCAAATGTCCGCAAATAAAAAATCTCCCGTCGTCAGTGTTATCATACCCACTTACAATCGGTCCGGAATGGTCATCCAGGCCGTGGAATCCGTCATGGCCCAGGATTTTAGAGATTTTGAATTAATTATCGTGGATGACGGGTCAACCGACAACACCCCGGAACGACTGTCTCCTTTTAAAAACAGGGTACGATACATTTACCAGGAAAACAGGGGGGTCAGCGCCGCCAGAAACAAAGGTATCAATATGGCATCCGGCAGGCTCATCGCCTTCCTGGATTCGGATGATTTATGGCTTCCCGGAAAACTGGCATGCCAGGTGCGTTTTTTTGATTCCAACAAACAGGCGTTGATTTGCCAAACCGAAGAGATCTGGATACGAAACGGCATTCGGGTGAATCCGAAAAAACGGCATCAAAAAGAATCCGGCATGATTTATGAACGATTCCTGGCATTGTGCCTGGTGAGTCCTTCGGCGGTGATGATGAGAAAGGAACTGTTTGATATCGTGGGATGCTTTGATGAAGATCTTCCCGCCTGCGAGGATTATGACCTGTGGCTCAGGGTCGGTTGCCGTTTTCCCGTTCATCTCATTGATGAGCCTTTGATTGTCAAGCGCGGGGGCCATGAAGATCAGCTTTCCAGGACCCCGGGACTGGATCGTTTCAGAATTTTTTCCATCTGCAAAATGATTGAAAGCGGCCTGCTTTCAACGGATCAGCACAGGGCTTCCGTACGGATGCTGAAAGAGAAATGCCTTATTTACGCGGCAGGATGCAGAAAACGGGGACGCCATGAAGAGGCGGATGAATTTACCCGCCTGGCGTGCCGCTACGGGTAAGCGCAACCGAGGTTCTTGACACTTTTTGACATATGATTATTGTTAGCGAAAAATACAACCAGACCCTTTGTGGATGAAAGGAGCGCCGCCCGCTGATCCCGCGGCCCCGGCTCAAGGAGGAAGGACAATGACACTGATAAGATGGGACCCTTTTAAAAATGCATATATCCTTCAGGACCGCATTAACCGACTTTTTGATGATGCATTTCCCGGCACGAAACTAGTGGACGAAGACATGCATATGGGGGCGTGGAAACCTGCGGTGGACATATTCGATGCCGGCCGGTGCATCGTGATTCATGCCGAACTTCCCGGCATTAAAAAGGAAGCGGTTTCAGTGGATGTCAAGGGCAACGTTCTTACCTTAAAAGGCCGGCGAAGCGTGAATCCCGAAGTCAGAGACGATCAGTATTTTCGGAAGGAAAGAAAATACGGCCCGTTTCATCGTGCATTCAGCCTTCCTTCAGAGATAGATCCGGACGGAATTACCGCAAAGTTTAAAGACGGAATTCTTGAAATCGAAATTCCCAGGCTCAATGACGAGGCATCGAAACAGGTCAGCATCAAGGTGCAGTAACGACTTTGTGTTTCCCGGCCGACGGAAATTCAGGCGGTAAAAAAATTATGGAAGAACGATTGATCAAAACCATTGGATTGAAAAATGGTTTGACCGGCTCCCTGTTTGACGGGTCCCGAAAAATTGCCGGCGACAGGTGGTTTGTTTCGGTTATTCTTCGGATCGACATCCCTGTCAATGAAGAAACGGTGAATGAAAAATCAGTGAATGCCCCGGTCAAGGAAGTTGCCGAAATTTTGGGGAACCCCGTTGTGTTTGAAAAAAAAATGGATCGAAATTTTATCGACGAACAAAAAAAGGACGAGATCGTAAACGGGCTGGTCGAATCCCTGATAACGGGGTTGTCGTCCTATTTATCCCATGAAAAGTTTGCAGAAAAATTTGTGGCAAAATCATACAAAGCAGCTGCCGAACGCAGGAAGTGGTATTCGACGGCCTGACATTAATCCGGAGATTTTACGTTAAAAAAACACCATTGTAAATTTTTCCTGGAAGATGTATCTCAACATATGGCCAAAGACTTTTTCCCGCGTGTTTTTTTTTAATGCCTATGTTCAACGCCGGATAATGCAAATGGATCCCATGAACTCAAAAACCCGCCTTTTTCATATCCTGGTGGTCACCTTCTTGTTCATCCTGACAACACCGGCTTCTGATCTGCAGTCGGCTGATGCTGATGTGTCATCTGTGCTGAGTTTGGATGAGGCGGTAATGTGTGAAACCATGGAGGGGCTTACGCCGAAAAACAGGGCGATTGTTTTTTCCCTGGGCATCGGCGAAGTCCTTTGTTTCACGTCATTCAGCAATATCTCCAGGGAAACGGTAATATATCACAAATGGTATCGAAGCGACCAGTTGAGCACGAGCCGCAAACTCACCCTGAAACCGCCGCGATGGTCGACGTTTTCAAGAATTCAATTCAGAGAAGCGGATAAAGGCCCCTGGCGAGTGGAAATCGTGGATGAAGCGGAAAGGATTCTCAAGACACTCAGGTTCAGCATAACGGATTAATTGTATGGACGGATTGGTTTCCTTTTTTTCCGGAATAGGATGGACGGATATCGTGGATATCCTTTTAAACAGTTATATCCTGTTCCGCCTTTACGTCCTTTTCAGGGGAACGACAACATTCAGGGTCCTGCTGGGGATCGCCTTTTTGTGGTTTTTTCAGCGAACCGCCTACGCCCTCGGACTGGTACTGACCAGTTGGGCCATTCAAGGCATCACGGCCGCCGGTGCTCTCATCGTTATCATCGTGTTCAGAAATGAAATCCGGTCTGTATTTCAAGCCACCAACCTCAGGCTGATCTTTTGGGGAACACCGGGCAAGGCATACGAAACCTCGGTGGAAATCATCGTGGACGGCATTTTTGAGTTGGCCCGTAAAAGAATCGGCGCCCTGTTCGTCATTCCCGGCAAGGATAATCTGGATGAATATTTGAGCAACGGCATCAACTGGCAGGGCGTACTTTCCAGGGAAATGCTGTTTTCCATTTTTTTCCCCGACAATCCGGTTCATGACGGTGCCGCCGTAATCCAGGGCAACCGCGTTGAAAAGGTCGGGGTCATCCTGCCGTTGACCGAGCGGGATGATCTCCCGTCATACTTCGGAACCCGCCACCGGGCCGCCGCCGGTCTGGCGGAAAGGTCGGATGCGCTGGTCCTGCTGGCCTCGGAAGAAAGAGGAGAAGTGGTTGTGGCAAAAGACAGGGGCCTGGAAGTCTTCTACTATCCAAAAGGGCTCGAAGAAAGATTGAACACCCATTTGGGCCTGTCTGCCAAAGAAAAGCAGGAGCAAAAAAAACGGAAGCGGGATCTTGTGACGGCGGCTGTTTTGTCCGTATTGTTTATTTCCGGAACGTGGTTCAGCATCACCCGGGGCTCTGACACGTTAACCGCCCTGGAAGTGCCCATTGAGTATTTTAAAAACGATCCGGAGATGGACATCGTTGAAACTTCCGCCAATACCGTGCGCCTTCATGTGAGCGGATCGAGTTTCCTGATCAAATCGATTCGGCCGGGCCAGATAAGGGTGAAGGTCAATATCACCGATGCGACCATCGGCAAAAAGCACATCGAAATTCCCTTAGAAGATGTCACCCTCCCTCCGGGAATCATGCTTAAAAAAATCGAGCCCCCTGAAATAGATATCGTTCTGGCCAAGCCCACCATAAAAAATATTCCCGTCCAGGTCGACTGGGTGGGAAAATTGCCGGATCATCTGATAATGACGGAAGCCGTGATAAAACCCAAATCGGTCAACGTGACCGGGAAAAGCCATCTGTTGAAAAACCTGACCACGGTGTATACGGAAAAAATACCCCTTGACGCCGTCAAAAAGAGCGGGAGGATTTCAGCCCGGCTCGTTTTAGATAACCCGGCGTTGTCCCTGGCATCCGGAGATAATAAGGTCGTGATCAAATATCAGGTGAAAAAGCGGGAATAGGAATTATGGGCGGTATGGGATCAAATGCCTTGGATAAGAACAGGCAGGACCGGGTTGAAATCGAGGATGGGATATGATAATCGGGTTGCTGGGAATGGTAACGGCCGCGTGCTTGAGAGGGTTTTGACATGACAAAGGAATACTGGACATCAACCGAAATCATCAAAATTTTTCAGGTGGATGAAAGTTTTATTTCCGAACTGGTGGATTGGGACATCGTATGCCCGACGTGTTCCGGGGATTCCCAAAACCGGGTTTTTTCAGCGCATGATATGGAAAAACTGCGTATCGCCAAGATCCTGGTGGAAGAAATGGATGTGAACCTGCCCGGTGTTGAAATTATTCTCCGGATGAGACAAAACATGATCGCCATGCGTAAACAATTTGACGATATATTGGAAGAAATCCAGCGGCAATTTAAGAATGTTATGAACGAACGCCTTAAATCATAACCGTTTTACAGCCGGATGCCGCTCCTGATATTACCCTCATACAGGCCGTCCAGCTTTTTTGCAGCACTCAGCACGGCATCATCACGGGTTTTCGGAACTTTTACATTCAATTTAATATACAAATCGCCGCTTTTCTTTGTTTTGATGTTGACGGCACCTTTTCCTTTGAGTTTGAGCAGTTGACCGCCCTGGCTCTGGGGGGGGATTTTTACGTTTACCTGGCCGTCAATGGTGGGGACGGTGATTTTCCCCCCTGCCATGGCTTCGTATACGGTTACCGGTATATCCATGTAAAGGTCATCCCCCTCTCTTTTTATCAGAGGATGGGGTTTCACGCGGACGACGAGATAAAGATCCCCGGGTCTGCCGCCGTTTTGCCCGGGCTCTCCTTTTCCCGAAACCCGGACCTTGGAGCCATCCTTGACACCCTTGGGGATAACGACTTTTATTCTTTCCGTTCCCATCACCAACCCCACGCCCCGGCACTGGCTGCAGGCATCGCCGGTCTTTCCGCTGCCGTGGCAATTGGGGCATGACCGTGTAAAATGCATGGGACCGTCAGCCAATTTTATCTGGCCGGTTCCACCGCAGGTTGTGCAGGTGGCCGCCGCTGTCGTCGGATTCATTCCGGATCCACCGCAGGCTGGGCATTCTTTTTGTTTCTGTATGGATATTTCGGTTTCAAATCCCTTTAAGGCGGAAATCATATCAATGGTCATTTCATATTCAACATCCCGCCCGTTTGCAGGCCGGGATGTTTTAAAATGCGTTTTACCGCTGCCAAACCCGAACAGGTCCCCGAAAATATCCTCGTAACTCTGGTAACGGCCGAAGTCCTGCCGGGCATTCTGCCACTCCGAAAAGTTGTCGGAAGATTGCCATTGTTGATATTGCCTGGCTTTTTCAGCATCAAAACCGGACTGCAGGCCGTCTTCGCCGAATTCATCGTAAAGCTTCCGCTTTTTATCATCACCAAGGCAGTCATACGCCTGGGATATTTCCTTGAACTTCTTTTCAGCTTCCTTGTTACCCGGATTGATGTCCGGATGCCATTTCCGGGCGAGCTTCCGATAAGCCTTTTTAATTTCTTCTTTTGATGCGGTTTTGGGAACCCCTAAGATCGAATAAAAATCTTTTGCCATGAATTATGCTCCAAAGGAAATCGCGATCATGATGCGAAATGACGATAACACGTGTATTATATTAATTACATGGTAAAAGTCAAATTCTGATTGTTACGGTTCCATTTGGTCTGACCAGGCAGACACCGCTGTGACCTTTTTGATTCAGACACCCGGGCAACATCACCATTATCATACCATGCGGTCGATGTTGTTGATTAATTCATTGAGTTTTTTGGGAGAAATTTTGATGGCTGTTTTTAATTCCTGTGCGAAAACCGAGACTTTGTATTCTTCGATCAGCCAGAACAGGGATTCAATGGCATCTTTTTTGTCCCGGGATGTTTCAGGGGTGAGAGACGCCAGAAATTCATCCAGCCTGTTCGTAAAGACTTTGATTCCTCTTGCCTTGACCCGATCCTTTTCAAGGCTGACCAGGGCCCTTTGAGCGCGGATGACAATGGCCTTTAAATACCGCTGAATATCGTCGAAACGGTCGGCATCATAAAGACTGAGGAAATTTTCCGGAACAAGACGATCCACCTGGGTGTCCAGTTCGTCAATGAGTTCAAACACCACGGGGTTGAAACGGTTTTCCGCTTTCAGCCGGCTGATATAACCTTTTGTCTCGTGACGGGCGGTCAGGAGGGGGATTACGCGCTTTAACAATTTTTGCCCTTCCTTGAGAATAACAGGTCCTGCAGCAGCGGCATGGGTTTTAAAGTCGACTTCGGTCCGGATGTCTTTATGAAAAAGTTGATACAGCACACGATCATAGAGGTACGCTTCGATGGTTTTTTTACCGCCGATTTGTTTGACGGCATCTTTGACAGGGCCGGGCAAGGTCAGGGCCTTTTTCAAAAATTTTAAATCCTTTGAAAAATAATTGGCATAAAGGGCTGCCACACCGGCTTTATGGGTATTTCGGGCCTTGTGAAAATCCAGAAAAAGACGCAGATTGACAGGTTGGGGTCCGGCTTCTTTTTCACGCTTTTCGGCGACCTCAAGTGCGGGGTACAAGATCCAGTTGGTACCGTCTTTATCTTTATACCGAACGGATTCGGGCAAATCGGAAAAGTCCCACTGGATAATGCCGGTCCGCTCCCATTCTTTTTTGATGGGGAAAAGAACATCCGTTCTTAATCCATTTATGTCTGCCCGTGCAAGAACGGACTTGTCCCTGCCGCTTCTGATTTCCATCCCTTTATTACCGGTGATGGCAATGCGCATTTTCAAGTAGTCGGGAAGTGTTTCAACAGACCATGCCCGAGCCGGTATATCAACACCGAAACGTTTATGGATAAAGTTTCCCAGGGCCGTCAGCAATGAGATCCGGGTCTTGGGCATCTCCGATAAGATCGTATCAACGGTGTCCCCCACCGGCACCAGTTGTTTCCGATAAGACTTGGGAAGGCCCTTGATCAACGCGGTGATTTTTTCCTTATACAGGCCGGGAACCAGCCAGTCCAATTCATCTCCCGGGATTTCGGCGGCCAGGGACAGGGGGACCTTGACCGTCAGACCGTCATCGTTCTTCCCCGGATCAAACCGATACTCACAAGCAAAATCCTTGTTGCCGAGTTTCACCCGATCCGGATAAAGCGCCAGTTCATCTGCGTCGGGTATAAACCGGAACAGGTCTTCCTGATTCATTCTTAAAAACGAGTCGTTCCCCTTCTCTTTCAACACATGCCTTAAGGTCCTGATGTCGTAACATTCTCCGAGGCGGCTTTCATAAAACGAAAAAATATCCGGTTCGCCGATGAGAATGTCTCTTTTTCGCAACTTGTTTTCAACGGTTCTGACATTATCCACGAGACTTTTGTTAAACTGCATAAACGGGAAGACATCGTCCATCTCTCCTTCGACCAGGGCCTTTTGAATGAAGATGGATGATGCTTCTTTTGGATTGATCCTGCCGTAAGGAACCGTGCGACCGGAAACAATGATAAGACCGAAAAGGCTCACCTGTTCCGTGGCGATCACTTCCCCCCTGCGCCGGTCCCAGCGCGGGTTGTGCCAGGTATAAGTGCAAAGGCCCCTGCCGGCGCTTTCCAGCCATTTATCGTCAATTGCGCCCACGGTCCTGGCATACACACGGCTGGTCTCCACGATTTCTCCTGCGACAATCCACGGAACGGCTTTTCCGAACAGGGTGGAGCCCGGGAATATCATGACCTCCCGTCCCTTTGGCGCCTTGTAGATATTGTTCTCTTTCCTGGCGGCGATATTGGACAAAAATCCGCTCAGAATGGACTTGTGAATGGCCGCATACAGGGGGTTGAATTTATTTTCCGGATCGGTTTGTATTCTCTGAACAGGGGGTTGTTCGATAAGCCCGGCTTCTTCAAGGATATCTGCAAGCTGGCCGTGAATATCCCGCCATTCCCGCATTCTTCTGTAGGAAAGATAATTTTCCTTGCAGAACCGTTTCATCCGGGTGTTGCTGTTTACCATCTGTTTTGTTTTGTCATATCGGTCCCAGATGTTGAGCAGGGTTAAAAAATCCGAAGACGGATCCTTGAATGCCGCGTGTTTTTCATCTGCAGCCTGGGCTTTGTCAACCGGCCGTTCCCGTGGATCCATGATGGAGAGGACTGCGGCAATGACAAGGATTTCCTTCGAGCATCCCTGTTTCTGCGCTTCAATGAGCATGCAGGAAATCCTCGGGTCCACCGGCAATCGGGCCATCAGCCGGCCTTTTGGCGTGAGGGCAAACCGGCCTTTTGTTCGTGATTTTTTCCCCGGGACGGTACGGACAATGGCACCCAGTTCGGTGAGCAGGTCAAAGCCGTCTGAAATGCTTTTGGGCGCCGGCGGATCGATGAACGGAAATTCCGAAATTTCTCCAAGATTTAATGAAATCATCCTTAAGATAACTTCAGCCAGGTTGGCTCTCAAAATCTCCGGGAGAGTATAGAGGGGCCGGGCCATATAATCTTCCTCGGAATAAAGTCGGATGCAAACGCCGTTCTCCACCCGGCCGCATCGACCTTTTCGCTGGTCCGCGCTGCTCCTGGATATGGGCGATACGGGCAAAGACGTGGTCCGGGTCCTGGGGGAATAACGGGGAATTCTGGCAAGGCCCGTGTCGATGACGTATTTGATTCCCGGTATTGTGATGGAGGTTTCCGCAATATTGGTTGCAATGATGATCTTTCGGCCGGGTATGCGGGCAAAAACCCTTGTCTGATCCTTTCCGGAAAGCCGGGCAAAAAGAGGCATCACGGTGACATGGGGGTATTTTCTCCCTTCTATCAGTTCACGGGTTTCCAGGATGTCCTGCTCCGTGGGCATAAAGATCAGGATATCCCCCCGGGTGCGCGTGCGCTGGAGATAATCCACGGCATCAACAGCTCTCTCAACGTATGAAGCGTCATCGTCGTTATCCGTGCCGCCAGCCGCGGCCATGTACCTTACATCCACCGGATAGGTCCGGCCGGACACCTCGATGATGGGTGCGTCGCCAAATGCCCTGGAGAATTTTTCCGTATCAATGGTGGCTGACGTGATAATCAGCTTGAGGTCTTTACGCTTTTTTAAAAGGGTTTTTAAAATGCCCAGAACAAAATCGATGTTTAAGCTTCTTTCATGGGCTTCATCCACGATAAGGGTGTCGTACTCATATAAAAAAGGGTCTTTCTGGGTCTCTGCCAGGAGAATGCCGTCGGTCATGATTTTGATAAAGATGTTTTTCCGGGTTTTGTCGGTAAACCGGATTTTGTATCCAACGGCACTATCCCCTGCTTCACCCAGTTCTTCGGCAATTCGATCCGAAACCGTTATGGCTGCGATTCTTCTGGGCTGGGTGCAACCGATTTTTCCGTTGATGCCCCTTTTGGCCTCCAAACAGAATTTGGGGATCTGGGTGGTTTTCCCGGACCCTGTTTCCCCTGATACGATCAGGACCGCGTGTTGTTTAATGGCGGATACGATTTCATCTTTTTTATCAAGAATGGGCAGTAAAGTCGGGTATCGTGCAGGAGGATGATTATTTTTCCGCCAGTCCCGTATTTTTTTGGAAGCCTTCAGGCGTTTTTCCAAAGAAGCCAGTTTCTTCAGGATTGTTTCGTCATTTAAGGGACCAGGACTGTTTTTCCGGATGTAGTAAAGTTTTCTGCGCACCTGTTGCCGCTCTGAAGCCATTGCCCTGGGCAAAAGCGCGTGGATTTTTTTAAGCAGTGCATCATACTCTGAAACGGGTTTTGCCTTCATCCGGTTTGCGTCATCCCTCCCCTTTCTTTTGTCCGGGTCACCATTTGACGGTCTAGAAAAAAGTCGAAAAACAACTTTTTACGAAAGTTTTGCGTTTTAGGTTTTAAGTATCTGGTATTTTATTGATTTTTTAAATTTTAACACTTAAAACCTGGTTAATTCGACTTTTTACGAATTCATCATAATTTGATATTTGACTTAAATTGGCGTAAATCGTTTTAAGCATATCGAAATTTATAAATCAAATCTTTAAAAAAGGAGCATGACATGAATTTTGTCATTATCGGCGGAGACGCGGCAGGTATGAGCGCCGCCAGCCGGGCGAAACGGAACAAACCGGATTTGAATGTGACGGTTCTGGAAAAAACACAGGATGTGTCTTACAGTGCTTGCGGAATGCCCTATAATATTGCCGATGCCCATCGGGATATGGAGGACCTGGTGGTCAGAAAAGCCGAGGTATTCAGGGAGAAACAGGGGATAAACCTGATGACCGGACATTGTGTGGAGTACATTGACACAAAGAAAAAGACGGTAAGCGGAAGCACACAGGATAAAACATCTTTTGAATTTCCATATGACAACCTGTTGATCGCCACGGGTGCTGAAGCTGTCAAGCCGGATTTACCCGGGTTTGATCTGCCCGGGGTGATGGTTTTAAAAAATCTCGGCGAAGGGAGAAGGATTAAAACATATGTCAAAAACCACCCGGTCAAAAAGGTCGTTATCATCGGTATGGGATATGTGGGACTGGAGATGTGCGAGGCATTTGTGGAATTGGGTATTCAGGTGGAAATGGTCAAGACGAGGGCCCCTCTTTTACCCTGGTTGGCAAAGGAGTTGTCCGATGCCGTAAAAGCGGAAATCGAATCAAACGGTGTGACACTTCACATGGGCCAAAAGATTGAGCGCATCGAAGAGCGGAACAACGGGGGTACGACACGTTTGGCCGTGGTATGCGGGGAAAAAACGTTATTCGGCGACATGGTCCTGGTGGCTGTGGGGGTTAAACCCAACAGTGAAATCGCGGGAAATGCCGGAATCGGGCTGGGCGTGGGCAATGCTGTGTCAGTGGATGATACCCTGCTGTCTTCGGATCCCCATGTCTATGCCGCGGGTGATTGCGCCGATGCCATCCACGTTGTTACGGGAAAAAAAACATGGATACCCCTGGCTCTTCGGGCAAATCGTGCAGGATGGGCTGCAGCAGACAACATATGCGGTAAAACCGTCAGACTTTCAGGTATTGCCGGTACGGCGGTATTTAAGGTTTTTAAATACGAGGTCGCCAGAACCGGCCTGAACGTCGCCGAGGCGGCAAAAGCCGGGTTCGACCCTGTTGAAGTTGTGATCCGGTCAAGATCCAGGGCCCATGCCCATCCGGGGGCCTCAACCATTTTCGTTCAGATGGTGGGAGACAAAAGAAACGGACGACTGTTGGGCGTTCAGATGGTGGGCAAGGAGGGTGCGGCGCATCGTATCAACGCACCGGCCGTGGGACTTCATGCAAAAATGACCGTTGAGCAGTTTTTCCAGTCGGACCTGGCTTATGCACCGCCGTTCGGCCCGGTGTGGGACCCCATGCTGACCGCTGCCAATCAATTGCTGAAAAAACTCTGATGGATACCTGGGATCACGGCTTTGGGGCGTTAAAAAGTGTCGAAACGGCTTTTTTTTCGGGCGTTTTAATTAATTTCAACGGGTTTTAAAATTTTTTGTCAGCCGTTTCGGCAATACCGGGAACCTTACATAAAGGAAAAGCCCCCTTTGGGGATAAGAGGGCTTTTTCCATAGGAGTGATAAGAAAATTGGCGTTTTATTGCCGGAAGTTAGATATCTAATATAAAATTTATTTCTGAATGTCAATCATTTTTTTTATCTTGATGAATTTTTTTTCAGTACGTCAGATAATATTGGGTTATCCATGATTTAGAGCACTTATCGAAAAGGCGGGTAAATACAACGGTTGCCTTTTTCTGTAAACATGGTTTATAGTTATCAACTACTTATTCCTGTTTTCAAGCACGTTTTAAGCACGAAAAACCTCGATTAAAACATCATATTTAAAAGGTCGGCCTTATTATGACATCAACACATGAAAAAGTGAACACCGTCCGTCTCCAGAACATCAGTTATGGCCATAAACAGTCGGCGACTCTGCGGGCGGCTGTTGAGCTGGATCTTTTTACCAAGGTGTCCGAAGGTGCCGCGGATTTTAAAGAAATCGCAGATGCCGTGGGCATCACCGAACTGAATGCGGAAAGGCTGGTGGTGGCATGTGCGGCAATCGGGCTTTTGGAAAAGGATGAAAACGGCTATAAAAACGCCCCGGATGTGGAACGGTTTCTGGTCAAAGGCAAATCCACGTATGTGGGGCCCTGGATGCTTTTTTCCTCCCGGGACTTTGAAGACTGGAAAAACCTGAAGGACTATTTAAACTCTGATGAGCCGCCCCGTATTCTGGGCATATACGGCAGCATCACCGATGAAATGGCCCGGGAATACCATGAGGCCACATACAGCGTGGGGCTGGGCGCGGGTTTTTTATTTTCTAAAAATGTGGATATGCGCCATCGCAACCTGATTCTGGATCTGGGCGGCGGCAGCGGGGCATACTGTATCGCCGCAATCCAGCGATATCCCCATTTGAAGGCCATCGTCATGGATTTTGAGCCGGTTACCAAAATCACCCGTGAGATTGTCGCTCAGTGGGGGCTGCAGGATAAAATTTCCACCCTGTCCGGAGATTTCACTGCCGATCCCTTTCCCCAGGGTCCTGATATCATTATCCAGGCCAGCAATTTACCCCAGTACGACCGGGATGGGCTGGAAAACGTCATGAAAAAGGGGTTTGACGCACTAATGCCCGGGGGCGAGTATCATGTTGTGGGTGAAACAGTATCAGATCAAAAGGACGGTGCCCTGGGGCCGGCCCTGTGGGGTCTGCATGAAGCCCTGTTCGGCAGCCTGGGAAGGGCCCATTCGGAGAAAGAAGTCATTTCGTATTTAAAAAACGCGGGATTTGTGGATATTTCCGTCAATGAATTTATCCCCGGATCACTGACCCGCATCACGGGTCACAAGCCTGTGTGAGTATTTACAGATATTTTTTAATGATGAATGCCGGGCGGATGTATACGGTCAATAGAAAAACAACAGGCGTTCATTCAAAAAATTCTGAATTCATCAAAACCTGTTACCGCCTCTGCAACGTCATGCCCAAAGGAGAGTGATGTTATGAAAACAAGAATCACCAAATTACTGGAAATCCAACACCCCATTGTTCTGGCGCCCATGGCCTGGATTACGGATGCAGACATTGCAGCGGCGGTTTCAAAAGCCGGGGGCCTTGGAACCATCGGGCCCAATGCCGGATCCAAGTCCGTGACAACGGATGTAAACGGGACAGGGCGGCGTTTAAGGGAGCAGATTCAAAAATGCCGCTCCATGACGGACAAACCTTTTGCCGTGAACCTGGTTGTCGGAGTGGTGGGATGGGACCGTAAATATAGTGATAAGTGCCTGGAAGTGGTGATTGAGGAGAAAATTCCCGTTGCCATCGTATCCCAGGGCAGTCCCCTGGTGTATACGAAATTTCTTAAAAGTGAAGGAATAAAAGTGATCCATGTCTGTTCAACGGTCAGGCACGCCAAAAAAGCCGAAGAGGCCGGTGTGGATGCTGTTGTGGTTTCAGGAACCGAAGGGGGCGGGCACAGCGGGTTCGACCAGTTAACCACCTTCTGCCTCGTTCCCCAGGCTGCCGATGCCGTTAAAATCCCTGTTATCGCCGGCGGGGGTATCGTGGACGCCAGGGGGCTTGTCGGGGCCCTCGCACTGGGTGCCGAAGGTGTCTATATGGGTACCCGTTTCATGGCGACAAAGGAATGCCCGGCCCATGCCAATGTGAAGGAAGCGGTTTTAACGGCAACAGATACCAGTACCATGGCCATCCGTCACGGCAGTCCTGTCCGGGAAAAAAAATCAGAAACCGGAGACAGGGGGTTTGTGGAAGAGCGCCGGGGATCGGTACGGATGCTGGTCAATTCGTATTTAAAAAACATCATCGCCCAAAAGGGCGGCGTGCCGTCCTTCGACGAAATTTCCCGCGCAACCGGCAACACGGAAGAAAACCCGGAAAGCAACCGAACCGTATCGTCCTTTATATTCGGAAATCTTACGGACAATTCCATTACCCTTGGCCAGGGTGCGGGTATGATAAAGGATATTCCAAGCTGCCGGGACATCATCGATAAAATCATGACAGAGGCGGAATCGGTTTTGGCAAGACTGGAAAAATTAAAGGGATAAAGTTAAACCGGATTCCATGATTTAACCGTATTTCAGAGTTTATGCATGAATGAAAAACTGCTCAACATGGTTCAGTTGACATGGTATTACCCCGGTGCCATCGGGCATATCACGGAATGCCATGCCACATACGACCACGAGCTCCGGGACTGAGAAACCCGGCTTTTCCCGAAAAAATCAATCCAACTCCTGGTAAATTGCCATCTGGAAAACCCGGTTTTTAAATATATATTGACATATATATAACTTGTAATATATATGTCAGGTTATATATAATGTATTTGTTCACCAGACGTCATTTTGACGGGAGGCTTTTCATGTCGTTAAAATATGCCATCCTGGGGCTGCTCCACTATAAGCCGATGCATGGGTATCGCATAAAAGAGTATATCGAGAAAGACTTCGATAACATGTGGTCCATTAATTACGGTCAGATTTATCTGAATCTGAAAAATTTGAAAAAAGAAGGGTCGATTTCCATGACCGAAGTTTCCGTATCCGGAGAAAAAGGCCCGCCGCGAAAGCTTTACACCATTACCGAGAAAGGAAGGAAAGCATTTCTAAACTGGCTCCATGATTCTTCCAATGAAAGAATCATCATCCGCAACCCGTTTTTAATGCGGTTTGTTTTTTTTGGATTCGGTGATAAGGATCGCGCCCTGGAGATCATCGATGAGCAAACCGATTTGTACGAAAAACAACTGGCCAGACGGTACGCCAATCTTCCCCGTTGGGAAAAACAGGATATCTGCGTCCGTTTGATGACGGAACTGGGCACTCAAATGAATGAGGTGTTTTTAGACTGGCTGAAAAGGGCCAGGCAGGAAATATCGGAACATGAGAAAACCGGAAAACTTCTCTTGACGGCGGAGAAGCCCCGTTAGAGACGGACCGGTTCAGACGCGGGGGCATTCACCATTTATTTTACCATAACACGTGATTTGGGGAGGACAACATGGCTTTAGAACCGGCAGGCCCTGAACGAATCGCCCATACCCGGGTGGGCAGAATCAGGGACCGAATCATCCGGGCGCCCCAGGAAATCTGTCTCGAGCGGGCCCGGTATGTAACGCGGTCCATGGCTGAAAACTGGGACAGACACCCGCTGACCCGGATGAGCCTTGCTCTTGAACATATTCTTAAAAATATCAGTGTCATTATCCGGGACGATGAACTCATCGTCGGATGCCGCACCGGAAAATTGAAAGGGGCCCCCCTTTTTCCCGAAAACAAGATCCGATGGATCAAAGAGGATGTGGAGCGATTCGATATCCGGGAAATTCAGCGGGCTTTGATCACCCACTCCGAAAAGCAGGAGCTCAAAAAAGATATCATCCCTTTCTGGGAAGGAAAAACCGTTGAAGATTCATTCGAACATATGCTTCCCCGGGATGTCATCGAAGACATGGGAAAATACATCTTCGGGATCATGCTCCAGATTACTTACGGCATCGGACATTTTACCATGAACCATGAAAAGGTTCTGGAAAAGGGGTTGCGCAGCATCATCCAGGAGGCTGTTGAAAAGTACGACCGTCTTGATACGGCAGACAAGGATAAAGATAAGGGCATTTTCTATAAATCGGTCATTCGTTCTCTTGAAGCAGCGGTTCTGTTTGCCAACCGTTATGCCGATCTTGCCGAAAAAATGGCAATAAAGGAAACAAACGGAAACAGGAAAAAAGAGCTTGCGCAAATCGCCCGGATCTGCCGGAGGGTTCCCGAACATCCGGCATCCAGCTTTCACGAAGCGGTTCAGTCGATTTATTTCATACACCTTATCGCTCAAATCGAATCCGGTGGGAACTCCATCTCTTTGGGGCGAATCGACCGGACTCTTTATCCGTATTACAAGACGGACCTGGAAAAAGGCGCCATCAGGCCGGACACCGCAAAGGAATTGCTGTCCCTTTTATTTTTAAAAACAAATGAAATCTGGAATGTCCTGGAAGAAGCATATATCCCCGGTGGTGAAGGGACCGAGGGGAAAACGACCCAGAACGTCACCGTGGGCGGGGTGGATACGGACGGCAAAAACGCGGAGAACGCATTGAGTTTTATCGGCCTGGACGCTTTTGCGGATATCCGAACGGTTCAACCCAACTTCGGGGTCCGGATCAGTGCCCAAACCCATGATGATTTTTTCTTAAGAGCGGTTGAATATGCAAAAGACGGGGTACCGCTTCATTTTTTCAACGACGATGCCATTGTCCCCTCACTGGTTGACGCCGGCCATACCCTCGAGGATGCCCGGAATTACGGTGTGGTGGGATGCCTCGAACCCAATGCCCAGGGCAAAACCTTCGGTTCGACCTTTGCCGTACAGATCAACGGGCTCAAATGCGTGGAATTCGCATTGAGCAACGGGGAAGACACGGTTTTCAAGACCTCTTCCGGTCCCAACACCGGAGATCCTGCCGGTTTTAAAAACTTTGACGATGTCTGGAATGCATATGATGCCCAGCTCAAATACTTCGTTGGGCAGGTTGTCAAGGGAATGGCATGCTTGGACAGGGCCATCGCCGAACAGGTTCCATCTCCATTTGCTTCGGCCATGATCGACGGCCCCATGGATGCAGCCCGTGATCTGACCTCCGGCGGTGCATTTTATAACGCCACCGGCGTACAGCTCATGGGATTTTCCAATATCGCGGACAGCCTGTTCGCCGTAAAAAAGGCGGTCTTCGAAGACGGCCTGTGCGACTTAACAACATTATGTCAATGGCTGGCGGACAACTGGAAGGATGTCGAAGACAAACGACATCTTTTTTACCATCACATTCCCAAGTATGGAAACGATATCGATGCCGTGGACGACATGGCCAAAAAAGTGATGAACCATTTCTGCGACACCCTGTCCGGTCTTAAAAACTATCGCGGCGGAACGTTCTGGCCGGGTATTTTTTCAGTGGGCAGTCATATTTTCATGGGAGCGCTTACGGGAGCAACGCCGGACGGACGGTATGCCGGTGACATACTCGGAAACGGTATTACACCCACCAACGGAGCAGCCAGAGTCGGTCCCACCGCCATTATGAACTCCGTGACAAAACTGCCCTTAAAGCGGGTATACAACGGCCTCAACCTCAACATGCGGTTTGACGGCGCTCAAATAAACGCAGCTGCCTTGATGGCCCTGATCAAGGGCTATTTTCACAACGGCGGCCACCAGGTCCAGTTCATCATGATCAGCAGGGATACGTTAACGGATGCACAAAAAAGACCTGAAAACTACCCGGATCTTGTTGTCCGTATCAGCGGGTATTCAGCGACCTTTGTCGCATTGAGCCCTGTTGCCCAGGATGAAATTATCCAGCGGACACAATATGAATTAAAGTGAAAAAACACCGGATCCGGATTTTTGAAAAAAAAAAAAACGGCCCGCCGAAAGCGGACGGGGTACCAAAAAATCATGATAAAAACATAAAGGAGAACGTCATTCATGGATTTTTCACTCACGAGGGAACAGGCCATGCTGATCGACAGTCTCAGGGACATGGCAAGGAGGGAAAATTTTAAGGAGCTTGCCGCCCGGATTGAAGAAACAGGGGAATTCCCCTATTACCTGATGAAAAAGTATTCGGACATGGGGCTTCTGGGGATGACCCTGTCGCAGGAGTTCGGAGGCCAGAAGGAAAGTTCGTTGACCGCCATACTGGCCATTGAAGAACTCGCCAAGTACAGCCCGGTCATCGCGGCCCCGGTATTTGAATCCAATGTCGGCCCTGTGCGCACCATTGACATGTTCGGTACGAAAGAACAAAAACAGCGGATTATTCCCAGGGTGGTCGGCGGTGAATACAGCGTATCCGTAAGTATGACGGAACCCCAGGCCGGATCGGATTTGACCTCCCTGACGACCCGGGTGGAAGACCATGGAGACCATTTGATTTTAAACGGCCAGAAAGCTTTTACCACCGGCGGCGGGCATGCCAGCCATTATCTGGTCTACACCCGTTTTGATGATGTTCCCGGACCTAAAGGTATCGGCGCGGTAATTGTGGAAAAGGGAATGCCCGGATTCACCTTTGGAAAGCAGGAGGCATTCATGGGACTCAAGGGCATGCCGTCCTGTGATCTGTATTTCGATAATGTCAGGATTCCCAAGGAGAACGTGGTAATCCAAAAGGGTGATTTTTCGAAACTGATGCTCACCTTCGACATCGAGCGCTGCGGCAATGCTGCCATGTGTTTGGGAATTGCCGGGGGTGCGTTTGAAGAAGCAAAAGCATATGCCATGAAAAGAGAAGCCTTTGGACGGCCCATCTGTGAATTTCAGGCCATTCAGTTCATGATTGCGGAAATGGCCACCCATCTGGATGCGGCCCGCCTGCTGGTTTACAGGGCCGCCAGCGACGCCGGCCAGGGGCTTCCATCGATCTATGAAGCATCCATGGGAAAGTGCTATGCCAATGAAATGGCCCGGGAAGTCACGGACATGGCCATGCAGATTTTCGGCGGATACGGGTATTCAAAGGAATTTCCATTGGAACGAATGGTCCGGGATTCAAGGGCCTGGGGACTGGCCGGTGGCACCATACAAATCCTGAAAACAACGCTGGCCAGTATGATTTTCGGACGGCGATTCAACCAGCGGAAGTAGGGTTTCCATTTCCCGGGGTTGATTATGAATTCCATACCTGAACCCTGCATAAGAATTGATAAGAAAAAAACGGGCATTATCCGATATGCCGTTTGGGTAAAAGGCATCATCCGTTTTTGAACTGATCCCTGAGCACTGTTTTCAATATTTTCCCGGTATGGTTCCTGGGCAGGCTGTCTACGATCTTCAAGGTTTTCGGGATCTTGTACCCGGCTATTTTTCCCCGGCAATAATCTTTTACTTCCTCTATGGTCAGTGTTCGGCCGTCTTTTAATACCACCACTGCCGTGACTTTTTCTCCCCATCCCCCCGGGTCCGGCAGTCCCATGATCACCAGTTCGGCAACAGCCGGATGAGGTGCCAGCACATCCTCTACCTCGCGGGGATATACGTTTTCTCCACCCGTTTTGATCAGCTCTTTCTTTCTCCCGATAAAATATACAAATCCATCATTGTCGACCCTGGCCAGATCTCCCGTATGCAGCCAGTCACCGGAGTATAATGACCGGCTGGCTTCTTCGTTTTTCCAGTATCGGGGAATACAGGTTTTGGAGCGGATCATGATCTCCCCGGCAGTGCCATTGGGCACGGGATTTTTCTCGTTATCCCATATCTCGAGATCAATACCGGCCATGGCTTTACCGCAGGAATACGGTTTTGAAAAATAGTCCTCATCGGTGATGATTGTCGCCGGACCTGTCACTTCGGTTTGTCCGTAAACCCCCATATACCGGCAATTGAATTTCCGGCAAAACACCTTCATCCGTTCTGCATGGTCTGGACCGGCTCCGCCGCCGCCAATGATGAATCGCAGGGATGGAAAGGTCAACTGGTCCCTTTCCGCAATTTCTGTCAGGAGTGTATCATAAGGCGGAACAAGCATGGTAATGGAAACTTTCTTATTCACGATATAGGACGCCAGGCTTTCCGGATCCATTTTACCGGCTATCAGGTTCATGCCGCCATTGAGCATGGTGGCACGTGTTCTGATCAGCCCGGCCTGGTGGAAATACGGCATGAACGCTAAATAAACGTCATCACGGCAGGTTTCAAGAACGTCGGCTGTAAGCCGGTCTATCATCACGGATCCTTCATGCGTCTGCAAGGCCCCTTTGGGGCGTCCCGTTGTTCCGCTGGTATAGATTAAGAGGACAGGATCCTTGTCTGACAGTTTCGGTTCTTCAGCGATCTCTATCCGCGCTTCGGCCAGCTCACCGGTTGAATAATCCGCGTTTTCGACAGAACCCATACCAATGGTAAAACAGATAGAAGCGCACCGCTCTTTCAATTCCTTGAGAATCGACTGGAAATCTTCGCTGATTACCAAAACAGAAGCCTCCGCATCGTTCAACGCCCAAAGCAGCTCATCGACTGTGTGGCGCGTATTCAGGACCAGGAGAATGGCTCCGATTTTGGCTGTTGCATAATGATACACGATATAGTCGGTGCAGTTGCCGGACAAAATACCAATGCGGTCTCCCTTTTTGACCCCCTGGTTTGACAGGGCACCGGCAACATAGGTTATGCGTTCCCACATACGATCGAATGTTACCTGTTCGTCCAGGGAATCAAATGCGACCTGGTTACCATAAATGCGAACCGCTTGATAGCAGATATCCTGAATCAGTTTTAAACGCACCGATTAAACGCCCCAATGGTTTGGTATATAATTGCCTGAAAAACCGCTAAAGTGCTATGGCTCAGTTGAAATATGTCAAAAATGCCATTGGATAAGACCATTTTTGCTCCAATCTGTCAATACCAAAAGGGCACAAGATATTGGTGCAAGTTCGGGATGTTATGCGTGTTGCGGAAAACATCAACCCACCAGGTTGCGGGGTACGGATCGAGTAGGGGGAGGCCTCACGGCCCCCCTCTCTCACACCACCGGGCATAC
>CAYLRU010000031.1:16497-33077 GCA_964386565.1 uncultured Desulfobacteraceae bacterium | reverse complement strand
CATTTTTATAAAAATGATTAAACCCCCCGATATGTCGTTTCAACCAGGGGAGATATCCATAGAATTTATCATTTTGCCGGAAGCCGCCCTGTTTTTCAATTAAAAAACATGGTGCGGAACCTGCCGTCGATCATAACGACACGGGATGGGTCATCTTTTCGAAACGGCTGTTTATACGCGTCAATGGTATATTCAGGATCATGGGGCAACTTGATGGCAAAGCCGGATTCGGTTATATAGGATTGCGGCAGTATGGGCAGTATGGTTTTGTTTGCAGCAGCCTCAAACACCTGGTCGATGGAAGAAAATCCGCTCAACTCTTCAATGGTTTTCAGCGTGGGCGGCATCAGCATGATTTCTTTGCCGGCGTGTTTTTCCAATGCTTCTTCCGGCGTGAGCCAAAGCGACTCCACCAGTTCAACCGCATCATGTTCGGGGCTTTGATGTTCCGGCATTCTTGCAATAAAAAAACGGGTGTCAAATCGTTTGCCTTCAATCTCCGGCGTAATCCATCGGGCATAAGGCGTCAAAAGACGTAACAGGTAGCGGACGGATGCTTTTTGTGCGATATCTTTCAACGTCAGCTCACCGTTATGCAGTTTCTTTCGATACACCGAAAGATCATTCAAATTTCTCCGGTCGCTGTCGGCACCGGGGGCATCTTCCACGAAATCGGCCAGAAGCACACCGGCTTCTTCGAAGGTTTCCCGGACGGCGGCAAAGAACAGGCCGATGGCTTTTTCTTTTTCCGTATCAGGCTCGTTCAGACATCTGATGGCGTCTTCCATGGAAAGGTCTTTGATATAAGTCAATAAGACAGGGTCGCAATCCGAGGTGTCAAGGGCGCCCCCGGGAAAAACAAATGCACCGCTCATGAAACTCTGTTTCTTGTGGCGTCGCATCAAAAAAAGTTCAAACGGTTTTTTTTTGTTTTCTCTAAGGAGAATAACGGTTGCAGCATCTCTTGGTGTTGCGGCATTGGCTTGGGGAATATTATTCATCTTTTTTTTCGGCTCTTGTTTCTGTTCCTTTCACAGCTTCCTCGACCGTATTATAAATGATTTTAAACGTCTCCGGGAATCCTGTGGGAGAAACTCTTCCGGTTTCAATAAATTTGACGACAATTTCTTTCGTCGCCCTGAGAATCTGTTCGTCTGTTGATTTCATAGGACCTTTTCGAGTAAAATATCTTAATAAATTTAGACCCCTAACAGAAACGATGCATCATGTCAAGTCATGATGCAGGCCGAAGAAATCCGGGAAAAAGGAAAAACAAAGGGACAGGGTCGGAAAATCCACAACGCATTGAATCGGATGAAAAAACCGGCCTTTCCCATAAAATGAAACTTTTTTACCGGGATGATGCAAACTTTTCCGGGCCGTTATGTGGATGAAACGTCAGAAAAACAATATCCGCACAGTCTGTTTGACAGAATGTGTTTTATCATTTAATAAAGGCACACATGCCTCTATCATGGCGGCATCGCATCAGCAGGTATGGGCGACATGGATAAATACGTTGAAAACATTATCACATCTCCTGAACAAATCGCAAGAGATGTCCTGGAAACAATCGATTATCAGTATCGACTGGAAAGGGATATCCATATTACCATCCGGCAGCCGGAATATACATCGGTATGTCCCATGACCGGACTGCCGGATATGGGGTGTATTATCATCGAATACTGTCCGTCTGAAAGGATTATTGAATTGAAATCCCTGAAATATTACTTGTTGCAGTATCGGAATGTGGGGATTTTTTATGAACACGCGGTCAACAAAATTTTAGAGGATCTTGTCTTTGTTCTTGAACCCAAATGGATGAACGTTACGGGTGATTTTACCGCACGCGGCGGTATTACAACCACTGTAACGGCAGCTTACAAGGAGACAAAATGACGTCGGGCTATCTGAAAAATCACCTTCTGTTTAAGTGGATCATATGCCTTGTATTCATCTTAACATCAGCAATAATGGGGTGTGCATCGGTGTCAACCGTCATCGAAAAGACAAAAGACGTGGGTATTCCGTTTATTTCGTCGTCCGATAGCATATTGAAAAAAAAGGTCGGCATGGTACACCTGGAAGCAGGTCTCGGAATTCAAGGAGACGGTTTATTACAGTTGCTTCAGGACAACGTAACGGAATATTTATCAACAAAATGCAATGATATCCTGCTGGTTTCACCCAATGACGCCCAGGCCCCGTGGTTTTTATCAAACCCGCCGATAGCAGCCGGTTCCGACAGGGTTGTTGACAATATGCTTTTGGCTGAAAGCAGTCGTGAAAACGGGTTCAATGCCTGTGTGGTTGTGACAATCGCGGATGTAAAAGTCGAGGAGAAGAAAAGCGGTTTTGTCTGGTTTAAAGACATCCACGAGACGGCAAGAATACGAATCCGGGTGGATGTTTACGGTGCCCGGACAGGAGCCAAAATCCTGTTTGAGGATTTTATCAGGGAAGTCGGGCTTGAACCCGGTGAAAAGCAACTGGTCGAAGAAGGGCGTTGTTCACAAATCGAATCGGTCCATGAGGCGGTTATGGAAATGTCGAAAGACATCGGCAAGAAAATTTGCAGGACAATTGGAGACGAGCCGTGGAGGGGGTTTGTCGTTGCTGTTGAAAATGGGAAAGCCGTTATATCAGCCGGATCGGATGTCGGCATAAAGGTGGGTGACGTGTTTGAAGTGCAAGGTATTCATGGCGCTGTCGAAGGACCGGATGGGACCCGGTACCGAATTCCAGGGGTGACAATTGGTGAAATCGAAATCATAGCGGTTTCGCCCGGCCAATCCAGGGGAATATCGGTTTCAGGAAAAGAAATCACCGTGGGAAACACGATTCAGATCCGGAAAAAGTAGCGGCTAATCCGGACTGATTCGGAAGACGATGATGGGGCTATCCATACCTTTTGCGCTGACCGGGTTCAATTGCTGAAAAGAAAAGTTCTGGAAAAGCTTTTCACGGGTTCGTTGACAGATAAGAATTTCCCCGGGTTTTGCCATGTTTTCAAGCCGGGAGGCGATATTGACGGCCATTCCGATGGATGTGTATTCTTTTTTTCTTAATGAGCCCAGGATACCTGAGAAAACATAACCGGTGCTTATGCCGATACCGATTCCGAGTCCCATGCCATTTGTTTTTCTGAGCCGATGGTCAATTTCCGCTGCCTTTTGCTGCATGGCAACGGCTGCCCGAACAGCCCGGTCTGCATCGTCAGGGCCGGGGAAGGGTGAACCGAACAGGACCATGATGGCGTCACCGATGTGTTTGTCAACGGTGCCGTTAAACTGGTGGGCGATTTCACCCATGGGCGTAAAATAATGGTTATTGAGGAATTGCGCAATGGTTTCGGGAGACGATTTCCGGCAAAGGCGGGTAAAGTCGCGGATGTCTGAAAAAAGAACGGTGACTTCATTGTAGGTCGGATTCAGGAGACCGGAAGAGGTTTCAATTTGGTGATACACCTGCTCTGATATGAACTGCTTGAGGTATTTTCGCACCGTGATTTCGTGTATTTTCAGTTTCAACTCCCGGTTATCAAAGGGCTTGGTCAAAAAGCCGTCGATTCCCTGATTGGTCGCCGATATGGCGGCTTCAAGGGTGGCATAACCGGTCAGTATAACCCGGGTGACGGAAGGATTTATTTTTCCGATACGAAGCAGTGTTTCAAGTCCATCAATACCGGGCATTTTAAAATCCGAGATAACCATGGAAATTTCCGAAATATGCCCCTTGATAAATTCAATTCCTTCTTCACCGTTTTTTGAGGAATATGTTTTGTATGGCTCACGCTTCAATGCCCGTACAACCGAGCGCCGCACACCTTCATCATCGTCGATTATGAGTATTCCCTGCATTTCAGACTTCCGATGAAACTAATACTAAAAAAATAGGGATCGATTTAACATGCTTAATTTTAGATGAAAAAAATAAATAATCAAGAAAAAAAGAGCTGAAAATATTGGTAAATTACCAAAATCTACAATAAATCCAATAAATTCAAATAAATATATATTTTATAATGATATTTCATTGCCGATAGGAGAACCGGAAGATTCATAGACGGCAATGCTTGAGACCCTGATAAGGATTTTAGAACATGCAGATGGACCTGCGTACATTGATTCCTGTGGCCATGGGGGATGAGCCGGCAGACCTCCTGTTGGCCAATACGCGAATTGTAAATGTTTTCACCGGTGAAGTCGGTTCCGGCAATATCGCAATTAAGGACGGATATATAGTGGGTATCGGTGATTATAAAGCGGCCATTGTCGAGGATATGGAAAATCGATATGCTGCTCCCGGTTTTATTGATGCCCATGTTCATATCGAAAGCGCCATGGTCGGCATTACGGAATTTGCACTGACCGTTTCCCCTTTCGGTACCACCGCCGTGATAACCGATCCCCATGAAATCGCCAATGTAATGGGGATTGACGGTATCCGGTATATGATGCAATGCGCCGAGAACCAGCCCATGGATATATTTTTCGTACTGCCGTCCTGCGTTCCGGCAACCGGCATGGAGACATCCGGCGCAATAATCAATGCCCATGACCTGGCTCCTTTTTTCAGGCATCCCCGGGTGGTGGGGTTGGCTGAAATGATGAACTATCCCGGTGTCGTCGGCATGGATGAGCAGGTACTGCAAAAACTTGATCTGCCCAAAAAATTTAAAAAAACGGCAGACGGTCATTCGCCCGGCCTTTCAGCAAAGGCTCTGAATGCCTATATCCTTGCGGGAGTAAGCAATGACCACGAGTGCACGTCGCTTGAAGAAGCAAAAGAAAAGATGGCAGCCGGAATGATGATCATGGTGCGGGAGGGAACCGGGGCGAAAAACTTGAAAGATCTCCTTCCTCTGGTCGATACCCGGACGTTCCACCGGATGATGTGGTGCACGGATGACCGCCATCCACACGATCTGGCAGTCGGGCACGTGGATTCCATCATCCGGGATGCCGTGGGCCGGGGACTGGATCCGGTTATCGCCATCCAGATGGCCACGATAAATCCGGCGCAGCACTACGGCATAAGCGATTTGGGGGCCATCGCACCCGGGAAAAAGGCAAACATCGTTATATTTTCGGATTTGCTGGACCTCAAAGCGGAAGCGGTCTATTTCAACGGAAAAAAAATTGCCGAAAACGGGAAAATGCTGGAACATGTTGAAAAGCCTCATGACGTTCCCGTATCAGGTACCATGCACGTGGATCCGGGGTCTCTGGATTTTTCCATTTATGCGCCGTCAAATCGGATTCACCTGATAGACTTGGTTGAGAACCAGATTATCACCCGGCATCATATTGCTGACGTGGCAGTTTTAAATGGGATGGCGATATCCGATATTTCAACGGACATTTTAAAATGCGCAGTGATTGAACGACATGGGAAAACCGGTCGCATCGGCAAGGGATTTGTCAGGGGATTCGGCTTAAAACAGGGCGCCCTGGCCTCCAGCGTGGCGCATGACAGCCATAACATTATTGCCGTGGGGACCAATGATGCGGATATAAAGGCGGCGGTTCTGCAGGTGATTGAAACAGGCGGTGGAATCGCCGCTGCAAAAGATGGAGAAGTCCGGGCGAGCCTGGCCCTTCCCATTGCAGGACTGATGTCCACATCATCCATTGTGTCGGTGTGCCGTCAACTGGATAAACTTCTTAAGGTCTGCCGCGATTTCGGCGCCCGATTATCCGACCCCTTCATGACGTTATCGTTTTTAGCCCTTCCGGTTATCCCCGAGCTGAAAATTACGGATATGGGCCTTGTGGATGTCAACGCGTTTGAGATCATCCCTTTGTTTGTGCCTTAACCGTCTTGACTCTTTTTCCTCAAGTCAGTATTTAGAGGGGGGGCCTGATCCTCCCGTCCCGACCTTTTCCCACCAGTGGGGAAGAGGGACTTTCATGGGGGAATAAGAAACGCTAACGGCATTGACTTGAAACTCGATGAATTCGGCTTTTGATGAATTCATCGATCTTTAAAAATAAGGAGTCTGAATATGTTCGGTATCGGAATGCCGGAAATGATATTGATCCTGGCGGTTGCACTCATCGTCATCGGGCCGAAAAAACTTCCCGACCTGGCCAAATCTCTCGGCAGGGCCATGAATGAATTCAAGCGGGCCACAAACGAAATCAAAGATTCGTTTGATATTGACGATGAAATCAGCGGGGTGAAGAAAAGTTTAAGCGATATAAAAGATGAAGTGAAATCTTCCGTAAAAGCAAGCGTCGAAACCGAAGATATGAATCAGACCGGAACAGACCAAGAAGATCCGCCCAAAACGGAAATACCGGGCGAGGATGAAAAGGGATCCGAGAATTATGAATGAAGACGACAAGATACCGTTTACGGAGCACTTAGAGGAACTCAGAAAACGACTGGTTATATCTTTTATCGCGGTAGGCATCGGGTTTGTCGTGTCATATGGGTTTAAGGAAAAAATTTTTACAATTCTCACACGGCCCCTGATTTCGGTTATGGGGGAAGGCGACAAATTGATTTTTACCGGTCTTCCCGAAGCGTTTTTTACGTATCTGAAAGTGGCGTTGTTGTCGGGCGCCATGCTTGCCGCACCGGTTGTGATTTATCAGTTCTGGATGTTCGTCGCTCCTGGTTTGTATAAAAACGAGCGACGCGTATTGCTGCCCATCGTATTTCTCTCTTCCTTCTTTTTCGTCGGGGGGGCGCTTTTCGGATATTTTGTCGTGTTTCCCTTCGGGTTCAAATTTTTACTGGGATTTGCATCCGAAACCATTCGCCCCCTTCCTTCGATGCGTGAGTATTTGAGCTTTTCCGCCAAATTATTGCTGGCATTCGGGGTTGTTTTTGAACTCCCCCTTATTCTGACTTTCATGGCCCGCCTGGGACTGGTTACGGTTGATTTTCTGAAGAAAAACAGGAAATATGCCATATTGTTGTTTTTTGTCGGATCGGCGATTCTGACGCCGCCGGACGTGGTGACCCAGGTCATGATGGCGATGCCTTTGATGGTGCTTTACGAAATCAGTATATTTGGAGCGAAAATATTCGGGAAGAAAAAGCCTGAAGAAGACGATACATCGTGAATGTTTGCCGTTGACAGTGTGGCTGCCGACTGGTAGAAGTACTGCATATCAATAGAAAACGGTTCTTTCAAGATGGGATATAAACGTCTAGGAGAGAAAGGGGGTGAACCAGGTTGATCAGTAAACGGTCTGTTTTTCTTTTGATGGTCATTGCCGGTGTGTTTGCCGCAACGGTTATTTATGCCGGAACCACGGTGACGGATGTGATTAAGATGCAAAATCCGGCATATACGCGGCATGCCAAGGGCATTGTGGTATTTCCCCATAAAAAACATGTTGAAGACTACAAGGCTGGTTGCGGGGAGTGCCACCATGATGAAAACAATAAACCACTGGATGGGTTGAAAATCGGGGATAATGTTGCCAATTGCATTGAATGTCATAAGATTCCCGGTGAAGCGCCCAAGGGCAAAGATGCACCCAAACTGAGCAAGGCCCAGAAACTTGAATATCATGCCGAAGCCATCCACTATAATTGCCGGGGGTGTCATAAGGCGTACAATAAGGAAAAGGGCTTGAAACTAAAAGATCCGGGACATGCTCCCACAAGTTGCAAACAGTGCCATCCGAAAAAATAGCATTGGAATTAAATTACGGGGCAGCCGTGCTCAATCGGGCAGGCTGCCCCTTTTTTTTCAAAGCAATGGCTGCCCGTTCCTCTTTTTATTCCCGAAAAAACGATGAAACCGTCAGGACAGGAAATTGTCAGCGGTTTTTCTTTTTCATAAAAGTGAGCGCATTTGAAACCATGGATGTGGCCCATACCGGCAGACCTAAAGCATGGATATGGGTATAGGTGGCAAGTACGTTGCGGTGGCACACGCCGTCTCTGCCGTGAATAAATCCCGCCCCCCGTTGCATGTTAAAAACCAGTTGGTGGTCATTTCCGCGCCATTCCAGTACTTTTGAATAATGGAACTCATGCCCTTTGAATTCCGTTCCAACCCTGAGAAACGGGTTTGGTTTGTCCACGGAGACGACGGTATACCCGTGGCCCTGGGGCTTTTTGGAAAGTCCGAAAACGACGGGCAGAACGCCGGCCATGGGATAGGTCATGTTGCCGATAACCAGTGAATCTCCCAGATACATGAGGCCTCCACATTCCGCATAAATGGGAAGACCGGTATCTGCCATCTGTTTTAACCTGGACCTGAAGGCGACATTTTCGGCCAGTTCCTTTGCATGGGTTTCCGGGAATCCACCGCCGATATAAAGGGCATCCAGATCCGGCAGGTCTTCGGTGGAAAGGGGGCTGATAAAGAGGATACGGGCCCCGGCATTTTTCAACGCATCAATATTTTCCGGATAATAGAATTGGAATGCCGCGTCCCTGAAAATCCCGATACAGGGGCTGGTTCCTCTCATATCGACTATGGGTTTTGTGTTTTCCGTATCGGCAGGCGGGTTAAGGGTGTCAGGTGATTCCGGCAGATGGAGCGGGTGCTGTTTTGCCAGTCTGACGACGGCATCCAGATCCATATACCGTTCGGCAATGCCGGCCGTTTTTTCGATGGCGTCTTTTGCCCAGCCGTGCTCCGGCGTGGGAACAAGACCCATGTGCCGCTCGGGGAAAATTTCATCCCGGATTTTCGGGATCGCGCCGAGGACCGGAATACCGCAGTGATGCGTGATACTCTCGGTTAATATCCGTTCATGCCGGGAACCAGCCACCCGGTTTAAGACGACACCGCCGATGACGATGTCCGGGTCGAACCGCATCAGCCCCAGGATGACCGCCGCCACGGTTCGGGTGGTCTTGGTGCAATCCACCGTCAGGATAACCGGGGCATTCAGCAGCTTGGCCAGTTCCGCCGTGCTGGTTTTTCCGTGGATATCGATACAATCGAACAGTCCCCGGTTTCCCTCGATAACGGCAATATCACCGGGAGAGGTATGGGAGAAAAAGGATTTCAGGATCTGGTCTTCGGGAATGATAAAGGTATCCAGATTAAAGCAGGGCCGGCCGGCGGCGTAAGCCAACCAGCCCGCATCAATATAATCCGGCCCTTTTTTAAAGGGTATGACGGGAAACTTTTTTTTTCTCAGGGCCGCAATTATTCCGATCGAGATGATGGTTTTCCCTGCCCCGCCGCGAAGAGCGGAAATAACGAATCTTCCATATTTCATGTTCGCTCCGGCAACGCGTAAGAGGAACCTTTCAGAAACAAGCGGCCCTTTAGATTTTCATGAATTAATCTTCGTGCTCAGCCGCGGCCTGCTTACCGGTGCCGGGAAGTCCGTACATGGAAGTACTTCCGCTTGACCAGTATTCCAGCAAGCCCTCCTGGACCATTTTATTTACGACTTTTTTTGCATCCCTGGGCTTTGCATTAAGAATTTTTGACAAATCGTTAAAGTAGAATTTTGATTTTGATTTTAACTTCTTCGTCAGTTCGGTAACGATCTTTTCTTTTGCCTCTTCGTAGTCCATATTGCGCCCCTTTTTTTCAATAGCTCAAGGGACGCCGTTTGACGTCCCTTGATGCCGGTTAATTTGGGTTTAGAATTTAAACTGTGATGTCTGGCGCCATGTATAGTAAGCAGGATCACGGAAATCATCAATCAGATGATGGGTGAATTCCAGTTCGCATTTGTCGAAGAATCTTTCCCATCCGATTCTTTCCGCCCATTCCCCTAAACGCTCGTATTTTTTGGCGTCCTTGGCATAAGCTTCCACGATCCGCTTGATGCTGTCGGTCATGGTCGGCCAGCGTGGTGCTTCATTGGGAATAAAGGCCACAACGACTTTTGAAAACTTGGGAGCGCTGATCCGGTTGGATACTTTTCCACCCACCATCAGTACGATGCCGTCGCCTTCCTTGTCCGCAAGGGGCATGGAGGGGCACATGGTGTAACAGTTACCGCAGAACATGCACCGGTCGTTGTTCACCGCCACGCTTTTTAACTCTTTGTCGCCGACCTTGACCTTGGCCGGTTTGATGGCAGCCGTGGGACAGGCGGCAATGGCCAGCGGGATCTCGCACATCTTGTCTAAGTATTCATGGTCCAGCATGGGCGGTTTTCGGTGGTACCCCAGAATGGCGATATCCGAGCAATGCACCGCGCCGCACATGTTCAGGCAGCAGGCCATGGACACACGAACGTGGGCCGGCATTCGGTGGTTTTTGAAATCGTCGAACAACACGTCCAGGGTTGCTTTTACCGTACCCGACGCATCCGTTGCCGGGGTATGGCAGTGAATCCAGCCCTGGGTGTGTACGATATTGGAAATTCCCGCGCCGGTTCCGCCCACGGGAAACTTGAAACTGCCGCCGGCAAACTTTCGGCTTTCCAGATCCTGAACCAGGGGATCGACCTTGTCCTTGCTGTCGACCATGAATTCGATATTGTTACGGGTGGTGAATCGGACGTACCCATCGCAATGTTTTTCCGCGATTTCGCAGATTTCGCGAATGTGGGTGGTGCTCATGATGCGAGCGCCGCCGCAGCGGACCGTATACACTTCGTCGCCGGTTTCCGAGACGTGAACCAGCACGCCGGGTTTCAGGTATTCATGATACAACCATTTACCCTTGTTTTTGGCGATGACCGGAGGGTAAAATTCGTCGTATTTTTTCGGGCCGATATCGGTGATCCGGTTTTCCATGGGTTTGTCCGGATTATAACCTGATGAAATAAATGCCATGATTATTCCCCTCCTATCTCTGATGGTGTTTTCTGAATTCGTTGATGTCGCGATCCCAACCGCCTTCAACCTCGTCTTCCTTCCAGAAAATGTAAGGATTGTGACGCGGCTCCTGAACCATCTGCGGAACCGGATCCACGCCCAGGACCTCGATCAGCTTCTGGAAACCCTGTCGTTTCATGAGTTCGCCGAGGCGCTCGCGGTTTTTGCCTTCTTCCATCCACCAATCCCAGATGGGTTCAATAACGTTCTCCTTGATTTCCGTGTAAGGTTCTTCAACCTTCATAAACGGGACAATCAAAGAGCCCATTTGGGCGCCGTCCAGGATCGGGGCCTTGGCGCCGGCAAAAATGGAGACACCACGGTCATTTCCGATTCTCAGGGCCCTGGGCATGACATTGATGCAGTGCATGCAGCGGGTACACTCTTTATTGTTGATGACCAGTTTTCCGTCTACCATGGCCATGCATTCGGTGGGGCAAAGGCCGATGACTTCTTTCTGGATGTCAAAGGGGCCCCAGTCGCGGCCGGAATGGGCGCCGGCATTGGGGACCAGTTCGCCGCCGATATAGGCCTGAACCGCTTCCTGGTCGATTCGGATTTCGTCTCTCCAGGTTCCGATAAAGGATAAGTCGGCACGCGCAATGGAGGCCACGCAGCAGTTGGGGCAGCCGTCAAACTTGAACTTGAACTTGTACGGGAAGGCCGGACGATGGAGTTCGTCCTGGTATTCCTGTGTCAGGTCGTAGCAGAGGTCCTGGGTATCGTAACACGCATATTCGCACCGTGATGCACCAATGCAGTCCGCCGGGGTTCTCAAGTTTGATCCTGACCCACCCAGGTCCTGATCGAATTTATGGGTCAGTTCATAAAAAATTTCTTCCAGCTGGGGCGTGGTCGTTCCGAGAAAAATGATGTCACCGGTGGACCCGTGCATATTGGTAATGCCGCTGCCTCTGAAATCCCACAAATCACAAAGTTTTCTTAAGTAATCAGCGGTATAGTATTTTCCGCCGGGTTGGGCGACCCGCATGGTATGGAAATGGGCCACACCCGGGAAGCGCTCGGGCTGGTCGCAGTAACGGCCGATAACGCCGCCGCCGTAACCGAACACACCCACGATTCCCCCGTGTTTCCAGTGAGTGGTGCCGTCTTCATATGACAGTTCGAGAATGCCCAAAAGATCTTCCACTACGTCGGCAGGAATTTGAAATTCAATGTTTTCTTCATTTTTCGCCCTTACTTCGGCCTGTTGTTTCAAGTCCGATACGAAACTAGGCCATGGGCCAGACTCAAGCTGGTCCAACAAAGGGGTGTCATGCTTTGCCATATTTTACCTCCATATTCGTTAGTATTAACTGTTTTGCCTAAAACACATCGTACAATTTAGCATTAACATCCTTTGGGGTTGTAATTCACCTCCTCTCGGCATATCCATTTTGTTTTATTATGAATATCTGATTTTGATATGAAATTGTCAACTTTATGCGTATTGCACAAAATACATAAAAATTTAGATATAAAATGATTATTATATCTTGTCAATAAAAAAGCAGGAATTCATGATGCTTGAATTGAGCGGGGCGGAGAAAAAAACACGAAACCATCGTATTTTTAACTGAATCAAGCACGGGACCTTTCCGGGCGGAACACAACGGCCGGACGTGTTCAGGCGGGTCGAAATCGTTACCCTGGGCGGTCCGTGCAATTGTTTTTCGTTTTAATGGACGTCGTCTATTTTTTCCGGGCTCCCGGATTTGGGGACAAACCGGTGGGCCTCTTTTTTCTCCTCTGCCAATTGTTCCATGGCGGTAAAATCCAGAAGATACTCGATGCATCCCATGTATTTGCCGGATTTGTCGCGGACGGCCAAAAACCGATTGAGCAGTTTTGTGCCCATGCCTTCGATCCAGAATTCATCTTCGTCTTTTACACCGTTTTTAAAGTCGTCGAGCATTTTATTTGTCCTGGGCAGGCTTCCCGGTTGATGGCAGTTTCTGATGTTCTTTCCCAGAATGTCCTCGGGCCCTTTCCTGGACCGCGTTTCCTCCTTGTTGTAGTACTGGAGACGATCATTTTCATCGACAAAAATAAATTCAACAGGCAAAGCATCAAAAATGGCCTCAACCTGGTCCTTGCTTAATCGATCGACAAGTCGTTTTTCCATTTAATGGTTTCCTTCCAATTCATATGGTTTGGTGTTTGAAAAATGAGAAAATTATTTTTGCATTAATACCCGGCGCTCTTTCAGAAGATTGAACAAGGGATCGGCCTGAAGACCGGATTCTCGGGCAACGGCGACAGAGCGTTCAAAATTCTGCCGGGTCACATGACCTTTCGGCTCCACCATGAACAGTTTGCCGCCGGGTTTTAAGACTTTAACCATTTCCCGGAAAAAAAGGTTCTGGTCAGGGACTTCGTGAACCACATGGATGGCAATCACAAGATCGACAGTGGCGTACAAGTCTTCCAATTCCATATTGTCGGGCTTTATGACGCGAAGATCCAACCGGTTCAAAAGTCCCGCTTTTTGCGCCCTTTTCCGCAGTGCGGAAATCATTTTTTCCTGGATATCCGTTGCAATGATCCTGCCGGAAGGACCTGTCATGCGTGCCAGGGGAAGGGTGAAATACCCCATGCCGCATCCCGGCTCCAGAATGACCATGCCGTCCCGGACAAATCGGCCCAGCAGTTTGTCCGGGTTCTCAAAAATTTTTCTTAACGGGTTTAACAGAAAATACCCCATCCAAGAAGGGCAAACGGTACGCTGCATGATGGCAGCTCCTGTTTAAGAGGATGAAAGATCACATCTTCTATTTTTACCAAACTTTTAATCTTAACACCAGGTGAATTCGGCTTTTCATGAATTCATCAAAAGCTTATTATAAACAGGATAATACAAGCGGGATATTTTTACAAGTCTTCTGGTGCCGGACAAATTCAACTGGCTTTGATGCTGAAGGCCCATGGATATAATATTTGACATTGCCGTTGCATTTTGCCATAAACTGTAATTTCTGATTTTGGCATTCAACCCTCAGTTTAAACCCAGGGAGGTCCTATGAAAAATAAAATCTTTAACAGTTTTGACGATGCCGTGGCCGATATTGAGGACGGGGCATCCATTGCCGTTGAGTGCTGGGGAACCACGGCAATGCCCCAGAATCTTATAGCGGCCGTAAAAAGAAAAGGCGTAAAAGACCTGACACTGATTACCCATAATTTTATTCCTTTGGTTTTCTTTACCGAGGAGGAGGTGGTGAATTTAACGCATCTGTTGCCCCAGCTTAAAAAGATCATCACCCCGGTGGTGGGGCTGCAGCATCTGGGGGCCGGCGCTTTTGTGAAAGAGTATGTGGATAAAGGGCTCGAAGTGGAACTCACCAGCCACGGCACCCTTGCTTCCCGGCTTTATGCCGGTGCCGCGGGACTCGGCGGTATTTATAACCCGGTGGGTGTGGGAACCATACTGGAGGAGGGAAAAGAAAAGCGTGTAATTGACGGAAAAGAATATATCCTGGAGATGCCCATAAGGCCGGATTATGCATTTATCCGGGCGCACAAGGCAGACACGTACGGCAATTTGGTTTACCGGGGGGTTTACCGGGCGGATCAGCCGGTGATGGCAATGGCAGCGAAAAAGACCGTTGCAGAAGTGGATGAAATCGTTGAGATCGGGGAAATTGATCCGGAACATGTCATTACCCCGAGCATTTTTGTCGATCGTATCGTGAAAGTCCCCGAGGGCGGGCTGGGCAGCAATGAACGGGCAAAAGAAATGATTGTAAAGCTGGGTGAAAACGAGATGGTGCGGCAATTGCTGTTCAGATAGTGTTTATCAAGAAATGGCGGATTTTGGTTCAGAGCAGGGCTTGAGCGATTTTGGAACCCGGGGAATAGGGGGCTGTTTCGAGGATTTCAAAAGAGCGAAAATGCAGTTGCGGGCCAAAAGATGCCGTCTATGGATGGATACTGTATAGCAATCCCATGGGAGCAAAATATATGGAGGTCACAGAAATGAAAGAAAGACTTGACAGAGAAGTCATTGCCATGAGAGCGGCTAAAGAGTTGAAAGAGGGGGATTGCGTCAATCTTGGAATCGGCATTCCCAATCTTTGTGCGCATTATATTCCCGACGGGGTTCTTTTTCAAACCGAGAATGGCGCACTGGGCTACGGCGCGTTGATCCGGGAAGATGAAATCGATGAAGTGGATCATCACTATGTAGATGCCGGCGGAAAGTATTGGCGCCCGGCCCCGGGCATGGCCTTGTTTGACCTGATCACATCCTTTGCCATGATCAGAAGCGGCCGGTTGACCACCATTCTCGGCGGTCTGCAGGTGTCGGAGACCGGAGACCTGGCCAATTGGAATACCGGTGGCGGTGCCTTGGGTGGTACCATCGGCGGTGGAATGGATCTGGCCGTGGGGGCTAAAAATGTGATCGTGGCCCTTGAGCATATCGACAAGAACGGCAAACCCAAGATTGTAAAGGAATGCACCTATCCCCTGACCGCCAAAAATTGCGTGAATATGATCATCACCGATGTGGCGGTTATCGAGGTCTCCGATAGGGGGCTGGTTCTTAAGGAGACGGCCCCGGGATGGACCGTCGATGACGTCCGGGCCGTCACCGAACCCGAATTGATAATTGCTGAAGACTTAAAGGAAATGGACCTGGAGTAAACCGTCCGGATTCATATCCAATACCCGATATCAGGCAGGTCCTGAACAAACGACGGTTGCTCAGGACCTGTTCCCTGATTTGCAACCGATGATACCACCAGGTCAGGGGGATGTTACATCCGCAGAAAACCGGCCTCTTTCCCGATCAATTCCGGTTGCTTTCACCCACATCCTTGATCTCCTGGCACCCTGTCATCATTCCTTTGGCACATACGCCCCGGCGGTCATGGGAAGATCGGGCAGCGGGCTTAAAATCTTATCGATATTTTGAGAGATTTCATCAATGGTAAACATGCCGCCGTCTTTTTCCATGCCTTCGGAGACCGCCATTTTAAATTCGGTGATCTTGTTTCCCTTTATGCCTCCGTGGCTGGCCATTACCCGTCCGGTTAAATCCTTGGCCAGATCCGAAGCCAGGTAGATGGCCAGTCTGGCTGTTGGAATCACCGAACTGATGTCTTCCATTTTCTCTCCTTCCTTGGCCCGGCTTTCAACCCCCGGAATAGTGGCGACAAGTCGCGTGAATCCGCTGGGACTGACGCAGTTGACCCGGATGCCGTACCTGGCCAGTTCCATGGCCGAGATTTTTGTAATGCCGTAGATGGCCAGTTTGGCGGCGCCGTAATTGCTTTGCCCGAAATTGCCGCATAAACCGGAAACCGACGTGGTGTTGATAATGACCCCGCCGTTTCCCTGGGTTCTCATGATCCTGGCCCCGGCCCGGGTACACAGATAGGTTCCCTTGGCATGAACCCGCATGACAATGTCCCAGTCGGCCTCGGGCATGTTCAAAAGGGTCCTGTCCCTCAAGATACCGGCATTGTTGATGAGAATATCCAGTTTGCCGAATTTGGACAGTGCGGTCCACATCATGGTGTCCACGCCGTCAAGGACGCTGATGTCGGAATAATCTGCCACGGCTACGCCGCCGGCCTCCTTTATTTCCTTGACCACCACATCGGCAATACTGGCATCCGAGCCTTTACCGTCAGCGGTTCCGCCCAGATCGTTGACCACGACCTTGGCCCCTTCCTTGGCCAGCAACATGGCCTCTGCCCTGCCCACGCCTCTGCCGGCGCCTGTTACAATCGCAACTTTTCCATCAAACAGTCCCATTTTTTTCTCCTTTCATTTAGCGGTTATTATACAAAACGCATCATCCACGTTTA
>CAYLRU010000031.1:0-16397 GCA_964386565.1 uncultured Desulfobacteraceae bacterium | reverse complement strand
ATCAGATTGTGTTTTTCACCCGGCGCAGAAAGAGTCCCATCCAGGTTGTCAGAAACATCAGCGTTGCAGAAGTATGGACAACGAGGGTATACCAAAAAGGATTTTTGATTGTTCGGGAATAATCATACAAATGGGAAGAAAACACCATAACAATGAGAATGAGAAGTATGGGAAACAGGATTTGCCGGAATATCCCTTGCTTTTTCATGACACGGTTCCCTTTGCGGGTGAAGCCAAACAGCGGAAGATAATGATGACCGCTCGTAAAACAGAATCTCTGAACAGGATGCATGTTTTTTTGGATTGATCATTCTTACAAAATTAGGGATAAAGAGTCAAGCGTGATGCACACCGGTTAAAAAAAGGGGTGAAATCCGATCCTGCAGTTTCAGTGTATGTAATTCGTAAAAGAAAACCGTTATATTCCGGGCTTACGTTAATGGTATTGAATTGAGCGTTTAACATCAAAACGATGAAAAAATCCGGGTTTATAAAATATCTGGTTCAACATAACGGGCTGGACTTTCACAGATGGGTTTTTCTGCCCGGCATGGGTTTCGGCGAGACGGAAAAATGGTGGGATGACGGGAAACGGCCCACTCCCCACGAGGGACTGGACCTGTGTTTATTTGAGGACCGGACGGGAGGCATCCGTTGTCTGAATACGGGCGACGGTATACCGGCCATCCATGACGGTACGGTTAAAGGGGTGATAAAGGATTTCCTGGGTGAAACGGTGATTGTGGCCCATGATTTTTTCGTTGACGGCCATGGGAATCCATTGATTACACTTTATGCCCACACCGTGCCCATCCATGACATCTATATCAACAAGCCCGTAAAAGAAGGCGATATCATTGCACGCATTGCCGCGTCTGACCGAATGCCGGGTGGCATGATACCCCACGTGCACATTACGGCCGGCCGACTGGTAAACGGGATTTCCCATGACCAACTGGATTGGGTGAAAATCAGCAGGCGTGAGGCCATGGTGTTGACGGACCCGTTTACGCTTATTGAAAATTAAATCGAAACAGCAAAGGAGAATCGCATGGCAGGTGAATTATATGATCGACTGGCGGATATTTTCAACATGATCGGATATGGTTCCAACAAGAGCCCCGAGCTTGAAGCACTGCTGAAGTCCCTGTTTACGGAAGAGGAGGCGCGGGTGGCCGTCAGCCTGTCACCCGTGGCTCCTGAACCGCCGTCAAAAGTGGCCGAAAGAATAGGGGGGGACCCCCAACAGGTGGCGGTGTTGCTTGATACAATGGCGGATAAGGGATTGATCTATTCCAGTGTTCGGAACGGTGAAAAATGGTACAAGATCATCCAACTGGTTCCGGGAATATTCGAGCTGCAGTTCATGAAAGGGGAAACCAACGACCGTGCCCGGGAGTTGGCCAGGTTGTTCGACGCCTATTTCCATGCCCGGACTCCGGAAGAGCAGAAAGAGTCGGCGGAGTCAGAAGGCGTCATTCATTTTGCCCGGGTGATTCCCATCGAAAAAACCGTTTCCGCCGACACCGGGGTTCTTTCATTCGAACATGCCCGTAGGTATATTGACGAGGCCGAAGCCATCACGGTATCGATCTGTTACTGTCGTCATAAACAACGACTTCTGGACAAGGGGTGTGAATATCCCGACGAAGTCTGTCTGCAGATGGGGCCTTTTGCCGAATTTGTCAGGGACAGGGGGTTCGGCCGTGAAATCACCAGGGAAGAGGCCCATGCCATATTAAAGAAAAGCGCGGACGCCGGTTTGATTCATACATCGAGCAATACCCAGGAGCGCATTGACTTTATCTGCAATTGCTGTACCTGTTGCTGCGGCATTCTAAAAGGGGTGAGTACCTTCAATGCGCCGGTCAGAACCATATCCAGCAATTACGAAGCTGCTGTCGATCCGGATGCCTGCACCGGTTGCGGTGATTGTGTTGAAAAATGCCAGATGGATGCTGTTTTTCTTGAGGCGGAAACGGCGAAGATCCGGGTTGAGAAATGCATCGGCTGCGGTGTATGTGTCTATCATTGCCCGGCCGAGGCCCTCTCCCTTGTCTCAAGGTCTGATTTCCTGGAGCCGCCCCGAAGCTTCCGGGAACTCATTGCAAGACAGGCTGAAGCCAGGAAAAAAACGCAAACGACTGGCAGCAGCGTGGCGTAATGACAGTCTGATAAAATGCCCGCCGGGGGCATCATCATGGTTGCTGCCTGCTGTTATCCCTTCACGGATATCAGGATGCGCCTTACGGATGGTCTCTGCGGAAAAATCCTGTTACATAAAGCCCGAACCGTGTAAATCGATTCGGGCTTCCGGATCAGTTCTGGACGATAAGCGGGTTACCGCCGGCTGCCGTGTAAGAACAGGGAAAAACCCCGATAATCATCAGGCCCTTTGGCAGAGGAAACATATCCGTCATGACGGGGGTAATCCGTACAGTCGGTATAGCCTTCACATGATAATGATGGTGCCGGCAATTGGCGTGGCATATTTTTTTTTATTGCTGCGTGTATTCGTTATGATTTGCCTGATAAATATGCCGGGCCGCATTGTCCTGCATGTGGCGCAGGCGCATTCTTTCTTTCTGGGTAATTTCACCGTCGGACAAAGCCCGGTTTTCCGCCTGTTGGATCCGGCATTGTTCCCTGTTCAACCGGATGTATTCTTTTTGGGTGATGGAACCCGCTGAAAGACCCCGATCGATTTTTTGAGCCTGTGTGTGCTGACGTTCGTGAAATCTGTTCCCCGCCCAGGCCGTGCCGGCCAGGAAGATAAACAAAATTCCAATAACAAGTCCGATTTTTACCTGAGTCGTCTTCATGGTGCCTCCTTTTTCAAAACATTTCATAATTGAGGTCTCGTAAAAAGTCGGCAACTCTTTACGAGCGTTTTAAGTATGTTGTATTTTTTACCACTTAACGAATCCGGCTTTTTACGAATTCATCATTATCAGGTTCGGCTGATCTTTAAGACGTTTTTCGGCCCGGATGGTCTACAAAAAATTTGCAGAAAGCAGAAAATTGTTTATGGGACTTGCAGGAATGATTTTTAAGGGAGGTTTCAGAGAGCCTGTTCCGGGTTAACAGAAGGTCGCAGCGCCGGGGGAACGTCCATCAGACGCTCACTTATAATGTTGATTGTTTATATTTCAATAAAAATCAATAAATTAAGATCCTGGAGGGGTTCGCACCAGGATGGTGCCGGTAGCTGCGCAGCCGCTGTTTTTCAGTTCAACCGTATAGGCATATGTCCCTTCTTTAATAAATCGGAGGCTGGCCGTTGCGATAAACGGAAGGTATTTTGCCGCATACACGTTATCTTTCTCCATGCTGAAACCCATGGCGTCGGTTACGGCGGTTTGCGGCAGGTTATTGTTTTGAAAAAGGATATTCACTTCCTGACCCACGATGGAATTGAGCCAGATAACGATGACGTCTTTTTCTACGGTCAATTCGGCAGGATCGAGTTTAAGTGCTGTGTATGATTCATCCTTAATGACTTTGATTTTGATGATTTTGCCTTCTTCAGCTTGTGCCGGTACAATTTGGAAAAACAAAAGAAAGACAAGGGCAACGGCATAAAAGGTATTCACAATGACTTTTTTAATCGGTATCATATGTCTCTCCGGCGTATCACCCCATGGCGATATCTTGTGAGGGACCATGTAGCGGGTCTGAACAGATATTTGAAATCCAAATTAGAAAATTCTGCAGCCCAAGTCAAATGAAAACAGGATATGTGCCCGACATGGTGGATAACATTCGATTTCCTGATTGAAAAATGCAATTTAAAATATTATAAGAAATAGTCGGCAATGAAATTTATGCCGCAATACCATAAATGAAAGATGAAAAAGCGGGTGGAATTATGCCGGATGAAAAAATAGTTCTCGATGAGGAAGCGGAACGATTTTTTCGGGAACTGGGTGGAATCGATACGGATATAAGGACGAGATTGATTCCAAAGACTTTCGAACAGATGGACGAAAGTCTGAACAAGGAAGAAGAACGGTTTGATGTATGGTACATCTTACTGGTGGATATGGTCCACTTAATCGGCTCTTTTTTAGCGGATGCACGGTTATTGGAGGGGACATTATCGGATAACCGGACATTCAGCGATCTGCTTTCGATTTTCAGTAAAATTTCCCAGAATCCGGTTCATGACGGGGCTGTTTTTATTAAATACAGGGGTATTCCTCAAGAATCCACTCATATGGGTAAGACGGATTTCCAGGTCCTATTCGGAGACCTTGCCCTGGATACGGATAAGGTTAAAAGTATCATTAAGCGCAGGGGGTCTGAGATGGCCTATCTTTCCGGTCGGATAAATCAGGCGTTTGAGGCTTTTTCAGACCATCGGATCAACAACCTCTATATCCGGTTGCCGGGCGAGGACGCTTCTGATGCTGAAAATCTGTTCGTTTGTTTACAGATTCTGGCACGTTATGAGTCGGCGCGGAAAAACAATACGCCGATTTTTCTGTTCCGGAAAGGAAAACGGGAATTCTGTCAAATCATGTTTAATGAAATGAATCGGTCGGATTTGAACCTGACTTTGCTGGCCGGCTTGAACGGGTTGAAACCGGAATTTGTTCATTCACTGGTTCAAAAAGTCGACCGGTTAATGGAGAAATCGATTCAGTCCACGGTTGCAACGCCGTTGGCGAATGTTTATTCCATGCTGTTTCAGTTCAAAAACCTGAGAGAAAAAATCATTCAGCCCGCTCTGGAGGTGAACAACCTGCAATGGCTGATGCAGCCAAAAGGCGATCAGAAGATCACACGGGAAAAAATTGAGGTCGGCCGCTTGGTGATGGACAGCTTCGGCGATTCCCCGCAAAAGGTATCCCGGGTACTGGACAGTGTTTACGGTGACGATTATAAGACCGTGGGCTCACAGGACCTTGGGGAACGCCTCCAGTTGGCATCGGAGCTTTTGGATACAATCGATAAAAAACAAAAAGATGCCAAAATCGAACAGGAAGTCATGGAAAATATCGAGATCCGCCTGGATGTTGTCAATGATGATGTTTTTGACGATATCCTGCTGGATGGTTCCATACTGAAAGTAAATATAGGGGGAAAAGAAAAAGCACTTTCAGAAAAAATTCACCGGAGACTCGTGGCACTGGTTACCTTTTTCAAGGCACGGGTCCGGGTAAAGAAAAAGATGAGATCCATGATATCAGGTCCCATCGATTTTGATGCCCAGGATATTGAAACCCTTGCCCGGGATTTTAACATTTCGGTCCAGGCCGTGAAGGACCTCATTCGCCTGTTGAAGGAATGCTTTGATGAAGAAGGTCGATTCAGGAGAACGTCATTTGAGCAGAACATTCCGGAATTCGCCCAATACGAAAAAAAGGTATTCGAGTTTTTATTGCACTATCTCAAGGAGACAGTGAGTCGAAACGACAGGGTCGCCTTTTTAAACTCGTTGCAGTTGCTGATTGCCGAACTTCAGCAGCCGCAAAAAGCCATGGGCATACTCCTGGATGATTTTTTTAAGGAAAGTGAGGGTGTCAGTTTCTCGGACCGGAATGCCATCATGCTTTCCACGTTGCTGCTGAGGAAATACAACAAGGAGCTCAACCTGGATATTGAAATAACCCCGGAGGAAGTTTTATTGGTCAGGGACGGATTATCCAGGGAAAATGTTCGATTTGCTTCCGATCTGATTGCGGAAAAACGGGATTATTTTTTTGACAAAATCAGAACCATACACAAACAATTGTTTGTCGCTCTCAGCAGCCGGGATGTTGAGGAAAATCACATGCCGGTTCGCTACCTTTTTTCTCTGGAGAGGGAGATTTATATTTTTCTTGCCTTAATTGGGGGGGCCATAGCTGTTTCGGTGATCAGGAGCGCGCTAAAAGAATACGGGAACCCGGATTCGGATATATACCGGATGCCGGAGAGTCAGAAAAACATTTCAAATCTGTTGCAATTGCTCAAGGTGGTGATACGCGGTATCGGAAGAATCGGTATTTCAAGCGATATCCCATTGCTTGAATCAATCAAGGCAAAGCGTCATGAATTCCTCACCTTTGGTAAAACATCGGTGTTTTTGGATAATATCGAGCGCATAATGGAATGGATTGAGAAGTCCAAAAGCCAGATGCGGTCCAGGAATGAATACGAATAAAAGAACCTATCCGTTTTTCAGGTTAAATCCATATTGTTCAGGAAAGTGCTTTATTGTACTATTGATCGTATTCTCACGCTTTCTTTTATGGGCTCTTTTGCGCTCGTAATGATGACCGTAGATGCCTTTTCTTGCGTAAGGAGTACAAGAACTTCTCCCAAATCACAGGGGGGAAGCAACACTTTTTCCTTTGACTTCGGCTTCAGGATCGCTTCTTCCTGATAGAACAGCTGATAAATCTGGCCGACCTTGATACCGTCTGAAGCGCCTTTGTCAAAAAAAGCAATGGTATGATCGCCAAAAATCTTTTGGTGGTTTTCAGAAGAGATAATTTTCCCCATAATGCCGTCGGTGCTTTCAATTATCCGGATCTCTTCGGAACGCGGTGTGAGCGGCATTAATTTATCTTCAACATGAATCGGCCTTAACGAATAAGCGATTTTTCCCACAACGAATTCAGGTTCTTCCTCGATGATTTCAACAATTCCCGTGATGTAGTGTTGAATTCCGAAAGGTTTGCCGGTTGTTTCATCGATTACCGAATCCATGGTGCGATACACGGTATAGCGACTTCCGGGAATAAAATCTTCGGTGCTTTCTTTTCTCAGATAAACCAGGTCTCCCTTGCTCAACATTTCCACATCGTCTTTAGCCTTGAAGATAACGGCACTGGGCTCAACCGCTTCTTTCCGGATGAAACCCACCATATCGATATTCCTGTAGAGAAAATAGACCGGTTCTTCAGTCTCTACAAATTTTTTACCGGCAGGTTCTTCCATAACTTTCGTCCATTCTTTATGGTAAAGACGGATGCGGTTTCCCGGATAGATCCAGTGCGGGTTCGGGATTTGGCTGTTTTCTTTCCATAAATCAGGCCAAAGCCAGGGCGAATCCGCAAACCGTTCGGAGAGGTCCCAAAGCGTATCGCCTTTCTTTACCGTATAATAAAAACCGGCTTCCTGATCAATGACGTCGCCGGGCTCTTGTGCCATAAGTATAAAAGGACAGGTCATTAAACCAAAAAACAGGCAAAGCAGGAGGATGGGTTTAAAACCGGGAAAAAATAAATCGGAAGGCCCTTTTACGAGAGGTTTCATTTTGCTGGTGTTCATCGTGTTCTCCGATTGTTAAGGGTGGTTCAAACGGATATTTAACAGATACCTTAATATCGCAAAACACGATAGTTTGTCAAGTTTCCAAATTATTTTCCAAAGATAGGACCTTCTTCCGATGAAAAACCAAAAGAGCCCTCATCCAACAGAATGAAGGCTCTTCCGTAAACAGACATCGGATTCAATGGTGAATCCGCGCAGTAAGGCAGGCGTTGAAGTATTACATCATGCCGCCCATGCCGCCCATGCCGCCCATACCGCCGGCACCGCCCATACCGCCGCCGGCCATGGGATCTGGTTTCTCTTCGGGCTTGTCAGCCACCATGGCCTCGGTGGTCAACATCAGGGAGGCAACGCTGGCTGCATTCTGCAGTGCAAAGCGAACCACCTTTGTGGGATCGATGACACCGGCTTCAATCAGGTCTTCATATACGCCTGTGGCGGCGTTGTATCCATAAGCCCCCTCGCCGTTTTTAACCTTGTCGATGACGACAGAACCCTCATCACCCGCGTTGTTGGCGATTTGTCGAAGGGGTTCTTCAATGGCCCGCATCACCACCTTGACACCCAGTTTCTGATCTGCTTTTATTTTAATTTTATCCAGGGTATCCAGGCATCGAACCAGTGCAACACCACCGCCGGGGACAATTCCTTCTTCAACCGCTGCACGCGTGGCATTGAGCGCATCTTCGACTCTGGCTTTTTTCTCCTTCATTTCGGTTTCCGTGGCTGCCCCGACATTAATAACAGCTACGCCGCCGATGAGTTTGGCCAGTCTTTCCTGAAGTTTTTCACGGTCGTAATCCGAAGTGGTTTCCTCGATCTGTGCCCGGATCTGTTTGACGCGGCCTTCCAGAGCGGCACGGGAGCCGGCGCCGTCAACGATGGTGGTGTTTTCTTTGTCAATGTTGACGCGCTTGGCATTTCCCAGATCCTGTAGGGTAATATTTTCCAGCTTGATTCCCAGATCTTCTGAAACAACCTGTCCGCCGGTTAAAATGGCGATGTCTTCGAGCATGGCTTTTCTTCGGTCACCGAATCCCGGGGCTTTAACAGCCGCCACATTCAGCGTACCCCTGAGTTTGTTCACGACCAGTGTCGCCAGTGCTTCGCCGTCCACATCCTCGGCGATGATCAGCAGGGGTTTGCCCATTTTGGCGATTTGTTCCAAAATCGGCAGAAGGTCTTTCATATTGCTGATTTTCTTTTCATTGATCAGGATATAGGGCTCTTCCAGAGAGACCACCATTTTTTCGGCATCGGTTACAAAATACGGAGACAGGTATCCCCGATCGAACTGCATGCCTTCGACAACATCCAGGGTGGTCTCCATGCTTTTGGCCTCTTCCACGGTAATGACGCCTTCCTTGCCGACCTTGTTCATGGCTTCGGCAATGATATTGCCGATGGTATCGTCATTATTGGCGGAAATGGTACCGACCTGGGCGATTTCCCGCTGGTCTTTGGTGGGCTTGCTCATTTTATGAAGTTCTTTCACGGTGACTTCAATGGCTTTGTCAATACCGCGCTTGATGGCCATGGGATTGTTCCCCGCTGCAACAAGTTTCTGACCTTCTTCGTAAATGGACCGGGCCAGAACGGTGGCCGTGGTAGTGCCGTCACCGGCCATGTCGCTGGTCTTGCTGGCCACTTCCTTGACCATCTGTGCGCCCATATTTTCGAACTTGTCTTCCAGTTCTATTTCCTTGGCAACGGTTACACCGTCTTTTGTGACCGTGGGCGAACCCCATGATTTATCGATCACAACGTTTCTTCCTTTGGGGCCAAGGGTGACAACAACCGCATCGGCAAGCTTTTTCACACCATTTAAAAGCGCTTCACGAGCTTTAGCATCATAGGCAATTATTTTTGGCATTGTTAAGTTCCTCCGTTTTTTATCTTAAATCTTATTAATCTTAATAAAAATGAAATGAAATAGACTTATTCTATAACACCAAGAACATCGTCTTCGCGCATAATGAGATATTCTTCGCCCTCGATTTTGACTTCCGTTCCCGCATATTTCCCAAAAAGGATACGGTTGCCCTTTTTAACCTCCAGGGGAACCCGCTTGCCGTCGTCGCCGAGTTTGCCGTTTCCCACGGCGATGACCTTGCCTTCAGCCGGCTTTTCCTTGGCGGTATCCGGAATAATAATGCCGCCCTTGGTTTTGGTTTCTTCTTCAACGCGTTGAACTAAGATTCGATCCTGTAATGGTCTGAGTTTCATCGTTTTAAATCTCCTTTCCTCGTAGACATATGAATATTAATGGTTGTTGGCGTTAAATTGAAAATCATTAAAAAACAGTGCACTGCTGATATATTCACAATCTCGGGCCGATGACGCTTGCCGGATCGAGTTTGGCTGTAACACAACTACAAAACAATAATCATGTTTTTTTTGTTGTAAAGGGAATCTATGGATTTTTTTCATTTTTTTCCATAACGCCTGACCAGGGGCAAGTCCTTAATCGGCATCAGAACCGGATTTGCTGTCTGTTTTTGCGCTTTTTGCCGCTCCTGTGTCCGATGAAGTGGCGTTGTCCTGATTTTTTTTCTGTATATCGGGACTCTGTTTTTTACCGGCATAGTCCGTCACATACCATCCGGTTCCTTTTAAGTGAAATGTACTTTGGGATATGATTTTGTGAAGCTTTCCCGAACAATGGCTGCACTTTTTCAATGGTTCGTCCGAAAAATTTTGAAACGCCTCGATAATTTCGCCACATTTTTCGCATTCATATTCGTAAATCGGCATGACCTTTCTCCCTTATCGGCAATAATCGAGCAATCGAATTGCTGAAAAAAAGAATCTTAAAAACAAGTTACCTGAAAATTTTCATAAATATAGTCAGGCTTCTGACGTTGTCAAGGGGGAAAACGTTTCTTAGGGACTTTTGAGATCTTCAATCAGGATGACCCATTGGCGATAAAAATCCAACACCTCCTTAACCCCCATGATGTTCATGTTCTCAAGAATTTCACGGGTTTTCCGGTGAACTCTTTTTTCTTCATCCATTTTTTCCTTTGATGAAGCATGGAAATTCTGGAGGAATTTAATAAACCTGACAATATGAACAAGCTCGTGGATAATGATATAAAGTGAAAAAGGAAACAGTTGAATTTCGGGGAACTGATTGACAACGGAAAGGATGGAATGGTCCTGGAGACATATCTTGTAAAAATCGTAGGATTTGGATTCCAGGGTTGAGTTTTTGGGTCTTGCCCTGTAGTGAAGAATCTGTGCAAACGGACCATGAACGATTTCATCCTGCGAAAGATCGGCCAGCGTCCTGACGTCGTATTTATTTCTGAACCACTGGCTTGAAGACAGTTTATAGGCATTGCTGACCAGTTCTTCGGCAAGCTGAACGGAATTGTTGATAATACCGATTTGATTGGAATTAAACGTTACCAGTCGGTTCATTTTTTTTCAGATTAAGTTGAATTTAGGATTATTTTCTATCATACCCGCCGGGTCATATCAACCGGTTTAACCATTTTAACGGCAACAATCCTGTTTTATTTTATAGTGTTAATTTAATGGAAATGAAAAAAAATGTGGACAAATAAACAAAAATAATGTTAGCAAGAGGATTGACTTGAAACAAAAGGGCATAAAAGCCTTGATTTTGGTTTTACCCTGGAAAACACCGGGTTTTTGAAAATCAATATACTATAGGATTGGAGGTGATCTGTTGGGCAGTGTTGTCAAAAAGCGGAGGAAAAAAATGCGCAAGCATAAGCACCGAAAACTCTTGGCCCGTACGCGACATCAGCGAAGAAAGGGCAAGTAGGAACACCTTTAATCCAATTTGTTGTCCCGTATTGTAAAGATACCGGCCTCCCTTTTAACAGGGGCCCGGTATCTTTATTTCAGGGGGAAAAAGCATTAACGACTGCTGATGGCATCGCACCTTTTTATTTTTCCCCGGATGAATACCCTTTTAGATATTTCAGAAAATCCGAGTCGGTGGACATAACGAGGGAACTGTCTTTGTTAAGGGATGCCCCGTAGATTTCGAGGGTTTTAACAAACGAGTAAAATTCCGGATCAACACCAAATGCTTCAGCAAAAATCTTGGTTGCTTCGGCATCTGCCCTGCCTTTAATTTCCTGGGCTTTCCGGTAAGCTTCGGACGTGATCTGCTTCAGGTATCGTTCTTTTTCCCCCAGTATTTTCCGGGCTTCCCCCTGGCCTTCGGATCGAAATTTTTCCGCAATCTGCTTTCTTTCGGCGATCATTCGGCCGTAAACGGAAGTCCTGACTGCCTCCACGTAATTAACCCGTTTGATTTTGACATCCACCAGTTCGATGCCGAAGGGCTCCAGCTTGGGTTTTGCCTGCTTTAAAATGCCCTCGGTAATTTTTTCCCTGCCTGTTTTAACGCTGCTGAATGTGGGGCGGTTGGCCTTTTCATCATCCATTCCGATTTCAAATGTATCCAGTTCCCGGTTGGAGTTACGCACCGTCTCAATCAGCCGGTATGAGGTGATGAAGTTTCTGACCGCCGGATCGATGATGTCGTCAAGTCTTCCTTTGGCGCTGATCGTGTTGTTTACCGTTTGGAAAAATTTCACCGGATCGATGATTTTCCACCTGGCAAAGGTATCCACCCAGATGTAGGTTTTTTCCAGGGTCGGGATTTGCCCGGGGTCGCCGTCCCATTGGAGCAGGTTTTTGGGGAAATAGGTGACGTTTTGGATAATCGGGATCTTAAAGTACAATCCCGGTTCGATTGTGGGTGTACCCACCACCTTGCCGAATTGGGTGACCACCACCTGTTCGGTTTCGTCCACCACGTATGCCGATGCATAAAAAACTAAAAGAATTACGGCAACAGCAATAATTATATAAATTCCTTTTGATTTCATTTGTCAGTACCGTTTTGTTGTTGTCCCAGGTTAAGCAGGGGTAAGAGGTTTTTTTGTTCCGCGTCAATGATATATTTTTGACCAAGCCTGGGGAAGACGTCCTTGATCATTTCAAGATACATTCTTCGCTTGGTGACGTCCCTGGCCTTGCTGTATTCCTCATACAACAATGTAAATCTCGCCGCGTCACCCTTTGCCCGGTTAACTCTGTCCAGGGCATAACCTTCCGCCGCCTTGATGGTTCGTTCAGCCTCGCCCTTGGCAGCCGGTATGGCCTTGTTATAGTCTTCGCGTGCCTGATAGATCGTCTGTTCTTTTTCCTGGGTTGCCTGGTTCACTTCGTTGAAGGATGGCTGAACCGGACCGGGGACATTGGTCTTTTTCATTTCAATGGTAACGATATTAATGCCGGTTTCCGCGCTGTCGAGTTCCTTCTGGAGAACCAGCTTGGCTTCAACCGCAATCTCGTCCCTTTTGCTGATCACTTCATTGATGCTTCTGTCTCCGATTACCAGGCGCATGGCGGCCTCGGACATGTCTCTTAACAGCATCGTCGGATTATGGACCTTGAACAAGAAATTATATGGATCCTTAATGCGGTACTGTACGATCCACGGAACCACGGCCACGTTCAAATCACCGGTGAGCATCAACGATACGTTCGCGTTTTCGGTTTCAGCGTAAAATGTCGGACGTTCCCTGCCGGTTAGTGTCCTGAAACCGAATTCTTCCTTGTAAACCTTTAACACCTTGACCTTGGTCACCTTTTCAATGCCGGCGGGCAGTTTGAAATTCAATCCCGGCTGGGCGGTCCTGATGTATTTTCCGAAGCGTTGAACCACACCGACCTCATCCACGCCGACCGTGTAGAAGGCGGAATATCCCAATAGAAAAAGGATAACGACAAGGACAATGACGGTACCGCCCGGAAAATTAATTTTCTTCAATTTATTAATCAATTCATCCACTTGCGGCGGCGCCTGCCCAGAAGGTGGGCGGTTTCGCTTCTGTTGTTCTTTTAGTTTGTCCCAATCCCAGTTCATTGTTTTTCCCGTCATTTCATCCCTGTTTTCATCGACCGAAGCGTTTGGAAAGCATCCGGATTTCATATGAAAAAGGGAATGGTAAAATATTAGCGAAAGCATTCATCTCCCAAGCCGAAGGGGGGGATGAATTATACTAAATCTTTTTATATATTTAATGGAATAGGAATTTATAGTCAAGAACAAATGAACCGCAGCAGGATGTAAAAAAAAACTTTGATTGAATTCCTGTTTGCGGATATAGTCATTAAAAGGCTGCAGGCTCTATAGGCTAAAGGTTAACGTTACAGGTCTGTTCGGGCCGGGGTGTTAAAATGAGGATGAAAAAGAATACGCGATTTGAGCATATCGGGTCAGTCGTGCAAAAATTGATGGGGGATTTGGAAAGCGGATCCGGTCAAATCATTGACATATGGAATGCCTGGACAGATGTCGCAGGTCCTTTGACGGCGAAAAATGCAAGACCTGTGGAACTCAAGGGGAAGATACTGGTGGTGAATGTTGCGGGTTCTGTCTGGCTCCAGGAATTACAGTTTTCAAATAAGGAAACCGTCGAAAAAATCAATGCGCTTCTCGGCAAATCCGTATTGGAAGATATTCAATATCGAATCGGACCGGTTGAAAATGGCTGATGATGCACCGGATTACACCAAGGATACCTTTTATAACGGGGATCTGGCCGTTTGGCAGCAACGCTCGGGGTACCGTTTTTCCATTGATGCGGTGTTGCTTGCCGGCCATATCCGCCTCAAACCGGGTGATCGGGTGGTTGATCTGGGAACCGGTTGCGGCATTATCCCATTGATGCTGGGTTATTGCTATCCGGATGTGTTTTTATGGGGGGTGGAGATCCAGGAAGAACTGGCGCATCTTGCCCGCCGGAATATTTCATTAAACCGAATGGAAAACCAAATCAGGGTTCTGCAATGTGATCTTAAGTCATTGAGCCGGGATATGGTCGAATCTTTCGTGGATGTCGTTGTTTGTAATCCTCCTTACCGGCGGATTGACTCGGGAAAACTCAATCCAAACCCCCAAAAAGCCGTGGCCCGTCATGAAATCAAGGCCACCCTGACCGATATCATCACCACTGCCGTCCGGATATTGAAGGTATCCGGAAGGCTTGTCATGATTTACCCGGCAATCCGGACGGCGGATCTCATTTTCCACATGCGTGCAGGGGGACTCGAACCCAAATGGATCCGGATGGTTCATTCATACAAAAACGATCAGGCAAAAATGGTCATTGCCAAAGGCGTAAAAGGCGGTGGACCGGAAATGGAGATTGCGCCGCCGCTTTATATTTATGAGGATGACGGCAACTATACAGACGAGGTTCAGAAGATGTTTGAGCCGAGCCGAAATGCCGCTGTCGGACCTTGGACGAGGTTTTAAAACAGGCAGTTAATACAATTTATACATTACCTGCCCCGTGATAACTTTTGGATAAAAATAGGTCGATTTTCTCGGCATGATCAGTCCCTCTTCGGCTACCTGCTTTACCTGCTCGATCTTGGTGTGGTTTAAGATGAAAGCTGCGTCGCACGTATTCGTTTCCACGGCGTCCAAGGCCTTTTCCGTATCACTGGTGTAGCGGATTAACTTATCGTTATCCAGACGTTGGGTATCAAACCCGAGCAGTTTCATAAAAACAAGATGGGTTAATAAGGTGACGTCAAGGGTGATGAGACAATCGGGCAGCTCATCGGAAAAAAGTGAATCCATGATGCCGGGTTTTGTTTTCAGCAGATAATAATGCGGGTTGTTTTTTATGCAGACGCCGATAGTTTTTTCTGAATGGTTGGCCTTCAGGGATGCCTGAAATTTTAAGCGGGCTGACGCCTTGTTTCCGTCACTGTATGGGAAATCGGTGATCTCGAAATATTTGTCGGCATTCCGAATAAATGAGGACAGGACGGCATCATCCAAACCGCTCAGTAACCGGTGCGCCGGCAGAATGGTCAAACCCGGTTCATCCATGCAGGACATGTACATCATTACGAAGTTGGCCGGATGATCGCCTGAAAAGCCGGCGTGTTGCGCTGCGATCCAGTTTTTATAATTCAGCGCGGTTTCATATCGATGGTGGCCGTCTGCAATATAAAGTGTTTTATCCGACATGGCATCCGCAACAAATTGATGAAGGGCTCCATCGGTTATTCGCCACATGCAGTGCTTTAACCCCTTATAATCCGTAAAACCCGTGTCCGGCTTTCGTTGTCCGGCATGTTCCTTGAGCCGGTTTAATATGGTGTTGTTCGTATCAGGATAGAGGGCAAAGATGGGACTGAGATTCACATGGCAGGTTTTCATCAGATTTAAGCGCTCTGATTTTACCTTGGAAAATGTTTTTTCATGGGGCAGGATAATTTTTTTTTCAAAAGGTTCCAGTTTTACCCGGGCAATCATTCCGTAACGGGTTACGGATTGCCTTTCGGTGATGAATTCAACGGCTGTGAGATAGATGGCGGGTGTTTCATCCTGGATCAGGACCTGCCGGGCCAGCCATGTTTTAAAATAGTCCGCTGCCCGGGTATGGGGGTTGTTCGAATCCGTATCAGTGGCAAACGTTTTTCCGAGTATCAGGCGGATAATATTGTTTTCGTGTCGCTCGTAAAATTGTTGCTGTTCTTCTGCTGAGATGACGTCATAAGGTGGCGTGCAGACATCGGCCGGGTTCTGGATGATGTCCGGGTTATACACAACACCTCTAAATGGGGTAACAGTTGCCATTTTATATTTTTCCTTTATTATATATAAGTCTCTGGATCTGTGATCTGCATGCCTCTGATACTAAAATGATCTGCTATGCGCAAGAACTTATTACTTAATGTCCATCCGGAAATGGCACCTTTTGGCCGGGAGCTGCGTTTTCGCTCTTTTGAAACCTTTAAAACAGCACGCTGTTCCTGTGGTTTGAAAATCGTTCCGGCCCTGCTCTGAACCAGTCCCGCCATAGCGGGATTACCGACATGACTTAAATCTTGCATGAAAAATCATAAGACCTCATAAATGCAGTTGTTGAGCGGATTTGTACAAATTCTCATCTATTTGTCGGAAACGTTTGATTCGGATAAACGGCGGGCTGCGGGCGGCACGGGAAAGGGCGCTTTATCCCTTGACAGGGTGGATTAAAAAATATAAAGAACGATAGCCGATAAACAGGAGTTATTGTCAAATGTTGTGTATGGCATTAGGCGGCGATCCGATTTTCAATAAT
>CAYLRU010000030.1:0-37288 GCA_964386565.1 uncultured Desulfobacteraceae bacterium | reverse complement strand
TCCGGTCAGGCTAAGAACTTTGAAAAGTTCACTGCCGCACAGGCAGCTTAGAAAAAATGCGTCGTTCGGGCGGTTCGGTGAATGGAGTTCACTGCCGCACAGGCAGCTTAGAAATTGTTGATGTTCTTCGGAATCATATTCTTGTAGTTCACTGCCGCACAGGCAGCTTAGAAAATCAAGGAAAATTTCACTCTGTCCACTTTTTTGTTCACTGCCGCACAGGCAGCTTAGAAAGATATACGACCATTTACGGGAATTTAATTTCAGTTCACTGCCGCACAGGCAGCTTAGAAATTATCGACCAATCCGAACCGATATACCTTTTGGTTCACTGCCGCACAGGCAGCTTAGAAACTGGGGAAGCTGATTTTAAGTGGTCTCATGATGTTCACTGCCGCACAGGCAGCTTAGAAATACTTTTTTTTCTCGAGAATCTCATATCAAATGTTCACTGCCGCACAGGCAGCTTAGAAAACTGATAGCAGCGAGCGTATCAAGTATCCAAAGTTCACTGCCGCACAGGCAGCTTAGAAAAAAACAGGAGAAAAGTATGTCGCTTAGGAAAAGTTCACTGCCGCACAGGCAGCTTAGAAATGAAGCCGATAATGAGGATACCGAAGATGGCGGTTCACTGCCGCACAGGCAGCTTAGAAACTTTCCTGTTCATTCATGGACTTCACCAAGTCGTTCACTGCCGCACAGGCAGCTTAGAAAATCGGAGATGAGGTGATCATCGGCGGCATGTCGTTCACTGCCGCACAGGCAGCTTAGAAAAAGAATATTCGGAGACGAACGCAACGAGTTGAGTTCACTGCCGCACAGGCAGCTTAGAAATTATTGAAAGTATAAATAATCAAGCGCGAAATGTTCACTGCCGCACAGGCAGCTTAGAAATTATTGCGTTTTTCACAACTTCAGCCTTGTGTGTTCACTGCCGCACAGGCAGCTTAGAAACTAACGGAATGCTGAAACATAATCTTGAATTGAGTTCACTGCCGCACAGGCAGCTTAGAAATTCAGGCGTAATGGTCCAGCGAGGATTTTGAGTGTTCACTGCCGCACAGGCAGCTTAGAAAAACAACAAAAACCCTTGACAATCCTCATGTATGTTCACTGCCGCACAGGCAGCTTAGAAACTGTCGCAGACTGACGGATATGTCACCGACATGTTCACTGCCGCACAGGCAGCTTAGAAATGGCAAAAACACAAGCCAACATACCGGTACGGGTTCACTGCCGCACAGGCAGCTTAGAAAGATTATCGGCATCACGTCCGATAACCTGGAAAGTTCACTGCCGCACAGGCAGCTTAGAAAAAATGCGACAAAAGAAAGCGCCTTCTTTATCGTGTTCACTGCCGCACAGGCAGCTTAGAAATGAAAAATTTTGCCGGCATCCTGCGGATGAGCGTTCACTGCCGCACAGGCAGCTTAGAAAAAATGCGACAAAAGAAAGCGCCTTCTTTATCGTGTTCACTGCCGCACAGGCAGCTTAGAAATGAAAAATTTTGCCGGCATCCTGCGGATGAGCGTTCACTGCCGCACAGGCAGCTTAGAAATTGCCGGAAAGTCGGGTGAAGGCATTGTCCAAGTTCACTGCCGCACAGGCAGCTTAGAAAGGGAAGGGATTAAGCGGATCAATGAGGTGATTGTTCACTGCCGCACAGGCAGCTTAGAAAAGGGAGACGCCGCCGCTGCGCTCGGGGTTGGGGTTCACTGCCGCACAGGCAGCTTAGAAAACAACTGGTAATCAAACAACCTCGGATTAAATGTTCACTGCCGCACAGGCAGCTTAGAAATTTCCGATGGCAAGCCAGTCCCAACAAAAGTAGTTCACTGCCGCACAGGCAGCTTAGAAAACCGGAGGTCCTGGCGTTTCATCCGCATAATCCGTTCACTGCCGCACAGGCAGCTTAGAAATATCGGATTTATCTGATGTAAATAATTCGGGAGTTCACTGCCGCACAGGCAGCTTAGAAAAGCCATACATATATGGGGACTGGAATCTTTGGGTTCACTGCCGCACAGGCAGCTTAGAAAGGCAAGCCGGCTTCATCTTTCAGGCTTTACTAGTTCACTGCCGCACAGGCAGCTTAGAAAAGGGCATTTTGCCTGATAAAGTTCAATCAATAGTTCACTGCCGCACAGGCAGCTTAGAAAGTGACATCGGTGCTGGACAAGAAGGTCAAGTCGTTCACTGCCGCACAGGCAGCTTAGAAATTAACGGCGCTGAGCAAATTCTTCATGCTAAAGTTCACTGCCGCACAGGCAGCTTAGAAAATATCTTTTGGTGGAACAGTTTGGCTGTCCGCGTTCACTGCCGCACAGGCAGCTTAGAAATTTTCGCGTTTGTCGGGTAAGGACGCTTTAAGGTTCACTGCCGCACAGGCAGCTTAGAAATTCTCATCGGAGCAAGCATATCTCTTATCGCAGTTCACTGCCGCACAGGCAGCTTAGAAATCACCCACCCTTAACCCAAATTCCATCCCTATGTTCACTGCCGCACAGGCAGCTTAGAAATTCTATTATCAACCCGGCAATAAATTAAAGTATAATGACTACGATCTGATCTGACAACTATCTCTTCTAGTTCTTTTGGTTTGGTTTCTTCAAAAAGGATAGCTGTGACTACCATTTAACACAACTATTATGTGTCAGATTTGATCGTAGCCAATTCAGTTTTTTTAAAAAATTTATTTAAGGACCTGCTGCCAGGATGTCATTTTTACATCATTACTCAGATACTTGTTTCTCAAATCCGTATCATAGTATAATATTGAATCGTTTTTTCCATAGATTTCATTTCCCCATATCGCCCCATGCACGGTATTGGTATTATGCATTATTATTGCTGAATTCGGAACATATACCAAACCATTAATATCGGATTTGCTATGGAACTCGGTTTTTGCATCTGAGTCCGTCATAATGCTAAAACCGGTTGGGGGACCATTCTCATTTAAACCGGCTCCATTTCTCAAATCAATGATTTTATCAGCAGATGACAGGGGATTTGCAGGATCTTCGGTTAATTTTATCGTCACATCGTTTGTCAAGCTCGTGTTGAGAATATTTAATTCGCATGAACTACCCTGGACAAGCGACCCCTCTATGTATATTACAACCGGGCCGCTTGAAGCATCAATATTCAGGATGCCGTCATTGCCTGACTGTTTTTTTATTTCCACACCGGTAAAGAAATAAGTGCCTGCTTCTATAGTGACAGTCGTTCCTGCAACCACCAACTTGTCAGTTGTGTTTCCGAGTCCTCCATTGTTTTCGTCTTTGGTATTCACAATTTCCCTGTAAAAATCGAATTCAGCTTTATAAGACGGATCCGTAACCCCTAACGGATCCGGATCAACAGGGCCATCCCACAGTTCTGTTTCACCGGTGATTACGGGCCCGGGACTTCCGTGTTCTGTATAATGTCCGGGCCGGCATACCACATCACCATCCACTATTGTATGATTATACAGGGAAATGTCACCATTCGAGCCCACATCGGCCTGCCCTGTTGAGTCGCCTGGTGTCGGGTTGGAAAGAGTAGAACTGTCGTAGCTATAATACTGAGCAAATGATTTGGAATCAACCAACTCATCTCCAAAGGCCCCGAGACTGATTGCAGGCCCCATTTTAAATGTCACAACAATTTCCGCTGTTGCACCCTGGGGTCCGTTGCCGGTGCTGGTGAACCTGTACGCATTGTTTCCCGTCTTTTCCAGGCTTGACAGTAAAAACGAGAAGTCGGCGTGGGATGAAGACGGCAATGCAACGGTACCGGCGCTTCCCATGGAGGTCGGTAGTGAAAAGGAATCTGCTTCCAACCCTTTCTGAATAATGCCGATCCCGTACTGCACCCCGGCCTCTGCCTGGTTAAACGCCTCTTCCGAATATTTGTAATTTGCACTGATTCGGACTTCCGTGATCGAAATAAAATATGCAGAACTCCCTAAAATCGTCAGAAGGGCCAGGAACATCAGGCCGGTAACCAAAACGGCACCATTTTCATTTCCAAAAACTCGTTGAAATACCATTATTTGCTTCCATTTGCCTTTTTTGCTTAACACATAATCCTTTTCTCATGGAACCGGTTCAGGGTCACTTTCTCCTGTTGTGCATCCCGGCTTTTCCGCTGTTGCTTTTGCTGAACCGCTCCAGTTGGTGCCATATATATCACTAGATTCAAAAGCATTACCTAAACAAACATTTTCATTTCCGCCATATTCCCCATTCCCCAAATCATCCATTTCTCCCTGATCAATATCATCAACGTATAATTTTACGACAGCACCTGTTACGGGATCACCTGTCAGGCTGTTTGTAACTGTTGCATGACCATAAACATGTTTATTACTTCCATCCGGCTTACATGCCTGTAAATTAACATTCAACACGCAGCCGGGAACTGTCGTCGTAGTCGTGCTCGTTGTCGTGCTGGTTGACGAACTTGTCGTTGATGAAGTAGCGCTGGTCGATGTGGTCGTCGTGGTTGTGCTCGTTGTTGTTGATGATGATGTCGTAGTGGATCCGGCTCCGCCTGGAGAAGAAGGCGGCTCCAGCCCCATGTTTCGCACTTCAACTACGGATACGAGCTTCTCCGTCCTGAAACCGCTGCCCATTGCAGGTTCTTCCGTTTTTACTTCAACGGTGATTTCCACCTGCCGGATTGAAGAAGAATCCGTCGTATCTGAAACATTGCCGTCTAAATACCGGATGCTGAATTCCTTGATATTTTCGGCAAACGGCTGGAAAAAACCTGCTTTTGTTTTTCGCCTGAGCAGATCACCTTCCAGTTTGTACACAATTCTTTCATTGGCCCCGTTATCCGGTCCGTCATCATCATATTCCCAGGTCTCCGGATCAGTCGGGTCGGCAGAGTCGTTTTTTACGATGATGCCGTCTCCGTCAAGATCCGCACGGATCTCAAGTTTATCAGCATGATATACGATCCCGGTATAATCGGATGCGGTATCATTCTCACGCTGCAAATTGCCGGTGGGATCATAGCCGGCCATCATGATCTCCCGGGATATCATATCCAGGGCCGCCCTTGCCGTCTGGATCATTTCGATCTTCTGCTCCTGGGTATCATATACTCTTCGTTGGGCGATAAATGTCGTTGATATGGCGGCAAGAATGATAAGGCTGATGGCCATGGCGATAACCATCTCAAGCAGTGATAGTCCGTCTTGTTTTTGACCCGGGCGCATCTTCATTTCCTTATTCCCCCGCCAGAATGGTTTTCTGCTCCACGGAATGGATACCCAGCCACCCCCAGGATACGGTGACCGTGGCGGCATACAGGCCCGGGACACCTGAAACGGGAGAAAGCGCGGTTACGCGCTTGAACCGGGGATAATTCGTGATGGATCCATAGTCTTCCGTATCCAGGGATGCCCGGCCTTGCAAACCGGTGTAGGCCAGTCTCCGCAACTCTTCCATTTTTGTTTTGGCCAGCACCGTTGCAACGGACATATCCTGGCTGATCTTATCCGTGTTGACAGTCCCGATCAACAACCCGGCCATTCCCAACAGGCCAATGCTGAGGATGATCATGGCGATAAGAACCTCCAGCAGGGTAAATCCGTATTTTTTATTGTAATTGCAATAGGTTTTCTGGTTTAAATCAGTTTTTCGATGCATGTTGCCCCCGTGTTTTCGTCATCTGATCTTGATCCGGCCGGCCAGGTTCACCACGATCCTTTTTGAACCGCTGGCATTTTTTATCTCAAAGGTTCCAATGCCGCTTCCAGTGCCGCGGGAATTAAAACCGATTCTGAGAGCAGTTGATTCGTCAGGATCATAAACCACGTCATGGAATTGAGGATACAGGTCCCGGGTCTTCATCTCTCCGTCATCCTGCGTGTTGTCGTTATCCTCATCCACCCATATATAATATGAGTGGCCATTGCTCATGAACATGACGGCGGCCCTGCAATTCTGCTTTACCGCGGCCATCCTCGCGGCTGCCAAATCCCCGGCAATTACCCGGGCTGCACCGTTTAATCGGGATTTGGGAAGATAATTCAGAATGTTGGGGATTGCCACGGCGGTCAGTACGGCCAAAATGGCAACCGCTACGATAAGTTCCAATGCTGAAAAACCAGGGGAGACCTTGTATTTTTTTCTGTACACCCACATCTTTACATTCCGGTGAAAGTTCTGATACCCATTGACCAAAATATCAAAAAAAATTATATTTAACATTATTTCAGTATATTATTATTAATCAACATAATTTATGCCGGTTTTTTCCGATCATGTATTGTAATATAGTTATCAGTGTTTAAATATATATAAGAATTAAATACTATTTAACAGCAAAAATATACGGTTTTTTATCCATTATATATATTTTAATATATAAAATCAATAATTTTAGTTTTAAATTGATACTTTTCGGTAAGTGGTTACCATAATTGATATATTATATAGGTTTTATATGATATTTTTTTGTTATAACGGTATGTTATAAAGGTAATATGATCGTCCCGCTTGTGGCAAGGGAAGCCGGCTGTTGCGCTTCAGATTGTCAGAATGATGCCGGTCTCTTTTTTACGGTTATCGCCAATTTAATGCCGGACGGCAATGTGCGGGCATGGGATATGAAGACATAAAAGCGGAAAACATGAAGGGAGCTGCTTCTAAGGACTTATCGACGTGTATCCTTTCCGTACAGCGTATTTTATGAGATCTGCGCTGTTTTTAAAGTTTAATTTGCGCATGAGATTTGCGCGATGATTTTCAACGGTTCTTTTGCTGATATAGAGCATATCGGAAATTTCGGCGTTTGTTTTACCCTCTGAAATAAGCTTTATGATCTCTTTTTCCCTTACTGTCAGGGAGTCGTTGCTGAACGGTTGGTCCCCCTTGAAAAATCGCCGCAAATCATCGCTGAAATCTCCCGCGATTTGTGGTGATATATAGGTTTTCCCCTTCTTCAGCATATCAATCGCCGTAGCCAAAACCGTATCTGCATCCTGCTTTATTAAAAATCCATCAGCGCCGGCCATCAATGCATGATACAAGTATTCCTTGTCATTGTGCATGGTAAGAATCAGCACCTTGATATCCGGATTAGAAGACTTTATTTCCGATGTTGCTTCGATCCCCCTGAGGTTGGGCATGGAAATATCCACGATCGTCAGGTCAGGCGTCACTTTTTTCAGTGCCTCCAACAGTTCGATTCCATCATGGGCCGATCCGACTACCTCAATTCCCGGTATGTCCTCTAATATCCGCTTCAGCCCCTCGCAAAACAAAAGATGGTCATCGGCAATCATCACGCGATAGGGTTGCATTAGACGTCTCCTGTTTTTTCAATCGGTATTGTTATTATTGTCGTTGTTCCCCGGTCCCTGGAACTTTGAATTTCCACGGTTCCACCGATCAAATCCACCCGCTGCTCGACAATGGTCAATCCGATACCATTACCGGCATGCCTGATTTCAGGCTGCAGAACCGCATCCACATCAAACCCGTTTCCATTATCCGATACGGAAATCCTGACATGATTATTTTCCCTAAGCGCCTTGACAACCAGCCGGGATGCATTCGCATGCTTGGCAATGTTGGTCAGTAATTCCTGTATAATCCGGTAGAGTAAAATATGTTTCTCAACAGGTATTACCTCGTCGATCTCCGCTATATCCACAGTGCATTCATACCCCCCGAGCCGGGTAAAATTTTCCACCAGCCTGTTAAGCGCCGTCTTCAAGCCGAATTCGCGTAATATCAACGGGCTCAGATCCCTGGCAAGGCTTCGGATATTTTCGATGATCATGTCGATTAACGGCAGGATTTCCTCGATGCTTTGCCGAATTTTCAGATGGTCATCACCCGGTATCTGTTTCATGACATTACGGATCCCGAATTTCAAAACCGTCATGTCCTGTCCCAACTGATCGTGCAGTTCATCCGCAATTCTCTGCCTTTCCATTTCCTGAAAATTGATCAGTTGGTTGGATAAGTTTTTAAGCTTTAATGCCGTCTTTTTCAGCTCGTTTTCAATTTCTTTCCGGGATGTGATATCTCTGGCAAACCCGATAATGCTCGTCATCTGCCCGTCCTTTATCTCCGGAGTGGCCATGAACTCGCCGGTCAGAATATCACCGTTTTTCGATATGATACGTGATTCAAATGGCCCGGTTGCTTTTCCTTCAAGCGTCAGGTTGTATTGCTTCTCGGCCGCCGGGATATCCTCGGGCAGAAGAAGCTCAAAAAAAGGTCTTCCCACCCATTCTTTTATGGACCATTGGGTAACCGATTCAAAAGCCGAATTTAAAGAGGTTATTTTTCTATCTGCCGTTGAAATCGTAAAAACCACCTCCGGCGAGGTTTCAAACAGTTTTCTGTATTTTTCTTCACTCTCCTGGAGTAAAAATTGGGATTTTTCAATCGTCGTCAACATTTCATTGATGGAACGGGCAAAACCGGCCAATTCGTCTTTTCCTTTAACGGTAACGCGTCCTGAAATATCCCCGGTGTTAATAATTCTGTTCACATCGGCTTTTAAGTTCCGTATTCTCGTCAAAACCAGTTTGTCCAGCAATACGATCAGAACAATGAAAAAAAATACCCCAAAAGCCGTCATCCACGCCCCGATATTCTTTAAGGCGGCGATACCGATACCATATACATCCCGGTTTTTTACGATCTTTATCGCCACTGCAGGCGCATTGAAAACATCCCTTATCAGCCCGTACCCGATCACGGCATCATTATCCGATGTTCGTACGACAAATTCGTTTGTATCCTGTATCACATGGGCGATTTCCGGCAGTCCCCTTACATCCACTAAAGACACCTTCAAATGGAGTATCCGGGCGTATTGATCGATCTCTTTCTTATCCAGGTGCCGTCCCATAACCAGCGTACCCCGGATCGGGCCTTTGTCTTCACTGGTCAGAATGGGACGGGAGGATACCATCATGACATGCCGCGGCAACATGAGGATGCCTTTTATCGAGTCGCCCGTGTCTGAAAATTTTACCAGAGAAGGATTTTCCTCGACATACTCAACAAATCCTTCAGGTATGGGGGTTTTCTCCTCTCTCACCAAGTCAAATCCGTTTCCGTAGACAATCTCCCCCGAAGCATTAAGAAACACCATCAGGTTCAAACCCAGATTGACGAACGTTCCGTTAACCAGGTTGGATTTTATATACTCCGGGTTGATTTCGTTAATAAATTCATACGTATAATCCCACCCGGACCAGTCCGAATTTATAAGGTTCAGTGCTTCTATTTTTGAATCCAAAAAACTTATGGCGCGATTTAAATCAATAATCATATCCTGCTTTTCAAGCCGGATAAAACTCTCTAATATTATTTTTTTAAAGTTTACTGCAAAAAATACCGCCGCCATTAAAAAAATCAGGCCGATTAAAATTATCGTTCTTATTCTAAGCGTCATATATTTTTTTTCGGCGTCTTTCTCCGGATCGGTTATTGTCCCATCTTTTTGTTAAATGCTTCCACTTCTTTTGCAAACGCCTTCCGCCGAACTTCATATTTAAAAATCCGATCATTCAAATCAACGATTTTCTCATTGTATGTCCTCAATTCATCTTGTGTTTTAATGTCTTTCTTCATCCTGACCAGTTCTTCCTTTTCCCTGACCAACTGGGCGTATTCCCTGTCAATTTGCTTTTTCTCTTCATTCATCTTCCTCAGCTCTGCCAAATCTCCGGATTCCTCCGTCTCGAAACCGGCATCGGCTTCCATATCATCCAGGCCCGTGCCAATTTCAAAGTTATCAACCGATTTGATCTCCTCTGATACGACCTCTTCATAGGCCTCCACATCCGATCGTTGATCCGGCGGTACCCTGGAAATATCATCGGTAAACCGGAGCACGCCGTTTTCATCCCTGTATTTGTAAAGTCCGCCCTGTACCGGTGCGCAAAAAAACAACACCGCCAATACGATCAAAACCCATCTTGTTTTCATAGCTGTTCTTTCCTTTTCAACTCGCTTATAAGACATGTACCTATCATCTGCCCCGGCATTAAACACCATTGACTATTTTCCGGATTTTCAGGGAATTAACAACATCTCCGGCCGAAGATCCCAGAGCCCGATGACTTCTCCTACGGGATTTACGCGAAACCCCACCGGCATGCCGGGAACGAACCTGGATTTTCCCATGGGCTTACCTTCGTAGGAAAGAAACGAGACCGACTTGGAAAATCGCTTGTACGTCCCGTCAATCATCACACCTTCCTTATCAATGGCGTTTAAGGTGCCCCTCTGTATGGATTCCGGGTCAACCGCGTGAAAAGGCTGGAATTCAACCGGTGGATTGATGGGACTAATGGAAGCCGTGTTTTCTCCTTCACCAGCCCATGCAGGAAACGTCCACAGAAGTATCGAAATGAGCAAAATGGTCATACTTGCACGAAATACCGTATATTTTAAATCCCGTTTCATTTGTTCTCCTTTGTCACAGGCGCGTTAATCGATTTCCCGCCAGTTATATACCCCTCTTTTTTCCTGCTTTTCCCGGAGCACCCGGATGCCCCCTGTGGAATCGCTTGAGTATTTGACTTCGCGATCTCCGCTTATCGCGATGATCACCGGTTCATAAATCATGGCGGGGTACTTTATGGCCGTCGGTGCAACCGATATGGTCTCGATGATGGTCTGTCCCGGGTTTTCCGGATCCGGCACTTCCACTGTGATGTTGATCAAGTCGTTGTCGTCAATATACCCGTCCCCGCTGATGTCGAACTGGGCATTATCCAGTCGGCCGCCATAGCAGGCATTCATTTCATGGAGATGGGACTCACCGCCGGCCGAACAGGGGGAATCGATGGGAATAAATGATACCGCGATGAGTTTGAGGTCTCTGACGATGACATCCCTTATCACCTTTTCATAGGTGTCCGGCAAATCAAAATACCACCCTGCATAAACCGTGGGATTCGGTTGTTCGTCCGGCGTCTCATCCTCTTCCGTCAACCAGACCCCCCTGTTGTCGGACAATACCCGCAGCTCGAAATCGTTCGATGCATTGGGATTGATCACCGCCGCCACCTCGGTTTGCTCCAGCAGCGTAACACCGGGCATGTTGGACAAGCCCGGGCGTTCAAACGAACCCAGGTACTCCGCGTTGTCCGAATCATCTCCGTAATCCCATATACCGTATATCGTCTGGGTATCGGTATTGGTCAGATCCGAATTGGCCAGGTGCTTACCGGTACCGAAAAACACCAGGTATCCGGGCTTTTCAGGGTCGCAGTACCGCATGACGTCGGGTTTGGCTGTAATGGGCTGAGGAATTCCGGCGGCGTTCTTCGCCTGGAACAGGGGCTTGGGCGTGGTACCGTCCTTGTAGGCGACCTCCCACGATGCTGCCGTGCTGCCGGTTAAATCAAATTTCCACAGGTTGCCTTTAAGATCCCCTGCATAAACATAATCCACAATATAATCATTATCCACGTCCACGACCGCCGGAGTGGAAAGGCCGTTGCATTCCCCGACGCCGGTATCGATCTGGGCCAGTTTCGTGCCGGTGGCCGCATCCAAAACAAAGAGGACCGCGTTTCCATTGGGACTGGCGTATCCGTTTCCGAAAATGACCACCCAGCCGGCATTGGAGTTGACGATGGTCGCCCGGCTGAAGCTGTATCCCAGGTCGTTTTTCTCCTCATCCGGTGTGGATAAATCCGGATACTCCCACTTTACCCATGAATCCGCGTTATCTTCGGTGTTGGTTTCGGTATTGGTGACGTCCAGGCAGAAGTATCCTTTCCCCCCCCGGCCCAGGCCGCTTACAAGAAGGGTAGTCGATCCGATGCTCCGAACGAACGGTGAATTGTCCACATAATACTTGTGGGTATAACTGGGAGCGGTCAACTCGCCCAGATTGGAAAAGACCAGGTTCGGTACATAGGCGAAAATCTCTTCACCGTCAAACGCATCTAACGCATGGAGCATTCCGTCGTTTGCCCCCACGTAAAGATAATCCTCGTAGAAAACCGGAATGGAATGCACGATATCACCCAGTTTATAACTCCGATCCCTGAAGATTCCGCCTGAATTCTGTTCATTGGAATCGTCCCCGCGGATGTAGTTCACCTTGTCCTCGGGCAACTGGGCTTTCTGAACGTCGGACAAACTGGTGTACCGGAAGGCGATACCTGTTGATCCGTTAAACGTAGCGATTCTCCTGCCGGTATCCCAGTCTTTGGATTCCAGCTTTCCCCTCGCGGACCAGATATAGACGTCACTTCCCTTGTTGACGTTTCCTTCGGAATCGATGGAATAGGCCCGAACATCCCCGGTCCAGCCGTCGGAGCTGTAGCTCGACTGATATATCTTCGACGCATCAAAGATCTTTTCCCCGTTGATCGACACGGATGCACCGGACCCGAGCCGGTTTTCAATATTCTGTATGAGCAATTGAAGGGCGACGGTCAATTCATCCGGGCTGGATGCGTTTAAAAATTCACCTTTCCCGTTTATCGTCGCATGCCACAGGTCATCGATGGTTGTCGGCTCGTCCGGCTCGATCACGGGCCAGGAGGAAGGAATCGTATCCTGGTTCAGCGTTCCTTTTACACCGAAAGCCAGACCATATGTCACCATGTGCTGCCGATTGTTCGAATCGTTCGAGTTGGTGGGGACCAGGTCGGCCAGGGTACTGATAAGGTCGATATCATAGTAATAATAAGCGACATCCGCCAGGGTCTTGGAATGCCCGTCCCCATCATAATCGGTACTGCTGATAAAGCTTGAATCATAGTCGTTCCAGTAGCCGTCCGTTACCACGATGGCAAATGACTGCTGACATTCGCCGCCGTTGTCCGCCGGATAATACGGTGCACCGGATTTAAGATATTCACCCGCCCGCTTCAGCCCCCCTCGCAACGTTGTGCCGACGGGCGACTGGGAATCAATGGCATAGAGTGCATCCAACAGGACATCCGTTTCATCCTGGAGAACACCGTCGACATTGACTTGCACAAATTTTGGGGTGACACTCAAACCGGTTGAAGCGTACTGGCTGATATACTGATATCCCACTCTCACGCCGTCAAGCCCCCTTATGGCACGGGATACCGCATTCTTGGCCGCCTGTTCCCGGCGACGATAATACGAAAACCAGTTGGCGAAATTCTGGAGATCTTCGGAATCGGTATCCGGAATGATGTCGGCAAGCGAATCGGGTTTGGATCCGAGAGACGTAAATTCTCCCAAATCAATCATGTCATCGCCGTCACTGTCCGTAAAGAGGTAATACTGCCGCAAGCCGCTGTTAAAATTGACGAGATAAATATTTCCGTTGTCGTCTCTTATGTAATAATGGGCGTTTTTGATGATGACGCCGTAACTGGAATTATACGTATCATTCAGGTTAAACGTGCCGGTTGATATGACCGGATCTCTTAAGGGGTTGGTAGTGCTGGCGTCATTCTTGCCCGGCCAGGGACGATATTGAACCCGGGGATTATAATAAGACCGGTTGATTTCATGCCATTGCGTTTTCCAGTAACGGTATGGGGGCGTGGTGGTGATACCGTAAAAGTTCTCGTTTCCTCCCGGGTCAAAGACATAGGCATAATTGGTGCTGCCATACTGGTATGTGCCGTTATATGTACTGTTTTCCACCAGAATATCCATTTTCATGCTCAGCGAATCATCCAGGACAAATATAATTGTGGCCGGTGCCGCCTGGAATTGGGATTCAAGGGGGGTTTCCGAAATTTCCATGCAGGGCGTACCCGGAATCGTGGTTGTGGTGGTCGAGATGGTGGTGGTTGTTGTCGTGGTGGTGGTGGTGGTCGTACTTGTGGTGGTGGTGGTGGTCGTTGTCGTTGTCGTTGTCGTTGTCGTCGTTGTCGTTGTGGTGGTGGTGGTCGTTGTCGTTGTCGTTGTCGTTGTCGTCGTTCCCGTGGGAATGTAGTCCATGTATACTGTCTCGAATTCGTTTCCCGAAAGGTAAATCAAGGCGTTTGACGGGGTAGTATATCCTGGTATATCAATTGTTACACGGATTTCATACCACCTGCCATCTCTTTTGCTCAAGGCCGTTCCCGAATCATACGGCCCACGCCACCTCCCCCCAAACAGACAGACATCCCCTTGGTGGAAATAACACTGTCTGATCTCCCATTGTGCGCCGGCCTGGATTGCCTCGTCAGGACTGATTTCAACATACACGGTGCCGACAGCAAATGCCAAATTTATAAAACAGAGGTTGCTGAGAAGAAAAAAAACCATTAAAAACAGTACTTTTAAGATTCGTTTCCCCATCACACCTGAAATTTCCGATTCTTTTTTCCCTTTCGGCTTCATAGCTTCTCCTCGTTAAAACCGTCTTCTGTATTCAATCTCGATCAACTCCTCGTACCCCTGTGAAACATGCCGGCCGAATATTTTGAAACAATGCAGTTGGGTTTCATTGCTCATATCCAGTGAACTGCCCTGGGCAATACCCATGTCGGCGGCGGCATAAGTGGCATTAATATCCGAGGACAAATCGGATTGCTGATCCGTCCATTGGCCCGGATCGGAAAAGTCAACAGCGTCGTTCAGGTAATCCCAAACCCTGTTCTTCAGATTGGCCGGGGTGTCATTCTCGACCCGCTGTGCAGCTTCCATTGCCGCACCCTCTGCAAGGTAAAAATTTTCCTTTTCTATGCGGTCCGAAGAGGCCAGCTTCGTCTCAATAGTGGAGAAGTTTAACGATATGACCCCGATGATGGATGCGATGACCAGGATCAATAACGAAACGACCATTATAGACCCGCTTTCTCCGGCCAATCCGGCCTTTGCTTTGTCCGTTTTTTTATCCCTCTTCATCCGCACACCTTCATACTGAATGGTATGGTACATGGCATTTTCGTTAGGTTGAGAACATTTTAACGTCATCTTGTTATAAATCCCTACCTTTTATGAAGTTCAGCGTTACCGAATTCCGGGTTCCGAAAATACCCAGCCAGCCGTCAGTTACCGTAACGGTGATGGTTTTATATGATACGGTATTCTGGCTCGGATCATCAGGGTCCGGTGTTTGAGGACCGCTGTCCGCAACATCCCAGTCAACCGTATATCCGTCCGGCGTGGTTATCTGGTGACTGCCGGCCGTAAGATCGGCATGCTCGGGTCTTGTTGATGACCATCCCGGTAAAGATATCAGATACTCCATCTGGTCCGCGGCGATCGTCGAGCCCTCGGTCACGGCCCTGGCACCGCTGTTGTTTCTGACAGCTGTTGACAGAAGACCGGCAACGGCCAGCAAGCCGACAGTCAGTATAAATGTGCCGAGCACGGCCTCAAGCAGTGTAAATCCCGCCTGTTTTTTGCACCTGTTGAATAACATTTTCTTTTTCATTACAAATCATGCCCTGTCATTTTCATCGGATTGTTACAATCCCATGTTTCGGCATCTGACCACGGAAGAAAGCATTCTGCGCCGATAGTGATCGTTGGTTTCCACGATTCGGTTCCCAACCACGTAAACACCGCTTTCTTCGTAATCCCCGTCCGGTTCCTCGTTCTTGCCCAGCACCCATATTCGGACGGCACGGATCCTGTCCAGCGGGATTTCAGGATTAATCGTCGCATTCCCGCTCGTATCATCCGCGGCGTTGATGATGTTGTTATCGTCCGTATCATCCGCGGTGTCGATTGTTCCGTCGCCGTTGATGTCAATGTTCAAATCCAACTGGTTGTCGTTGTCCGAATCAATGGCCCAGATGATGTTGTTGCCCGGGCCTACGTCCAGATCTCCGTCCTGGTTGCCGTCAACGGCATATGCAATGCCGAAGGCTTCGATGTTTTTCGCCATGAGGATTCGTCCCCATTCTCCTGCAGGAATGGAACCGGGCGGGTTGATGACGTTCTGTTCCGCTGTTTCGTTGTCGTTCCCCCCATCTTCATAAAACTGTCGGGACAACTCCAGCTTGCCGTCTCCATCTTGATCGAATATGGTGTATTTAAAGGCCTTTGGCCCGTTGCCGTCATAATCGGCGGCGGTAAAGGTGATGGAGCTGTACCGCAAGGTATTGTCAATATTATCCGAGGTATCCCTGAACCGGATATCGGTGATTCCGAAATTTCTATCGTCGTTTCGCTCCGCATCATATCCTGCCATGCGAATTTCCTTTTTCAACATGTACATCACGCCCCGCAGATTCTGCTGGGTCAAGGCGGTTTCCTCCTGGACTTTGTGAATCCTTTCCTGGGAAGCGAAGGTGGCTAAAATCCCTGCCATAACCAGTCCGACAATGGCCATGGTCACCACCAGCTCAACCAGTGTAAATCCAGGAGCTGATGCCGGAAATCCCCTTCTTCTTTTCGGATAATTCATAACCCCTATCACTCCTATTCCCTTTCAATTTCAATTACACCAGAAACAAGTACCCTGACCTTGTAGTGTCTTGTTTGTCCACTGTTGGTCAAGTCTATCTCCTGTTCATCGTCAGGTGTAGAATCCACTATTCCATTCGGGTGAAACACCATTTGTTCCACGCCCAGGTTATCAAACCTGACACCGCTTTTATAATCTTCCAATGAAACGGTCCTGTTGTTGCAGCTCACCGTATACTGATCCGGACCTTCTGAAAATGTCACGGTGCAGTTGCTCCTTTCCTTTATCGCCGTAATTCTTGCCAGCCGGAGATTGCCGTAAAGATCCATGGCCGCATTTTTCACCCGCCAGTTCGGAACGTACCTTAAAAAATTCGGGACAGACACCATGGCCAAAATACTGACAACGGCGATAACAACCATTACCTCAATCAAAGAAAACCCTTTGAGCATATTGATTTTACCCATCATTGCCTTTATCGTCGAATGTTCATAAACGGTTTCAGGACCCATGTTTCCAACCTCGGCCGGGAACAAAAAAATTATTTATTATAAATATACAGCAATATTTATGCCGATATATAAAAAAAAGACCGTAAAAAACGTAAAAATACAGCAGCTTATTTTTTATTGTTCAATTACAAATAGTTATATTGCTTTTAATACGGATATTAATGCGGGTATGTGGTGCTAGGGTTTCTTGAGTAGTTGTAGCGAAAGTTTATAGGGGAAAATACCTATTAAAAATTTTAATAACTATTAATTTTTTTAAGAGATCGCCTTTGTTTTTATTCTCAATAAGGCCGGGGGGAAAGGCTGTTTTTCCACAAAAGAATATATGCAAAAAGCCGGCTTTTTTGCTGTTGTTATACGTGGTATGGGATATGCTGCAGCATGTTTCGGGCGACGTGATATTTGACGGATATTGCCCGGCGGTTCCCTGTAACTTATGTTGCGATTTGTTCCCATTCCCCGGAATCATGAAGAACGGACGTACTCAACACCATTTTGAAATATACGGATACCAGGAGCAGGACTTTTTGCCGGTTGTTGTCCCTTTCGCCTGAGAATTTCCCGGTCCCGGGTCCAATCCGGATGGTTGGTAAAATGATTGTAGGCTTCCGGGTGGGGCATCAGACCGAATACACGCCCTGTTGGATCGCAGATGCCGGCAATGTCTGAAACAGAACCGTTCGGGTTTTCAGGAAATTGTCCGTTTGCCGGACTTCCGTCCGGTTTTGCATATTGAAGTACCACCTGCTGATGATCAATGAGTCTTTGAATGGTTTTATCGTCTCCCACAAACTTGCCCTCCCCGTGCCTGACGGGAAATTCCAGAAAATCCATATTCCGGGTGAACACGCACGGCGAAGATGGGTTGACCTTTAAAAAGACCCAGTCATCCCGGAAATTTCCACAATCGTTGAACGTCAGGGAAACGGAGCGCTGTTGATAGTCATGGTTGAAGCCGGGCAGAAGGCCGATATTCACCAGGGTCTGGAAGCCATTGCAGATCCCCAGAACAAGATTGCCGCTTTCAATAAATTCGACCAACTGGTCTCCCAGGTGGGTTTTCATCCGGACCGCCTGGATAACCCCGGCGCCGTGATCGTCGCCCCAGCTGAACCCTCCCACAAAAACCAGGATATGGAAATCCGCCAACCGGATCTGCCCGTCGATGAGGGAATTGATATGGACCCGGGTGGCGACGGAACCGGCCAGTTCTGCCGCATAAGCGGTTTCGTAGTCGCAGTTCAATCCGTATCCGGTGAGCACCAGGGTTTTAACCGCCATCGTCATATCAACTCTCCAAAAGGTTTCTTCCAAGCCGCCTTCAATGTACTGATGTGCAAATTCATCAATTCCCCGCCGTTGATGCCCTTAATACAAAACATCGGTTCCTGCGTCAGTGTTCCTACGCAGCGACAGGGCAAGTCTTTAAACAATTCTTCAAATTCATCGGAATTGTCCGGTGCCACCGTTACAATAAATCTTCCGGCGGATTCACTGAAAAGGATCGTGTCACTTCGCCTCAAATCGCTAACAGGCACCCGGTTTAATTCAACTGCGGCGCCGAGATTTCCGGCCATGGCCACCAGGGCAAGATGGACCCCCAATCCCCCCCGATAAATTCCGTGAACCGACGCTACCAGTTCTGTTTTAACAGATAGCGCCAGTGCCCTATATAAAGGTATGAATTTCCGTGCATGCACTTCCGGAACGTTTTTGCCCACATAGCCGTACATGTCGTAGTATTCGGACGCACCCAGCTCGTTTCTGGTCTCGCCCAGCACGTAAATACGGTCCCCGGGAATTTTCCCATCCATGGTAACACATCTGGAGATGTCGTCGATCACCCCGATGGTTGAAAACTGCATGGTTTCCAATGCCGACACCTTATGGGACTCCCTGTATCGACCGGTGAGGTATCCATCCACATACATGCTGTCCTTCCCGGATAAAAGGGGGATCCCATAGGCCATGCACATGTCTTTTAACGCCCGGCATGCACGGACGAGTTGAGCGGCCTTGTGCTTTCCGTCGGGATTTTCTTCAGAATGGTAGGCGATATTGGGCCAGCAGAAGTTGTCGACCCCGCCGATATGGTCCGGGTCTCCTCCCACCGAAATAATCCTTCGAACCGCTTCGTCGATGGTGCAGGCCGTCATATGATAGGCATCTATGGCCGAATAATGGGGGAGCAGGGCCTGGGAAAAGGCAAGTCCTTTTTCCGAAGTAAGCACCGGGCGGATGACCGCGGCGTCTCCGGGCACGTCGCGGTTTTTCCCCACCAATGGTTTGATGACGCTGGTGCCCTGCACTTCATGATCGTACTGGCGGCAGATCCACTCCTTTGATGCGATATTGGCGCGGGACAACATGTCCGTCAGCAATCGGGAATAATCTGCGGGCTCTTTGATGACCGGTTCATTCAGGCCCCGCATTTCCGGAGGAATCCACTCGGCATCAAATTCCCACTGAGGGAATCCTTTGGTCATCAGGTCCAGGTCCACATAAGCGCAGGTCTTTCCGTTGTAGGTAATATGAATCTTTCCCGAGTCGGTATACTTTCCGATGACCGTGCTTTCCACGCCATGTTGTTGCGATAACTTTAAAAACTCTTCCAGATGGCCCGGATGAATCCCCACCGTCATGCGCTCCTGGGATTCCGAAACCCAGATTTCCCATTGATCCAGGCCTTCGTATTTCAACGGCACCTTGTCGAGCCATACTTCGCATCCATTGGAATGCATGGCGGATTCACCAATGGATGAAGACAATCCACCACCGCCGTTGTCCGTAATGAACCGGATCAATCCCCGGTCCCTGGCCTCCAAAAGAAAATCATGCATTTTCTTTTGCGTATACGGATCACCGATCTGGACATGTCCTGCAGGCGTATGTTCGGAATAGACTTCGGAGGATGCGGTGACGCCGTGAATACCGTCCTTTCCCACCCTTCCCCCGCACATCAGAATCAAATCCCCGGGAGATGTTTTTTTCTCTTCCGCCGGCTGTCCGTTGATCCTGGCCGGCATAATACCGACGGCCGTTACGAATACAAGGCATTTTCCCATATATCCGGGATGAAACAGGACCTGTCCGAATGTGGTGGGAATGCCGCTCTTATTTCCTCCGTCCCGGACCCCCTCGATCACGCCGTCTAAGAGCCGGCGGGGGGACAGGCGCGGTTTCAAATCCCCGTCATAGTCCCTGGGCCCCACGCAAAATCCGTATCCGCCCATTACCAGTTTCGATCCTTTTCCCGTTCCCAGAGGATCCCGGTAAACGCCGACGATACCGGTGATGGCACCGCCATAGGCCTCCATGTTGGAGGGCGAATTATGGGTTTCACCGGTGATGACATAATAATGATCGTCATCAAACAAGCCCGCCCCGGCATTATCCCACAGTACGGATATGACCCACGGCTTCCGGTCCTTCAGCGCCAGGGTGGGTGCCTCGATGCAGGTTTTAAAAAGATTGTCTACAATGGTTGTTTCACCTGTCTTTACATCCGAATAACGAAACAACCCCCTGAACGTATTATGGTTGCAATGATCGCTTCTGGCCTGGGAAATATATTCCAGTTCAATATCGGTGGGATCGGCGAGCCCGACTTTCCGCCGCTGGGTGCGGACATCCCGGTCTAAAAAATATTTTCGGATCGTTGGAATATCATTCGGATTCAACGCGAGATTCCGTTCGTCGCTCACCTGCTGCAACTGGGCGTCGCTGCCGATGGGAATGGTTGAAACCGTTGGGGTATGATTTAAAATTACCTTTGGAATGATAATACCGATACCGGTTTTTGGGTCCCAATCGGCCCTGGAAAATACCTTCCATTGTTGAATAATATCATTGGCCAGAATTTCCGATGCGATGAGGTCCAGTTTCTCACGGGTCAGGTCCGGACCGGTTATGCAGTATCGTTTGGAGGTGTAAACCGCCTCATTGGGTTTGAGCCGGATTTTTAGAATATCCTCTATGGCCTCCGCCGCCGTATCTCCGGGGTTGTCTTTTACGCCGGGACGGAAACCGACCCAGACGGTCCAGGCGAATTCAATGGGAAGCGGCATGTACGAGGAAATCTGTGTCACCGGATTGGTGAAAATTACCTCCTGAATGAGAGACAGTTGCTGATGGGTCAGCTCCGCATCTATCGTCAACACATGGATGGTTCGTATTTTTTCAGTGTGAATACCGAAATATTCTTCAGCTTTCCGCCGGATGCCGTCGCCCTCGGCATCCGCCAAATCCGCTTTCAGTGCAATTTCAAGTCGAAAAGGCATAATGTACAGGTTTATAGGCTATGGGTTACAGGGTTCGGGATATCCACTATCGATCTCCGATCGCCCAAGACTGATTTTTTTCTTATCCATTGCCGATTATGCCGAACTGTTGAAGCAACCGGCTGATATCGTTATAGAAGACAAAAATCATCAGCAGCAGCAAAACAAATATGCCCACCTGCTGGGCGATCTCCCGCATTTTAATGCTCACCGGCCGCCTGATAACCGCTTCAATGAAAAAAAACAGCAAATGCCCGCCGTCCAACACCGGTATGGGCAGAAAATTGATAATGGCCAGATTGATGCTGATAAACGCAATAAAATAGATCAGGTTTGGAACGCCCTGCTTTGCCTGGTCACCTGCCATCTGCGCGATCAGGATGGGGCCTCCCAGTGTTTTTGCGGAAATTTCACCCTTGATCAATTGAACGATGCCGATGATCATTAATTTGGACACCCCGTACGTTTGAACCAGACTCCGGTAAAAGGCTTCCGGCGGACTGAATTTTATGAACCGGACATGCTCACTGGAACTCGAAATACCGATCAGATAGCGTTCCAGCGTTTCGCCGAAAACCTTCTCGGTTTTAAGCTCCGGCGTCAGGGTTATTTCCATTGACGACCGCCCGCGGACAATGGAGATTCGAATGGGTCTCCCCTTGCTTTCGGATATGAGACCGGACATATCATTAAATGTGTTTACGGCAAACCCGTTCACGGCCGTGATCCGATCCCCCTTTTCAATACCGGCCTTCATGGCGGGAGAGCCCTCCAAAACGGCTCCCACAACCGGCTCCACTTCCCGTGCCCCGTAAACCTGAAAAACCCCGAAAAAAATCAAAACCGCCAGCAGGATATTGAAAAGCGGCCCCGCAGCCACAATAATGATTCGCTTGAGAACACTTTTGTGAGAAAAGGAAAGGGGAATGTCTTCAGGACGTAATTCCGAATCCGGTTCTTCACCCACCATCTTGACATACCCCCCAAGGGGAATGGCGGAAATCCGGTAATCGGTCATACCGATTTTCTTTCCGAAAAGACGGGGGCCAAAGCCCAGGGAAAATTTTTCCACACCCACGCCGCAAAACCTTGCAGCGATAAAATGCCCCAACTCATGGAAGAAAATCAGCACGCCAAGAACGATTATCAGTGATATGACATAACTCATAGGCGTATAAATATGTTAATTCCGGTCAAAAGGTCAAGCGGTTATTGGATGCGGGTATCGGGTATCAGGCATTTGATATTTGTCGTATTTCCATTCCGCCGTCCCTGCCACGCATTACCCAATACTTTTCACCCACCGCTCATCGATTCTTCAATCATGGCTTTTGCCGTTTTCCTGGCCCAACGGTCCGCTGCCAGGATATCGGCAAGTATCGGAGTTGAGACGATTTTGTGGGCATCCATGGTTTTTTTTATGATCTTCGGAATATTCGTAAAACCGATCTGTTGATTTAAAAAGGCGTTCACGGCAACTTCATTTGCCGCATTCAGCACCGCAGGCATGGTGTTTCCCGCAGTGCAGGCATCCATCGCCAGTCCGAGACACGGAAATTTTTCCAGGTCCGGCTTCTGAAACGTAAAAGATGAAATGTCCACAAAATCCGGCATGGCCTGCCGGATATCCAGCCTCTCCGGATATGCCAGTGCATACGCAATGGCGGTTTTCATATCCGGAGTTCCCAATTGGGCGATTACCGAACCGTCTTTATACCCCACCATTGAATGAATGATGCTTTGCGGATGGATCAGCACCTCGATGGCGTCTTCGGATATGTCAAAAAGGAATTTGGCCTCAATGACCTCGAGCCCCTTATTCATCAGCGTAGCCGAATCAATGCTGATCTTTTGACCCATTTGCCAGTTGGGATGTTTTAACGCATCCTCGGGGTGTATATGGTCAAATTCATCAAGCGGTCTGTTCAGAAACGGTCCCCCCGATGCGGTCAGAAAGATCTTTCCCATATCCGCCCTTTGATTTCCCGACAGGCATTGAAATATGGCACTGTGTTCGCTGTCCACCGGCAACAGCCGAACATCGTTTTCACGAACCGCCTTCATCACGATATCACCGGCCATAACAAGCGTCTCCTTGTTTGCCAGCGCAATATCCTTTCCTGCACGGACGGCTGCAAGCGTGGGCAGGAGGCCGGCGGCGCCGACCATTGCCGCAACCACCTGGTCCACGGGATCATGCGTTGCCGCCTGCCGGTATCCTTCACTGCCGAAAAGAATCTCTACCCGGCTTTTGGATCCGACAATCCCCCCTAGTTTTTCGGCACGGCGCTCATCGATAACCACCGCTATATCCGGTTTGAACCGTTCAATCTGTTTTGCCAGCAATTCAACGTTTACGGCACCGGTCAATACCCTCACATTAAACCGGCTCGGAAACATCTCTACGATTTTCAGTGTATTTCGCCCGATGGATCCGGTTGAACCGAGTATGGCCAGGTTTTTTATCTGCATTCGTCACACGTCTCTTTATCCATCGTTTTCTCGCCCATCACCATCTACCCGTTGTCCATTGCCTGCCATCTGCCTCACTGTAATACATACATCCTGAAAATATAGGCCACGGGCGCCGCAAACAGCAATGCATCGATTCTGTCCAGCAACCCGCCGTGTCCGGGAAGTATGTTCCCGGAATCCTTTATATTTGCCGCCCGTTTAAACTGAGACTCAAAAAGATCCCCGAATTGACCCAACAGCCCCAGTAAAATAAAAAACAAAACCGCAAAACCCCATGGCCAACCGGGCATATCCAGCCCCCAAGGCAGTCGGTGCAGATTCCAGTTGATCAATGAACCCATGGCGATATTGGCACACACGCCGCCCAGTGCACCTTCAACGGTTTTTCCGGGGCTCACGCGCGGTATAAGCTTTCGCCGCCCCATATATGTCCCGACATAGTAGGCACCGATATCTCCGGCAAAAATGATGCACAACAGGGCAAAAACCCATGTTGTGCCGTCAGGCTGATATCGAATCAGAACCAGGAACGACAAAAAGACCGGAATATAAACAATTCCCTGAATCTGCCGGCAGACAGTTTCCAGCAATGAATTTTCGGGTTTTGACACCAGTACCGATAATACCGCGCAAAACAGAAAATCTGCAGCCAATCCCCAGAGCATCAAATCAAACGCCCGTATCTGAGCCGCCCAGACAATGAAACATCCCGCAGCAATGCCGACCCATGAAATCAGGCCCTTCCCGGCATCGGCTTTTATTGCGATGGCAAAATATTCCCTTAATGAAAGCACGCACACCAGGCTTATGAATACAAAAAAGATCATACCGCCCTGATATATGGCATAGATAACCAGAGGAAGCGCGATGATACTGGACAACCAACGTTTTAAATGCATAGACGCCTCTTCTTAATGGTATTCATGTTGTAATGGCACCGGATATTTACGTGGAAAAAATATTGTGAGGGATGGACATGACCGTGTGTTTTAATCACTTGGATATCACTTTTCCGAATCTTCGTTCACGATGTTGGTAATCGATCAGGATTTTGATGAACTCTCCTTTTGAAAAATCCGGCCACAAGGTATCGGTGATCGCGATCTCGGAATACGCAATCTGCCACAGCAGGAAGTTGCTGATACGCGACTCCCCGCTGGTCCGAATCACCAGGTCCGGGTCCGGCATGTTGCAGGTATACAAATGTTCGGAGATGAGTTCCTGGGAAATATCATCCGGACTGATCTTTTTTTCAGCCACATCAACGGCAATTTCTCTTACCGCTTTTGTAATTTCGGGACGGCCGCCGTAGCTGATGGCCAGGGTCAGCACCATTTTGTTATTTTCACGCGTTGCGTTTATGACGCGTTCCAGTTCATTCTTTACATCTTCGGGAAGACGGTCGAGTTCTCCGATGTGGTTTAACCGGATATTGTTTTCGAATAGTTCTTTTTCTTCGGATTTCAGGAAGTTTTTCAGCAGCATCATCAGCGCGTCCACTTCTTCCGCGGGCCTTCCCCAGTTTTCAGTGGAAAACGCGTAAAGCGTGAGAAAAGGAATCCCCAATTCCCGACAGGTTCTCACTACTGCACGAACGGCATCCGTACTTTTACGATGTCCATTAATCCGGCTGAGTTTCCTTTGTTTCGCCCACCGCCCGTTCCCGTCCATGATAACGGCGACATGTCCGGGAAGTCTTGTTGGATCCAAGACCTTTGAATCTGCCGATGGCTCGCTAAAACTCAAGGACCTCTTTCTCCTTCTCTTTATAAATACTATCCACGAGGCCGATATGCTCGTCGGTTATTTTCTGGACCTCATCCTGGGCTTTAAACGCCTCATCTTCCGTAATATCGCCGTCTTTTTTCAACCCTTTTAACAGATCGTTGGAATCTCTCCGGATATTTCTGACGGCCACCCTGTGCTCTTCGCAGATCCTGCTGATAATTTTGACGAGTTCTTTTCTTCTTTCTTCGGTGAGGGCCGGGATCGAGATCCGGATAATTTTTCCGTTGCTGGTCGGGGTCAATCCCAGATCGGATTTTAATATTGCTTTTTCAATTTCCTTAATGACGGACACATCCCATGGTTTGATGGTAATCAAGCGACTTTCCGGCACGGACATCGTTGCCATTTGATCCAGAGGCGTCATGGTACCATAATAGTCCACCCGGATACCGTCCAACAGGTTTAAGGATGCGCGCCCGGTCCGAATTTTATTCAACTCGTTCTTGCAGGCACTCACAGATTTGGCCATGCGCTCCCTGGTCTCTTCAAAAACCTCTTCTATCATCGACCTTTACCTCGTATCTTCCTGGTCAAAACCTTCACGATATCTTGTTGTATCATCCCAACACTATTCATTAATATGCGTCCCGGTATCTGAACCGCATACGACATTTCTGATATTGCCCTTGATTTTCAGGTTAAAAATCACCAGCGGCAGACGGTTGTCCATGGCCAAGGAGATGGCGGTCATATCCATCACATTGAGCCGTTTTGACAACACTTCCATGTACGTCGCCTTTCGAATCAGTTTCGCCTCCTTGTTTTGAACCGGATCGGAATCATACAAGCCATCAACCTTCGTTGCTTTCATTAAAAGCTCGGCGTGTATTTCCTGGGCTCTTAAAACCGCGGCCGTATCCGTGGTAAAATAAGGATTTCCCGTTCCTGCGGCGAATATCACCACGCGACCTTTTTCAAGGTGCCGAATCGCCTTTCGCCGAATATACGGCTCTGCCAGTTCATGCATGGCAATCGCTGTCTGAACCCGCGTGGGAATTCCTTTTTTTTCCAGCGCATCCTGCAACGCCAGGCTGTTGATCAAAGTGGCAAGCATGCCCATGTGATCTGCGGAGGCCCGGTCCATATCGTACGAACCTGCAGCGATGCCTCTGAAAATATTTCCACCGCCCACAACGATGGAAACCTGAACGCCGAGATCAAATATGGATCTTACTTCATCGGCCACGTATTTAAGCATGTCCGGGCTGATACCGTAGCCCTGATCGCCCATTAGGGCTTCTCCACTTAATTTCAAGACAATTCGTTTAAAACGGGCAAGTGTCAAATGTCTATTCTCCGACAGAAAATCTTACAAATCGTTTTATCGTGATATTCTCGCCGATTTTTGCAATCATTTCGTTTAAAAGGTCCTGAATCGTCAATTTGGGATCGCGAACGTATGCCTGGTTTAACAAGCAGTTTTCCTTATAAAATTTATTTAATTTGCCTTCGGCTATCTTATCCACCATCTTCTCCGGTTTTCCCATTTCCAGGGCCTGGGCGCGATAGATCTCTTTCTCCCTGTCGATGATATCTTCGGGCACTTCTTCCGGTCTGACGCTCACCGGATTGGTGGCTGCGATATGCATGGCAATGTTTTTAACAAATCCCTGAAAATCTTCATTTTTGGCAACGAAATCGGTTTCACAGTTTACTTCGACCATCACGCCGATCTTGCCGCCCGTATGAATATAAGCGCCGACCTGACCTTCTGACAAGGATCGTCCCGCCCTTTTGGCGGCTGTGGCCAATCCTTTTTTTCTTAAATAATCAAGAGCTTTATCAATATCGCCATCGCACTCCTGGAGTGCTTCCTTGCAATCCATCATGCCTGATCCGGTTTTGTCCCGGAGTTCTTTCACCATTGCCGCACTGATTGTGGTCATACGAACTCTCCTGTATTGCTTTTCATTTACTGTTTTATAAAACCCGGTGTCATGCACCCGGATAAAACCTCAAACCAAGGCCACTCATGTGTCCCTTACCCCGCTTCTTCCCCGTTATCCATATCGGCGGCGGGGGTTGTTTCTTCAACTTCCGGATTTTCTTCCCCGACGGTTTTTGATCGCTTTATGATTTCAACAACCGGGCCGTCTGATCCGTCTGAAATCACCTTTCGTTCTCCGGGCTTTAAATCGGAACTTTCCAGCGCTGTTTCCGTTTCTTCCTCGACCGCCTTGTCCGCATCCGCCTGAAGCTTCTCTTCGTATCGCCGACGCCCTTCGATGCAGGCATCGGCAATCCTCGAAGTGATGAGCCGTATGGCTCTTATGGCATCATCATTTCCGGGAATGATATAATCGATTTCGTCCGGATCACAGTTCGTATCGACAATCGATACGATGGGAATCTGCAACCGTCTTCCTTCCTTGACGGCAATGGATTCCTGTTTCGGGTCCACGACAAAGATGGCGCCGGGAAGATGGTGCATCAGCCGAATACCCCCCAGGTTGTTGTCAAGTTTGAGGCGCTCTTTGGCAAGTTTCAGCCTTTCCTTTTTGGGGAACAGGTCAATGGTACCGTCATTTTCAATGGTGTTTAAATAATTTAACCGGTCAATGCTTTTCTTTATGGTTTGGAAATTCGTCAGCATCCCGCCGAGCCAGCGGTTATGGACATAAAACATCTCGCATCGGTTGGCCTCCTCATAAATGGACTCCCGGGCCTGTTTTTTTGTGCCGACAAAAAGAACGGCTTTCCCCTGTGACGTTACATCAGTTATAAAATCATATGCCGTTTTAAACATTCGAACGGTTTTTTGAAGATCGATAATATAGATCCCGTTCCTTGCACCGAAAATATACGGCTTCATTTTCGGATTCCATCGTTTGGTCTGGTGACCGAAATGAACTCCCGCTTCAAGAAGTTCCTTCATTGTAATGTACGCCATGGTTTTCTCCTTTTTTCATTGGTTTTGCCACCGCCCATATCTCTCCCGTCCCCCACTCTGATTCAGGCCGGATTGTCAATCATGTCATCAATCTCAAGCCATGACCCAGGGCACCGGGGAACAGGTCCATGAACGTGTGAATTTATAAATCAAATTTTTGTAACAAATTTATCCAGGCCCCGCAATATTTTTTTTATCAGGATGTTTTTGCTGACTTCCGGCCGATTCAACCGATCATTCTTTTTTTCATGGAGACCACACGATCCTGGCCGCCATAATCTTTAATAAAGGCGATATTTTCATACACGCCGCTTTCACCGACGAGTTTTTCCACACCGGCCTTTTGATCATGACCGATTTCCAGAAGCAACCAGCCGCCGGGGTTGAGATGTTTCCCCGCAGAACCGATGATCTGCCTGATACAGGAAAGACCGTCCTTACCACCGTCCAGCGCGGCGATAGGTTCAAATCGGCAAATCTCGGGTTGCAGCCGCGGAATAACACGGGTTGGAATATAAGGGGGGTTCGAAACGATCATGTCAAACCGACTCCCCCTTTTCAACGGCCCGGCCCAATCCCCTGCAAAAAAAATGATTTTATCTTCCAGTTGATGGTTTCGGGCATTTTTTCGAGCCAGTAACAAGGCATCCGTGCAGCGATCGGACGCAAAAAAAAGATGGCCGGGTCTTTCCGAAGCCAGGGCAAGTACAATGGCACCCGAACCCGTACCCAGATCCAGAATCCTGAGAGGATGCCCTTTTAAATCCCGCGGCAAAGCTTCCGGCAGCAGATTAAGGGCGGCGTCAACCAGAATCTCTGTCTCCGGTCGGGGGATCATGCATTTATCCGAAACACAAAGGTCTAAGGACCAGAACCCTTTTGTTCCTGTAATATAGGCCACCGGCTCCCGCTTAATTCTTCGTTTAATCAATGACTTGAAACGGTCTAATTCTCCATGGGTCAGGGGCTGGTCGTATTTCAGATACAAATCGATCCGTTTCACATTGAGGATATGGGAGAGAAAAATTTCCGCGGATGCACGTGGCGCTTCAACATCGTGGGATGCAAAATAACCCGTGGTCCAGTTGATAATATCCAGTATGGTCCATATGCGACGGGAATTGGACGTGTCACTCTGCATTCTTTAAGGCCTGGGTTTGATAGTAAGTGGTCAATTCCTCAACCAGCTCGTCCAAGTCGCCCTGAAGAACACTTTCAAGCTTATAAAGGGTAAGCCCGATACGATGGTCCGTGATTCTGCCCTGAGGGAAATTATAAGTCCGGATTCTTTCGCTCCGATCCCCGGAACCTACCTGGTTTTTTCTTTCCGCCGAACGTTTCGCATCCTGTTCACGGATCATATTGTCCAGAAGCCGGGCTTTTAATACCTTCAATGCTTTGTTTTTATTCTTCAACTGAGATTTTTCATCCTGGCAGGTGACGACCAGTCCCGTGGGAAGATGCGTAATGCGCACCGCCGAATCGGTGGTGTTCACACTTTGCCCTCCCGGACCGGTTGATCGGTAAACATCAATTTTTAAATCGCTGGGTTCGATCTCGACCTCGACATCTTCTGCTTCCGGCAAAACCGCAACCGTCACCGCCGATGTATGTATTCTTCCCTGGGTCTCGGTTGTGGGAACCCGCTGAACCCGGTGCGTGCCGCTTTCATATTTAAAAATACTGTAGGCACCCTTGCCATGAATCATGGCGATAACTTCTTTCAACCCACCAACGCCCGTGGGATGATGCGAGATCACTTCCACTCTCCAGTTTCGGTTTTCCGCATACTTGCTGTACATTCTGAACAGGTCTCCGGCGAACAAGGCAGCCTCCTCACCGCCTGTTCCCGCCCGAATTTCCAGAATAACATTTTTTTCATCATTCGGATCCCTGGGCACGAGTTGTTTTTTTAACTGTTCCTCCAAATCTTCCTTCCGGGCCGTCAGCAGGGCGATTTCATCTCTGGCCAGGTCTTTAATTTCAGGATCTCCATCATGCAGAAGCTCCAGACTTTCATCCAGACTGTTTACCGTCTTTTTATAGGACCGGTAAATAGATACGATTTTCTCAAGGTCGGCATGCTCCCTTGCATATTTTTGGTACTTCTCGATATCCTTAACAATATCGGGATCACTCAAGCGTTTTTCCAGCTCGATGTACCTGGCCTCAACCCCTTCTAGCTTTTCTATCATCTTTTATTAATTTCAGTTTATCTGTTTTGGTTTATCGCTGCCTTCTCAAACCGTCCCGATTCCGTCAACCCATGCCCGGTACCCGGCGTCCAATACCTGATACGAAATTTCCGGTACCCACTTTATTCATATTTACGGCCCAAATATGCAAAACCTTTGAACAACACCCCGCCGGGGTTTTTAATCTTATCCCTTTTGTCGTCAAGCCTGGTGCGCCATGTCCATACCTAACCCGACCCACCGGATAAGAACCAAAAAGCCCTCGGGTATTTTTCAAAGGTTTTTATATTTCACTCATTTAAATCGTGCTCAGCACCGTCCGGTATCTCTTGCCGCAACCATTCAAAACAATTTATGTTGAAAAAATGTCCTAGGCGGTTTTGTCGTTTTGAAATTTAGCGTATTTTTTTCTGAATCGTTCAATCCGCCCGGCCGTATCCACCAGCTTCTGTTTTCCGGTAAAAAACGGATGGCAGTTTGAACAAATCTCGACCTTGATGTTCGGTTTTGTAGACCCGACCTCAATTTTATGACCGCATGCGCACTGAATGGTTGTCTCATGATATTCTGGATGTATATCTGTCTTCATAACGTATCCTTATGTACCCCCTGTCTATTTTTTAAGCATTCATTGATTCAAGAAACTTTGTATTATTTCTTGTTCCGGTCATTTTTTCAAGCAAAAATTCCAAACTGTCAACAGGATTTAAAGCGGAAAGCAATTTTCTCAATATCCAAATACGATTTAACACCTCCGGACTTAACAGCAGTTCCTCTTTCCGCGTACCGGATTTATTGATGTCAATGGCCGGAAATATTCGTTTGTCGGCAAGTCTTCGGTCAAGCTGGATTTCCATATTGCCGGTCCCTTTAAACTCCTCAAAAATCACCTCATCCATTCGGCTTCCCGTATCAATGAGCGCCGTGGCGATAATCGTAAGGCTGCCCCCTTCTTCAATATTCCGTGCCGCCCCGAAAAAACGCTTGGGCCGTTGCAGTGCATTGGAGTCAACTCCACCGGACAAAATTTTGCCGCTGGGCGGAATCACGGAGTTGTATGCCCTGGCGAGCCGGGTAATGCTGTCCAGTAATATAACAACATCTTTTTTATGTTCCACCAGCCGTTTTGCTTTCTCTATCACCATCTCGGCGACCTGCACATGTCTTTCGGCAGGCTCGTCGAATGTGGAGCTGATCACCTCCGCAGCTACGGATCGTTCCATATCCGTAACCTCTTCCGGACGCTCGTCAATTAACAGAACAAAAGGAACCACATCTTTGTGGCTTGAAATGATACTGTTGGCAATATTCTGAAGCAACATTGTCTTGCCGGACCTCGGGGGAGAAACAATCAGTCCCCTTTGACCGAATCCGATCGGCGTCATGAGATCCATTATTCGTGTGGAATAATTATCCTTATCCGTCTCCAGGTTGATTTTTTTATTCGGATACAGGGGGGTTAAATTATCAAACAGGATCTTGTCCCTGGCAACCTCCGGATCTTCATAGTTGACGGCTTCCACCTTCAGGAGGGCAAAATATCTTTCAGTCTCCTTGGGTTGCCGGATCTGACCGGATACGGTATCTCCCGTCCTGAGATTAAACCGCCTGATTTGAGACGGAGACACATATATATCATCCGGTCCCGGCAGGTAGTTATACGTTCCCGATCTTAAAAACCCGAACCCATCGGGCAGGATTTCAAGGGTTCCTTCTCCGTAAATCAATCCGTTCTTTTCAATCTGTGCCTGAAGCAGTGCGAAAATCAGCTCCTGTTTTCTCATACCGGCGGCCCTGTCTATTTTTAATTTCTTGGCCATCTGGTTCAATTCACTGATTTTCATTTTTTTAAGCTCTATAATGTTCATCTAACCTACACCTCATAATAAATTATTTGTTCTAAAAATATCCGACAATACGCGTCGTTTTCCGCTGTTTCCTGCGGTAAAATCCCGATACCATCTTTTTGTTCAAAATTTAAACCGAATTTTCTTGCAACACCATCGCTATATTAAAGGGGAATTACACTCCCGGGAAAAGGCGTCATTTAACTTAAAATACCGACACGCGCAACTCTAATAAGCATCGATCCCGCTGCCGCTACTATATGTCCCTACGAAAAAACACCCAGCACTGTACAAAGAAGAAGTATGAATAATATCCATGTTGGTTTATATGGAGGGCTATGATGTTTTGAATTTCGTATGAAAATTCTCTGTAGGTAATTATCTCCTATTCGGCGGGTTTTGCCTAAATCTTTAATAAAATTATATTATGCCTAAAATCTTGTCAAGCGCTTTTAAAAAAATATTTTCTTTTTTTAAATTCCTTTTTTATACTCAATCCGACAACATTCGTTTATTTACCCGGAAAATATCAACAGATGGCTTTTTCCATACCATTTGATACAGATGCAATGCCTTCAAAAAAGGGGGTTTATGTCGTCGGCGGTTCCGTCAGGGATATAATCCTTGAAAGAAACCCCACGGATTACGATATCGTCGTCTCGAACCACGCAGACCTGTTTGCTTTAAAAATGGCGGAAAACCTTTCCCAACGGGTCATTAAATTGGGAAAACCCGACCATGCATTGTATCGAATCGTTTCAAACGGATTTACATTCGATATCTCCCCCTTAACCGCTTCAACAATCCTGAAGGATTTGGCAAATCGGGATTTCACAATTAATGCAGTAGCATATAGCCTCCAGGACGACCGTATCATTGACCCCGGAAACGGGATCGGGGATCTTGAAAAAGGAATAATCCGGATGGTATCGGAACAATCCTTTAAAAAAGACCCGATCCGTTTGTTGAGGGCTTTTCGGATTGCATCTGAACTGAATTTTGTCATTGAACCGAATACAATTGAAACAATTAAAAAAAATGCCGCGCATGTAATGGATTCAGCCGGTGAAAGAATAAGAAACGAGTTGATGAAGCTGTTCCGATCATCCACCTCATCCCGGTATATTCAACAAATGGTTCAAACAGGGCTTTTATTTGAAATTTTTCCGGGTTTCAGTGATCTTGCAGCCTGCCTTCAAAACGACCACCACGACTTTGATACATTTGAACATACACTGAATGCTTACGGCCATTTGGAACAGATTATCAACAATATAACTGATTATTTCCCCGGATGTGAATCCTATCTTACCTTACCCATGGATGACAACACAAGAGCACTGCTTAAACTTTCCATCCTCCTGCATGATATCGGCAAACCCGCGACCAAATCCGTTGCACCTGACGGGTCCGTTCATTTTTACGGCCATGCATCAAAAAGTGCACAGATGGCTGCCGTTATCGGTCAAAGGATCAAATTATCAAAGAATGAAATGGGTTACATCGATACCACGATCCGGCAACATAATCATCCGCTTCACCTGTTCCGACTCAAAGAAAAAAATCAACTCACACCAAAGGGAGTGACACGATTTTTTTTAAGCGCCAAAAACAGAACCCCGGATATACTGGTTCACAGTATTGCGGATCATCTGGGCAAAAAAAAACAGCCGGACGACGCGTTTGTCAAATTCGCAAATGATTTGATCCATGTCTATTTTTCAGACCATCTCAAAAAGCTGAATGCCAAGCGCCTGGTTACGGGATACGATTTAATAAACACGTTCGGTTTGACACCCTCCCCGATTTTTAAGACCATCCTTGATCATATCGAAGAGCAGCGTCTTTCAGACCGTTTAAAGACGAGGACGGAAGCCCTGACATGGGTTGAAAAATTTTTAGATCGTCAAGTGGATTCAAATTCTTGACATTATTCACCCAATCGAATAGGTAACCATTTTTCGTTAAAAAAATCGTCGGACCTTTTTGATCAATAAAACCAATTGAAAGGAGTACGTTTATGAACATTTTATTTTTCGGGCCAAACGGTAGCGGCAAAGGAACTCAGGGTGCCATACTCAAGGGGAAATACAATATACCCCACATTGAATCCGGTGCTATTTTTCGTGAAAATATCAGTAACGGAACCGAGCTGGGGGCCAAGGCCAAAGCCTATATTGACAAGGGCGATCTGGTACCGGACGAAATCACCATCCCCATGATTCTTGATCGTTTGAAAAGAGAAGATTGCAAGAATGGATGGCTCCTGGACGGGTTCCCAAGAAATAAAAACCAGGCTGTAAAACTGGACGAATCCTTAAAAAGCGCGGGGCTTGGGTTGGATATTGTCGTGGAAATCATTCTGGACCGCCAAATTGCGAAAAACAGGATCATGGGCCGGAGGTTATGTGAAAACGACAACAATCATCCAAATAATATTTTTATCGATGCGATTAAGCCCGACAATGACAAGTGCCGGGTCTGCGGCGGAAATTTAAAAACACGCTCCGACGACCAGGATGAAGAGGCCATCAATAAGCGGCATGATATCTACTATAATACGGAAGATGGTACACTTGCAGCGGCCTATTATTTTAAAGATCTGGCTGAAAAATCAGGGGCTCTGAAATACATTACGCTGGATGGTACCCCCAGTGTAAAAGATGTCACGGAAGAGCTGATTTCAAAACTTTCGTAAATCCGGATACGCTGATTGGAAAGTGCCCGAGCGCTGAACAGGCAACGGGCATTTTTTGTTTTGAAACCCACTTTTTTCAAAAGCCCCAATATTTTCCTTGCGAAAAAAAAAATAATAAATTATATGTATTCATTTGATTAGATGTAGCAATTAAATAACCACATTAGATGGTTTTCAAAAATTAAACGAAATGCCGTCCGGTGGGAAGAAGGGGGCGAGGATTTGAAGGAAATTCAAGTTAAGGTGCTTGACAACGACCTTGAAAAGGCAATGCGGATTTTAAAGAAAAAAATCCAAAACGACGGTCTTTTCAAACGCTTGAAACTCAAAAAAAGCTACGAAAAACCAAGCGAATACAAGCGCCGAAAGCAACGCGAAGCGCTTAGAAGACAACGGATCTCTGCTTCAAGAAACAAATTCAGGCGCTGATTTTATCAACATCTACGTACTGTTAACCCGGCATGAATTGTAAATTCTGCCGGGTTTTTTCTGAAAATGTCGCAAACACCGGATTATAAAACATGTTTGGAAGCCATGTACGGCTTAAGGCGATTCGGCATTAAGCTGGGACTTGGAACCATCCGAAAAATTCTGTCCGGCATCGGAAACCCACTGAAAGGGTTTTCGTGTATTCATGTGGCAGGAACCAACGGAAAGGGGTCTGTCGCTTCGGCCCTCTCTACGATTCTTTATTTATCCGGATACAAGGTCGGTCTGTATACTTCTCCCCATCTTGTTCGGTTTAATGAAAGAATTTGCGTCAACAACAGGCCCATTTCAAACACCCACATCGCCGAATCCTATCTTGCGGTAAAAAAGGCGCATCATGGTTCCCGGGAACCAACTTTTTTTGAGTTTTCTACCGCCATGGCTTTCTGGGAATTCGGCAGACAAAATGTTGACTGGGCTGTTATCGAAACCGGTATGGGCGGAAGGCTGGATGCGACGAATGTCATCAGGCCCAAACTTTCCATTATAACCAATATTTCCCTGGAACACAGAGAATACCTGGGAAATACAATCGCAGATATTGCCGCAGAAAAAGGCGGGATCATAAAATACAGGACGCCTGTGGTGACGGGTGTAAAACAAAAATCGGCCATCCGTACGATAGTCCGTATCGCCGAGGCGAAAAAAGCACCGATTTATCGGTTCGGCAAAGATTTTCGTGTGCGTCGAAAAGGGGACGGAACCTTTACCTATTCCGGTTTAAGCCAAAATTTGCGCCACATAAAGGCCGGTCTCAGCGGTGCGCATCAAATTGAAAATTCCGCCCTGATCATTGCAGCCTGTGAAGTGTTGAATCAAAAGCATGCCCAAATACCTGTTGAAGCGATAAAAACGGGAATCGAAAAAAACAAATGGCCCGGCCGGCTTGAAATCGTATCAAAAGACCCCCTGGTTATGCTGGACGGTGCACACAACCTGGCAGCCGTTAAAAACCTTGCCCGACACCTGAAAGAAAATTTCCAGGACAGACCCGTCACCCTGGTCATGGGGGTTCTCGACGATAAACCCTATGCCGCCATGCTGAAAACGTTACTTCCGGTTTGCCGAAAACTGGTCCTGACCCGGGCAAAAATCGACCGGTCCCTGCCCACAGAGAAACTGTTGCCCATTGCGGAAAAATTTGTTTCAGACATCACCGTTTCAGATGATGTGGGAAAGGCTGTCGAATTTACAATTGATACCGCCTCACCGGAAACGATGATTTGCATTGCCGGCTCTTTATACGTAGTCGGAGAAGCCAAAGAAGCTTTGAAAAAAAGAGGGATCCCCGCATTTGGGCTTAACATATGATTTGAAGCCCTTGACTTTTAGCGTCTGATCCACTATGTGTCTCGTACGTGCGCCCGTGGCCCAGGGGATAGGGCGTCAGCCTCCGGAGCTGAAGATCGCTGGTTCGAATCCAGCCGGGCGTACCATACAATAAATTATATGATTTCAATAACGTCATATTTTTAAGCTCATTATCATATTCCCCACATCATTCAAAACCATCAAAATAGGCCGCTGCAAAACCGTGTCCCCAGACCCGAAAAAACTCGCATTTCAGACACATAGACGGTCTTTCCACTTAAAATTGCGGCCTTTCTCATAAATATCCTTGAGTTTTGCATAAACGAAAAGTATTATTGAATGAATTTTGTGTTGCTCGGTAATCCGACCTGTTGTTCGGGGGGGAGCAATCGGTCAAACTACCCCCCAAAAAAGCCGCCTTGCCGGAGACTCATTTAATTTGAAACTTTCTTCCATTTGTCAATTATTTTGGAAATTTCACCA
>CAYLRU010000029.1:0-39776 GCA_964386565.1 uncultured Desulfobacteraceae bacterium | reverse complement strand
GCGTGTAGAGGACTTGCACCTCCAAGTAGGTGCGCCCTGCCGGGCGCACAACAATCAAAGGCAAACCGGATCTTCCGGTTTGCCTTTTGATTTGCGCAGCGCCAAAATTACTTCCGAACGATAAATCTGGAATTAACCTGTTTAGCGCCGAAGTGCTCCCGCGTAAAACGTTCAGCAGCTTCAATATCATAGCGCTTGCATGAAAAAATATTGATATACACCGCACGGGTATGCTCGGAAAAATGTCCGGTTATGGAACTGGTTTCGATGAACTGGAGCAGAGAATACCCCTTGGTATGTTCCTGGTTTTCACCGAAATACGGCGTCTGGGCCTCCCCATACGGTTTCATTCCAAGGAGTTTGCAGAGTTTTTGAGCATACGCCTTAATCGCTTTTTCACTGGAAACTCTGGCCGGATCACACTCGTAAAGATCCATGATCAATTCCCACCCAAAGGTCGCTTTCTCGGTATTTTCGATCATCCTAATTCCCCCTTAAAAAATTCCGGCAGGGAAAAAGCTCCCACATGGATTCCGGGATTATAATACTTTGTGTCAAGCGAAATGCCTTGCATTTTTTCCCGAAGCATATCATGGCTGGTCTGTTTCGGATCAATGCCGTTTGAGCAGAAAACGGATGAAAAAAGACCGCCCACGTAGGTGGGGACGGTATAGACATAAAACGCATGATGAACAAAAATCCTTTTCAATACTGCATGGGCACGTCTTTGCTCCTCGGCCTGCATGTGAAGAGACCCGGTCTGGCGGACCATGATGGCGTTGTCATTCATCAGACCGGCCACATCTTTATAAAATTTTTCAGCAAACAAGACCTTTGCCGGTCCCACTGGATCAGGTGAATCCACGATTACCAGGTCATAGGTCTCATTGGTATTTTCAACAAATGCCGCCCCATCCTCAAACACGAGTTCCGTCCGTCTGTCGCTGAACGCCCCATCGCTGATGGTTGGAAAATATTTTTTAGAAAAATCGACTACTTTTGGATCGATCTCCACCATTACGGCTTTCTTAACCGACGGATGACGCAACACTTCCCGCAAAACCCCGCCGTCCCCGCCACCGATGATCAGGACTTTTTGGGGATCGGGATGGGAAAGCATGGGTACGTGGACCATCATTTCATGGTAAATGAATTCATCTTTTTCCGTGGTCTGGACAATCCCGTCCAGCAAAAGCATTTTGCCGTATTGATGGGAATCCACCACCATCATATGCTGAAACCCGGTTTTTTCTTCATACAAAACAGCTTTAACCCGGTAAAGGGTTTCAACATTCTCCCATTTCTCGCTCACCCACTGACCGTCATTTATCATGGCTCAATCCCCATTCCTCTTTTCAGCTCCCTGACCTGAACTTGTTCAGGTGAAAACTCCATTTCCAATACTTCCAGGGCCAGGCGCGGATCTATCGTACCGCAAACGAAAATATCGATTGCAGCATAATGATATTCAGGCCAGGTATGGATGCTTAAATGGGATTCCTGCAAAACAGCTACGCCTGAAACGCCGCCGTTGGGTGAGAAGACATGGAGGTCAATGCCGAGCAAGGTTGCCCCGCATTTTTCAACAGCCTGGATGAGGATTTTCCGGATACGTGACGGGTTGGTTAAATATTTGGCATGCCACAGCTCAACAATGAGATGGATGCCGGCATAGGCCTGGGCACCGTCACGTATGCAAAACTCCCTGACATTTTTGTCTTCTATTGTAACAGATCGGTTTTTCATCGACGTCCATAAATACTCCTTCTAAAAAAAATATTTTGTGGGGTTTTAATTCAAAATAGATATTTCTACAAGCAAATAATACATACCATTATCATTTTTTTAACACGCATCCCCCCCGGAATCCGGGAATTAAGGGCCGACGCCGCCCATCTGAAATTATAATCTGTTGTATTTAATTAATATTGTGATATAAAAAGGCGTTCTTGATGAAAATTACGGACAATGTATGCCACCCGGCCGAATCAGTCGTATTCCGGGTTTGCCCGGGTGAGTCATTAAACCATCCAAACAGGGGGCCTGATCATGGAACAATTTGATACCATTATAAAAACCATTTCCATCTCCATGGGAACGGCATGGTCCAGCGGCATCAATCTCTACGCCACCCTGCTGGTCCTGGGCATCCTGCAGACCACGGGTGACGTCACCCTGCCGCCGGACCTTCAGATACTGGGAAACCCGTTGGTTATCCTTGCGGCGGGGTTGATGTATGCGGTGGAGTTCTTTGCCGACAAAATTCCGGGAGTGGATACCGGCTGGGATGCACTTCATACCTTTGTTCGTATTCCTGCAGGCGCCTTGCTGGCATACGGCGCGGTAGCCGATGTAAGCCAGCCTGCGGCACTGGCCGCCGCCATTGTCGGCGGTTCACTTGCAGCCGGAAGCCATGCCACCAAATCAGGCTCCCGGGTGATCATCAACACGTCCCCCGAACCGTTCACCAACTGGGCCGCCTCCATCGGGGAGGACGTTCTCGTTGTCGGTGGACTGTGGACGGCACTGCACTATCCGTGGGTCTTCATCGCACTGCTGATCATGTTTATCCTGCTGATGATCTGGCTTTTACCCAAAATCTGGAGGGGTATTAAAAAAATATTTAGCCTTATCGCCCGGCTGTTCGGCACAAAGACAACAAAACCCGTGGATGCCCAGGCGTCAGGATCAAATCCATCCGATTCCGGGGTCAATGCAGGCGATATTGCACACAGGCTTCAAAAGCTCTACGACCTGTTGCAAAAAGGACTTATCACCCAAGCGGAATACGACGAAAAAAAACAGGACCTGATGGGCAGGTTATGAAACACGCCGATTTCCCGAAGCATTAAAATACCGGCGGCGTTGTCTATATAATAACATCTTTGTTTTTTAATTCTTCAATTTCTTCCCAGCTATACCCTCCCAGGTCCATGAGAACTTCTTCCGTGTTCTGGCCGAATGAAGGGGCTTCACACTTGACTTTTCCCGGTGTTTTGCTCAAATGGACCGGCATGCCGAGGACTTTCACCGGCCCGAAAATATCGTGACGGGTGTTTAGAATATAATCATTGGCCAGTACCTGGGGGTCATTCTCCAGGTCATAGATGCTTTGCACGGGCGTACAAATGATATCCCCGGCGTCCTTCAATATTTTTACCCATTCCGATGCGGTCTTCTTTGAAAACAGGTCATCCAGAAGAGCGATGAGTTCAGCGGAGTTCTCCACCCGTTTTTCGGCATTCTCATACTTTGGATCTTTCTCCAGATGTTCGATCCCCATTCCCTTGCAAAAGGCCGTCCATTTCCGATCGGGTTGGAGCATCCCCAGCATGATCCAGGTTCCGTCCTTGCACGGGTAGTGATTCCACAGGGGGTTGCGGACCTTTTTCCGGTCCACTTTCCAAACCTCCGTTAAATTTTTTTTGTGATACAGGGAAATTCCGATGGCCAGGCCCTGAAGGGCCATCATGCTGCCCAGGTGTGAAACATCGACCTTCTGTCCCACTCCCAGCCGTTCTCTTGCGATAATGGCGGTCAATATACCGTAGGCGGTCATGATACCTCCCATTTGGTCGGCAATGGCCCCGGCGATACTCTGGGGCGGCGTATCCGCCCCCCCCATCATCATCATGATCCCCGATCTTGCCAGCCCCACAAGGTCAAAAGCCGGTTCCCTTGATTCCGGACCTTTGGGTCCGTAGCCCGATGCCGCTGCATAGATGAGCCTTGGATTGTGCCGGTTTAACGTCTCATAATCAAGCCCGAGCTTTTCCGGTACCCCCTGTCTGAAATTATGCAGAAAAATATCGGCGTTTTTCACCATCCGGTAAAGGGCCTCCCGGCCCTCTTTTTTCATCAGGTCGATGGCAATGCTCTTCTTTCCCCGGTTGTTGACTTCAAAATAAGCGGCCCTCTCTTCAGGCAATTCAAGCAGCCCGGCGAATTTAAGTTCCCGGCCATGATCCCCGGTGGCCTTGCTTTCGATATGGATGACGGTCGCCCCGAGATCCGCCAGCATGGCTGCAGCCAGGGGACCCATTTGCCATTGGGTCCAATCCAGAACGATAATCCCCTCAAGTGGTGCTGTCATATACGCATTCCTTTCCAGTGTGCATCCGAAACGACGGACACTTTCTGTATACTCCCGGAAAATGGGTCCGGAAATTCATCTCTCATATTCTTAATGGGGGTTGAGTGTTTAAAAACCAACTCCAAACCCGGCAAACCCGATAACGCTCAGCCCCCGAACCACGACCTGCGATATAAAATACTTCCACCGGAAGAACCGGAGACGCCTGCCCGATTTATCCGCTGACAACCTTTTTAACCGCTTCAATGAGCTGATCCGCGCTTGGGATAAATTTTGACTCAAGGACACCGGCAAAGGGTACCGGTGTAAACGGTGCGCCGATGCGCTGAATCGGGGCATCCAGATGATCAAAACCTTTTTCTGCAACCATGGCGACGATTTCCGCTCCCGAACCGGCGAACTTGACTTCTTCATGGATGACCACCAGGCGGTTGGTCTTTTTCACTGAATTTAAAATCGTCTCCTCATCCAGGGGCGACAATGTCCTGGGATCCACGACTTCCATTTCAATGCCCTCTTTTGCCAGCACGTCAGCCGCACCAAGAGCCATATGGACCATGGTGCCCGACGCCACAACCGTTACATCCTTTCCTTCCCGCTTTACGTCCGCCTTGCCCAGGGGTATGGTATAGGCATCTTCCGGCACATCAACGGTCCCCGGCATAAAATAGAGTCCCTTGTGTTCCAGAACGACAACAGGATTGTCGTCCCGAATGGCGGAAATCAGCAGGCCTTTTGCATCATGGGGTGTGCTGGGCATGACCACTTTCAAACCCGGAACGTGCATGAACCACGCCTCCAGGGACTGGCTGTGCTGCGCCGCCGCCCCCATTCCCGCACCGCAACAGGTACGAAGCACCATGGGAATCCTGGCCTTGCCGCCGAACATATACCGCATTTTGGCGGCTTGGTTGAATAACTGGTCAAAACATACGCCGATAAAGTCAACAAACATCAGCTCTGCAACCGGTCGAAGGCCCGCGGCAGCGGCACCCACTGCCGCTCCCACGATGGCACTTTCCGTAATCGGTGTATCGATAACCCGCCTGTCCCCGAATTTCTCCTGGAGCCCCGCCGTCACCCCCATCACCCCGGATTTCAAATCAATGCCTATCAGAAAAACGTTTTCATCGCGCTCCATCTCGTTTAAAAGCGCGCTGTTCAACGCCTGTGCCATATTCATCGTCGCCATGACATATCCTCCATTTTTTTTATTCTTCGCATGCCTGCAGGTACGGATAACGGATTGTTTTGCCTGTAAAAGTTATTCAGCATACACATCCATATAGAGTTCTTTTTCATCCGGTACGGGACTCTGTTCGGCAAAGGCCACTGCATCCTCGATTTCTTTTTTTACGCCGGCATTTATATCATCGATTCCGGCCCGGGTTATGGTATTTAATTCCAACAGTCGCTTTTCAAATCGTTTAATGGGGTCTTTGTCCTGGCCTGTCCAATCCTGGACTTCCCCGGCCTGTCGATACTCTTCGGAATCCCCCACATAATGGCCCTTGACCCGGTAGGTCATGCACTCCAGCAGGGTGGGGCCTTTTTGTTCCCGGGCTCTCCGTACTGCTTCGGAAGCTGCCTCGTAAACGGCCAGCACGTCATTGCCGTCCACCACGACACCGGGCATGCCATAGGCTGCCGCCCGTTCGGCTATGGATTCGATGTTCTGGTGTTTGGACTGCCGGGTGAACTCTGCAAACCGGTTGTTCTCGGCCACGAAAACAACCGGCAATTTAAGAATCGATGCCAGGTTCATGGCCTCATGGATGGTGCCCTGGTTTGAAGCGCCATCCCCGAAAAAACAGACCGAAACAGCATCAGATCCTTTGTACCAACAGGCCAGGCCCGCGCCCACGGCAAGCGGAGGACCGCCCCCGACAATACCGTTGGCACCCAGGATGCCCAGGTCCAGGTCTGCGATATGCATGGAGCCGCCCTTTCCTTTGCAATAACCGGTCTGTTTTCCGAAAATCTCGGCCATCATCCGTTTTACGTCCCCGCCTTTTGCAATGAGATGACCATGTCCCCGGTGGGTGCTCGTGATATAATCCGATTCTTTTAATGCGTTGCAGACACCGGTAGCCACGGCTTCCTCTCCGATATAGAGGTGGACGAATCCTGATATTCTTCCCGCAAGGACCAGTTCCTCGATGGTTTCCTCGAATCTTCGGATACGCAGCATGGTGGCAAGCATATTGATTTTTTGTTCATCTGTCAGGTTCAACTTACAACCTCCCTTTTCGGTTTATGGTGTTATGGTAAAGCAGGATTTCATGACATGGAAATCATATGGTGTTTCGTCAGTGTCGTGCGCCTGAAACGCTTTTGGTATATCCGGGCTCATCCGGAATCGGCAGTCCACCCTGTGTGTGCCCGATCGGCTGCCTATCAGGAATCCATAGATACACAATTTCCCTGCAATTGTAAAGCCATGCGCCGAAAAGGAGGTTTTTTGTTGCCATTTCCAATTAACTTGACTAATAAAAGTCGAACATGTTTTTGGCGGCTTCAGCACATCCGGTCATTTACCGGACTTTCCGGCATGCGTAACGATAAACCTTGGATATTTGCAAAACTTCATACGGCAACACCACGGGAAGGCAACCGGCCCCCGGCTCCCCATATCGGTCATAACCCGGATAAGACAAGGATGCATGAAAGGGCGGTACAACCATGTTCGACGACAAAATCATTTATATCCCCGGAGGATCGAGCGGCATCGGGCTGGCAGCAGCACGGCAACTGGCGGGAAAAGGCGCTCATGTTCATGTTTTTGCCCGTAATCCAGCACGTCTCGAAACCGCACTAAAGGAGATTTCCGCCTGTAAAATTCGAACCGGCCAGCGGTTTGGCGCAAAATCAGTGGACGTCGGCGACCCGTCCCGTGTGGCGGATATCATGAACGCGGCGGTAAATGAATTCGGTGCGCCGGACATATTGATCAACATGGCCGGACAATCCAAACCCCGCCATTTTGAAGAGATCACCCATGAGCAGTTCGACCGCGTCATCAAGGTCAATCTTTACGGCACATGGAATACCATATCCGCCCTTCTGCCCCATATGAAGAAAAAAGGCGGTCATATCGTCAACACGTCCTCCATTGCCGGATTTATCGGTGTATTCGGCTATACGGATTATTGCGCATCCAAATTTGCATTGATCGGATTCTCGGAAGCCCTGCGCATGGAACTTAAACCTTGCGGCATCAACGTGTCCGTCTTATGTCCGCCGGATACCGACACCCCCATGCTGAAAGAAGAAAACAGGATCAAACCCATGGAAACAAAGGCCATTGCAAACGGCGCCAGGGTTCTAAGCGCGGATAAGGTGGCCCGAGACCTGCTCAAGGGAATCGCCGGAAAAAAATTCATGATTATCCCGGGATTCGAGGGCAAGGTTGTCGATCTGTTGCGTCGATGGTTTCCATCGCTGCTCATGTTTTACATGGATAATACGGTCAAAAAAGTTCAAAAAGCCGGTAAAAAGTCCCGGGCATAGCTGATTTTCATAAACCCGAAAAACATTTTCAAACATGATTTGAATCAGACCGGTCCAGGAGAAAAAATGCTTGAATTTATTCGTCCCGATATCATTGCCGTCCTGCAACTGGTAACCGCCGCCGGGATCGTTCATTTCTGGATCAAGTGGTTTCGTACCGAACACAACGAGCCCTGGCTGCCGGAAGGCTATATCATCCACGAACGGTGCTTTGTATATCCCGATACCGTCATGTGCGTGCTGCTGGTCTGCTCCGCAGTCCTGCTCTTGACCAAACACCCCCTGGGTGAACGTCTTGCACTTGTCTGCGGCGGAATGATGCTTTTTTTAGCGATTCTGGATACGGTCTATTTCATCCAGAACAAAATGCTTTCCAAAGATACGGGCGGAGCCGGGAATCTTGGCGTCATCGTGCCGCTGCTGATCATGGGCCTGTTGATGATTCTGCGGTTTATTTAACGGGTTCGGAAACTGTATGTATTTAAAATTTTTGGAGGAAAAGACATGAGAACAAAAGAAGAATATGCTTTCCGGGAAAAAAACAGGCCTCATAAACCGTTGTGCCGGCTTCTTTTTATCGTATGGGGCATTGCCTGTATGATCGGATTTAATGTACTCATTGCCGGAGCGGGCGATGACAAATTCGAACAAAAACCCAAGGCCCTTGAAGATCTGGATCCCAGCATGTTCCTGATGCAAAGCATCGATCAGAAATCCGCCCAGGAAATTCATCCATCCATATTCAAGGCAACGGGTTTCGGCAACACCTTTATGGTGACGACAAAGGACGGCAACGTCATCATTGATACGTCTCTGCCCGGTATGGCGCCAAGGCACAAAGCGCTTTTGACCGCGGTAAGCAGTGCTCCTGTCCGCGCCATCATCATCACCCATGCACACGGCGATCATACCGGTGGTATCGACCTGTGGCGGCAGGACGGCACACAGGTCATCATGCATGCCGACAGTGTGGAATTCCTGCATTACCAGAAACGGCTGGAAGATTTTTTCAAAATCCGAAACGCGGCCCAGTTCGGATTCGACCTGAACCTGGTCAAAACAGACCCGGAGAAAAACGGCAATTACGATGCGGATATCCCGGCCACGGTATTCGTTAAAGACACCCATACGTTCAAACTCGGCGAATATACATTCCAGATCCTGCACACCCCGGGTGAAACCTATGACGCCATAAGCGTCTTTATCCCGGAAATCAGGGCGCTGTTTATCGGTGATCTGTACTACCAGTCTTTTCCCAACATTTATACGCTTCGGGGAACCAAACCCCGCTGGGCTCTGGATTATGTGCAATCCATCGACAAAGTCATGGCGCTTAAACCCGATATCGTCCTGCCCGGTCACGGAGAGCCCCTGTTCGGTGCTGAAAATATCTCCAAAGTGCTGACAACATACCGTGACGCCATCTTGTACATACATGATCAAACCGTTGCCGGTATGAACCAGGGCAAAGACGTATACACCCTCATGGAAGAAATCCGTCTTCCCAAGAATCTGGATATTGGTGAGGCATACGGAAAAATTTCCTGGTCTGTGAGGGGGATATACGAGGGATACGCCGGCTGGTTTGACGGAAATCCGGTATCCATGTATATTGCTCCGGACAGAATCGTCATCCCGGAACTGATTCAACTGGCCGGCGGTGCCGATGTGGCTGCCCGACATGCAAAAAAGCTGCTGGACAGGGGAGAGGTGTTAAAATCGCTGAGGCTGACCCAGGGGATACTGCAGGTGGATGCCGACAACCGGTCCGCCCTTGAAACACAACTGGCCGCCTACCGGCACCTGCGAAAACAGGCGTTAAACTTCAACGAGGCCGGATGGCTGAATTTCGGAATCAAACAAGCTGAATCAAGGTTATCGAAAATTCAGTAGAAGCTTTATCGGGTATGGGGATCGGCTTGTTTTCCATATGGCCGTACCAATACGCTTAACCCATTTCCCATTACCTGTCATTCTTTACACAAAAGGAGTTTTTTCATGAGTTACGAGGCACCTTCCGAATCTTCAGAACGTAAACGCCGGGTATTGAACTTGTCCCATCAATATGTCATCCCGGGCCGCGTGGAAGCATTTCACATGTTCGGCATTGACCTGGTTATCGGCAAACGGGACGGATACCGCATGTGGGATCTAGACGGTCATGAGCTGATGGATTTTCACCTTAACGGCGGAACGTTTAATGTGGGGCACCGGCATCCGGAAATCATGAAGGCCTTAAACGAAGCCCTGGCCGAACTGGATATCGGCAACCATCACTTTCCCAGCGAGGCCCGGGCCAACCTGGCGGAAAAACTTGCCGGGGTAACGGGGCTTCATTATACGGTGTATGCCAGCGGCGGCAGCGAGGCCAACGACATCGCCATCAAATCATCGCGGCGTTTTACGGGCAGGAGAAAAATAGTCGGCATTGAGGCGGGATATCACGGGCGAACCGGCCTGTCCGGTGCTGCAGGAGATGACAGTACCGCACGGTATTTTCACAGCGACTATCCGGATGAGTTCATCAAGGTTCCCTTTGATGATCTTGACGCCATGGAAAAAGCCCTTGCCGCGGAAGATGTTGCAGCAGTTGTGATGGAAACCATTCCGGCCACCTGTGGTTTTCCGGTGCCTTCGGATAATTACCTGCCCGGTGTAAAACGGCTCTGCGAACAATACGGAACACTGTACGTCGCCGATGAAGTACAGACCGGTTTAGGGCGTACCGGCCACTTGTGGGGGGTGGAAGCCTGGGGCGTCAAACCCGACATCCTGGTGACGGGCAAGGGATTGTCCGGCGGAATGTACCCGGTGGCGGCGACCGTGATGAAAAAAGACGTGGGCGCCTGGCTGAAGGACAACGGCTGGGGGCATGTATCCACCTTCGGCGGTGCGGAAATCGGCTGCCACATCGGGGCCAGGGTGATTGACATCTGCAACGATCCGGCTGCACTGGACAATGCGAAAATCATTGCCGATTATCTGGGAAAAGGTCTTTCCGAGATCCGGCAACGGCACCCCTATTTGATTGAAATTCGTCAAAAAGGCCTGATCATCGGATTGAAATTCGATGATCCCAACGGCGCCGTCCAAATGATGAAGGCCCTTTATGACAAAGGCATCTGGGCGATTTTTGCAGGATTTGACCTCTCGGTTCTCCAGTTCAAGCCCGGTCTTTTAATCGATACGGCTTACTGTGATGAAGCCCTGGAGCGTTTTGAGGCGGCAATAAAAATCGCCGAAAAAACCGCATCCATGCAGAAGGGGAAACCATGACAGATTTTTATTCCTTACCGCCCCGGCAACAGGTTGAGCGATATGCCGCGCTGGCGAAAGCGGCCATCAGGCGATGGGGACTGGAAAGCGCCGCCATCGACCTGCTCAAACATCGGGAAAACGCCGTTTTTCGTGTGACGCCCGGTGAGGGGGCTTGTTACGTGTTGAGAATTCACCGGTATAACTACCATTCAGATGAAGAACTGGCCAGCGAACTGCAATGGATGCGCGCCCTTGACGAATACGGCGTAAAGACGCCTCCTGTTTTCCCGACGTCAAGCGGGGATCTCTTCTGTACGGTTTCCGTGGACGGCGTTCCTGAACCCCGGCAGTGCGACATGCTGGGATGGGTGGACGGCCTGCCTCTGGGTTCCGTGGAATCGGGAATTGAAGGCGGTCTGGAAACACGGGAAAACAATTGCCGCATCATTGGAGAACTTGCCGCCAGGGTCCACAACCAGGCAAGCCAATGGAACCTGCCCAAGGGGTTTACCCGTCACCATTGGGATGTGGAACGGCTGGTTGGAGAAAATCCTTTCTGGGGCCGTTTCTGGGAACTCGGGGCTCTATCCCATGAACAGCGCAGGCTGATTCTTTCGGCCCGCGAACAGGTGCGCCGGAAATTGATGGCATTCGGGCAGACCCGAGACCGATACGGTCTGATCCACGCGGACTTTTTACCGGAAAACCTGCTGGTGTCCGGCGACAGGATACAATTGATCGATTTTGACGATGCGGGTTTCGGATGGCATCTGTTTGATCTGGCCACCTTCCTGTTTTCCCACCTGGGAGAAAGCCATTTTGACCGCATGCAGAACGCCGTAATCGAAGGCTATCGCAAAAAAAGAGCACTGCCGGACTCCCACCTGGACATGATGCCGGTTTTTCTGACGGCCAGGGCGTTTACCTATCTGGGTTGGGTGCACACCCGGCATGAAACCGAAACCGCGCAGGTCATGATGCCGTTTATCGTGGAAGGGGCCTGCGAGCTGGCCCATGCACTGCTGAACGAATAGTCATTACACAACATCAATCCACGGCATCGGCTTCAGGTCCTGACGGTTTTATTTATTGATTCCAGGCGCATCACAACAGCCCCTGGTCGTTCATTTCATTCAGGGAAGTTTTGAACGCTTCGATGATCTTGTCGGCATCTGCATCGGTGTGGACGGCGGATATGAATCCGGTGTGCAGGTCCGGCAGATAGACGCCGTTATATCGCATGTACTGGCAGAGAATCTCCTGTTTTATCAAGGACTCGATATCCCTCAGGTCACGGGGGCTTTCCGGGTCGTGGTATATGAAATGCGGGATAAACCAGGACCCCAGGCCGAGAAGTTTGAGGCCGAATTCATTCTCCCGGGCGAACTGGTTGACTTCCTTCTTAATTCTATCGGCCATGCCGTTGATGTGATCATAGACGTCCGGATTGTCCCGGAGATATTCCACCGTGGCGATTCCCGCAGCCATGGTCAGGGGATTGCCGCTGAAGGTGCCCACCGTCAGCAGCTTTTCCGCCATGTCCTGCAGGGGATCACCGGTAGTGATAATGGGTGACATGGCTTCGACGCTTCCGGCCACGGCGCCCACGGGCAGGCCGCCGCCGATTATTTTACCGTAGGTGGCCATATCCGGCACAATGCCGAAATAAGCCTGTGCCCCACCGTATGCCAGGCGGAATCCGGATATCACTTCATCAAATATGAGCAAAACACCGCATTCTTTCGTCACTTGCCTAAGGCGGGTCAAAAAATCTTTCATGTCGACCAGAAACATGCTGGGAACGGGTTCGATGATCACTGCGGCCAGTTCGTCCTTGTGTTTTCTTATTTTTTCCAGGCTCTCCGGGCGGTTGAAGGTCAGGGTAATCATCTGATCCACGACAGCTTTTGGTATGCCGGGATTGTCGGGAACGCTCTCGGGGTTCTCCGGGGGCCCCGTGGGTGTGGACAAAATACTGCTGACCAGGGCATAATCATGCACGCCGTGATACCCGCCCTCGAATTTGGCGATCTTGTCTTTTCTCTTGCAGGCCCTTGCAATCCTCATGGCATGCATGGTGGCCTCCGTACCGGAGTTGCAGAATGCAACGCGTTCCGCACAGGGGACGGCGTCCACCATCAACTCGGCCATTTTTACTTCCCCCTCGTGGGCGATATCGTAAACCGTTCCGTTTTTACAGGAGTTTGAAACGGCTTCCGTCACCACCGGATGACCGTGCCCCAAAATCAGGGGTCCATAGGCCATGGTGATGTCCACGTATTCGTTGCCGTCCACATCTTTAATTCTCGATCCCCTGGCCTCTTTGACAAATGCCACTGCCTTGGGAGCGCGAAACGGGCCCGTTACGGTGGGCGATATCAATACCTTTTTTGCCCGCTCGAGAAACTTTATGGAATTCGGCAGTTTCTCGATAGTCAACTGTTCAATGTCCTTGACTTGATTTTCCGTCGCCATCCTTACAGCCTCCTTTCATTTGTGTAATTTCAGGTTAGAAGCGGTCTCAAGGGTATGGGTGTTTTTATGTAAGTGTGAGGGAAGAACTTGGATGGATTATAGCAGGATCGCCTATAGATCTCAAGCCGGCATTCATATTCAACGCAAAATTAAAGCCGGGGTCCCTCCCCCACCAGGGGGGAGGGAACATCCGGTCTGGATTTTCGTAAGACAGGACATTATCGGCTTTCCCGGTTCTGGTGACGATAAACCGGGGGATTAAATTCCGCCGAACGCCTCGTCCGGTATTTCAACGGCAGCTCCGCTGCTGTCCAGGATCGCTTCCATGACCCCTGTTGACGCCGGCAAAAGGGTCCGGATGTAAAATTCCGCCGTCTTGATCTGTCCCTGATAGAACATCTCATCTTTCTTCTTGGGCTTCCCGGCAAGCTGCTCGGCCGAGATAACCGCACGCCACAACAGCATCCACCCCATGATGGTGTCGCCCATTGTATCCAAAAGGGGCAATGAATGTGCAAAGGCCACTTTAAATCGTTCGGACATGGCGGTTTTCCCCATGAACTGAACCGTTTCACTTAAACGTGCGACCGCTTTTTCCAGTCTATCGGCCAACCCTGAAAGATTCTCGAAAGTCCTGGCCCTGGTGATGGTTTTCTGAATCTCACCGATAAAGTACTGGAAAATTTTCCCGTCCCGCTTTCCGATCTTCCTTGCCAGGAGGTCCATGGCCTGGATCCCGCTGGTTCCCTCATAGATGGATGCGATCTTGCAATCCCTGGCGTATTGTTCAACCGGATAATCCCGTGTATATCCTGCCCCGCCATACACCTGGATGGCCTGAATGCAGACATCGTGGCCCTTCACCGCAAGATATTCCTTGATAATGGGAGTAAAAAGGCTGAACAGGTCATCATGGAATTCTCTTTCTTCATCCGTTTTCGCATTGCCCAGTTTCATGGCGATGACCGACGAGTAGTAGTAAAAACTTCGCATACCGTCCACATAGGACTTCATCTTCAGAAGATTTCGGCGGACATCCGGATGGTTGATGATGGGCACCGACGGTGCGCCATGATTGGAAAAATTTTCCAGATCCCTGCCCTGTATCCTTTCACGGGCATAGTTGACCGCCAGCATATATGCCGCCGACGCATAGGCCAGTCCCTGGAGTCCCGTATGCATGCGGGCGCCGTTCATCATGTGGAACATGATTTTCATGCCCTTGTTCTCCTCGCCCAGAAGATAACCGATGCACCGGCCTTTGGACCCCAACGCCATGCTGCAGGTGGCGCTTCCGTGAATCCCCATTTTTTCTTCCACGCCGGTGCAGACGATATCATTCCGGTCGCCCAGGGTTCCGTCGTCATTGACGAAATATTTGGGAACGATAAAGATGGAAATGCCCCTGGTTCCCGGAGGCGCGCCCTCGATACGAGCCAGTACCGGGTGAATGATGTTTTCGACCAGGTCATATTCTCCGTTGGTTATGAAAATCTTATTTCCCGTCAGCGTGTAAGTTCCGTCGTCATTCTTTACAGCCGTGGTTTCAAGGGCTCCGACATCACTGCCGGCATTGGGTTCGGTAAGGAGCATGGTGCCGCCCCACTTTCCCGAAGTCAGATTTTTAACATACTTTTCTTTCTGCTCGGGAGTCCCGTACAACTGAATCATATGGGCTGTTCCGTTTCCCATGGTGAGATAACTGTACAGGGACCAGTTGGCCGCGATGAAATATTCGGAAACCGCGTCTCCGATAAAGGCCGGGGCGCCCTGACCGCCCATAACTTCGGGAACCGTCAGGTTTCCCCACTCCCCTTCCTTTAAAATTTCAAAGGGCCGGTGATAGGATTCCGGCACGCGGACCGTGCCGCTGTCGAGCTGCACCCCGAGGCGGTCGCCGTCCTGCATGGTCGGATATACTTCATTAATCGCCAGTTTCCGGGCCTCCGTGATCATCATATCGCACACTTTGCGATTAAACCCTTCATAATGCCCGTTATTTAAAAATTCTTCTCCGTTCATCTGTTCCCAGATGACAAAATCGATATCTCGTCTGTCTGCCAATAGTTGTGCCATGTTCTTATCAATCTCCTTTAAAAAATGGGCTTTAAATATTCTAACCGATCTTCTCGATCAACATCGCATTGCCGTTGCCGAACCCGCCACAGAGGGTGGCCAGGCCGTATTTTTCATCCGGGAAGTCGGTTTTTAAAATATTCAACAGGGTTACGATGATACGCGCGCCGGATTGGCCCAATGGATGTCCCAGAGCCAAGGCACCGCCCCATACATTGACCCTTTTAAACGGCGCATTCGGATTGTCAATTCCCAACTCGCGGATGCAGGCCAAAGACTGGCTGGCAAAGGCCTCGTTGAGCTCAATGGGCCCGATGTCGTCTTTTGTAAGTCCTGTCTTCTCAAAAAGTTTCTTTACGGCATAAATCGGTCCCAAACCCATGACCGTGGGATCATTTCCCACCTGGACACCGTAACCGTATTTATAGCGGTATGAAAGACCCAGTTCATCCGCCTTTTCACGGCTCATCAGCAGCAGGGCTGCCGCACCGACGGTCAACGGCGAAGAGGTGGCCGCGGTCACCCGCCCCCCGGGCTTAAACGGACTGACCATCAGTTTCATCTTCTCCTCGTCCATCACATCCCTGACCCACTGATCCCGGTCCACCATGAATTCGGTGCCGTCTACCTTTTTTCCCTTCACGGGAATGATTTCATTCTTCCACTTGCCGGCTTCCCTTGCGGCGACAGCGTTCTTGTTGGAAAAAATCGCAAACTTGTTCATATCGTCCATGGAGATATCATAGCGTTCAGCCACTTTTTCAGCCGTGCTGCCCATGGGAATGTCGTTCATGTCGTACCGTTCCAACAACCGGGGCGGGAAATCCATGTTGGCGGCCATTGGAATCTTTTCCATGTCTTCCACGCCGGCCGCGATCATGATGTCCGCCTCGCCGCACATAATCGCCCTTGCCGCATTCATTGTTGCCGTCATGCCCGACGGGCACTGATTGGAAACAGACTGACTGGGAACCGATTCCGGCAGGCCCGAGGCAAGCCATGCCATTCTGCCGATATCGTTCTGCATGCCGGAAAGATTGGCGGATCCCACGAAAACCGCATCCACGTCTTCGGCCTTTATCTTTTTATTTCTTTCAAACAGCGCATTATACACAACCGTCAACAATTCATCCGGCCGGACCTCCCTGAACCAGCCTTTTTCATTATGCGCTCTGGCATTGGGTGTTCGCACGCCGTCAATAAACACACACTCTCTCACATTGGGCATCGGTCTGCTCCTTTCTTCCCTGGGTTTAAGGTTTTCCAAGCGAACTTGTATTAATTTTTAACAATTTTTCCACAGTTTTTTAAAAATCCGCATATGTATTTTTAAATCAATATGTTATTCATGCAACTAACCCCATATAAACATGTAGTTAATTACACACTATATGCTTTATCTATGTTACCGAGTCCGGTCTTGTCAAGAAAAAAACCCGTTTTAATCGCTTATTTTTTTAATAATTTTATACGCCATAAACCGATTCCCATGCCCTGGTAACCAGGATATTTACTTGATATTTATATATTAATTTTGTATTCGGTTTATTTTCTTTTCATATTTTATCATGTATTGAATAATTCACTACACATTTTTACGGTACCATTTCATACTTGACAGAAAATCGTGGGTAACATATGTTTTTGATTACTAAAAGAAAATACGCTGTTGCCGGCAAGGCCGGCCCGAAGGATGATCAATGAAAATTGGTGAACTTGCAAAAAAAACCGGGGTCTCGCGGGAGACGATCCATTATTATATCAGGGAAGGGGTTCTGCGAAAACCCCGGAAGACGGGCAAAAACGTAGCCGATTACCATGACGGATACATCGAACAGATCCAGTTGATCAAGGCGCTGCGGGAAAATTATTTTCTGCCCATTCCCGTCATCAAGAAACTCCTGCAGAAAATGAGAAAGGAATCCCCTTCGGAACAACACTCATTCCGGTTTTTAAGCGAATATTTCCGTCCTCTTGATCACCTGCTGTCCGGCAGTGTCGTCGGCGAGGCCGCCTTTCACGAAGCCACGGGAATGAGCGCCAAGTGGCTTAAAATATTCGAAGATTGGGAAATCATCACCTTTGAAACGGTCAATGGCCGAAAATCGTATTCACGGGAAAACGTCATTATCGGCAAATTGCTGGTGGAAATGGACCAGATCGGCATGGGGCCCAGGGACGGCATAAGCCCGGAAAATCTGAAACAATACACGGATCTGTTTCGGGACATGGTGGGTAAAAATGTGAAAAAATTCATCCCCCACTGGGACACCTATATGTCCAGGGAAGAGCTTCATGAAATCGGAAACAAGTCCGCCGAAGTCATGAGTCTTTTTCTCTACCACTTTTACCGGAAAGTCTCAAAGGAAGAACATAAAAAGTATTTTGAACGGGTTTACGCCAAAAACCAGGGTAAAAAAAACTAGCATGCACCTGCCATCCCGTCAATCAATCCCCATATCAGCAGGCGGCGGTATCGACATCCGGTATATGTGGAAACAGGACAGACTGTTTGTACTGCTGCTGAATACACCCGTTTAACAACACGCCGCTTGCCCGGAGATGCCGTCAATCTTTTCTTCGGCCGCACCGACCGACCTTCCCGGCGCATGATACAGAGTAGCAGCATTGCAACTCATTATTCGCATGGTGTTGCGATAATGCGAATAACTATCGTACAGGCGATGCCGTCTAAAATCTAACTTATTGATTTTTCAAGTGTTTTCTATTTTCCACGTCTCTTTCTTATGGCATATTTTTTGCATGTTGTCTAAATCACAATTTAATACCTGAACCGCAATGCCGCTAACACAGTGTGATTTTTTCTTTATGCCCTCATGAAAGTTTCCTCCCCCTCCTGGTGGAGGAAAATCAGGATGGGGAGGAACAAAATCATACCGAAAAATATGACAGAAGGAGAATTCAATGACGGATCAAGTGGTTAAACTAGGCGGAAAGAAAAGATCGACATTAATTGACAAAGTGCAGGAACTCCTGCCGGAGGGTGGAAATCTAAACCTTTGCCTTACCTGCGGTGCCTGCTCTTCCGGATGCCCGGCAACGGGCCTGGAGGGAATGGATCCCCGCAAATTCCTGCGAATGGCCGCGCTGGGAATGGACGAGGAGATAAAAAAATCAGACTGGCCGTGGATGTGCACCATGTGCCAGCGCTGCATTTATGTATGCCCCATGAAGATCGATATTCCTCAACTGGTCTATAACGTCCGGGCAACTCGGCCGAGAGATGAGCGCCCCAAGGGGATTTTGGCATCATGCGATATGGCCCTGAGAAACGAAAGCACCAGCGCCATGGGTACGTCTCCGGATGATTTTGTTTTTGTCGTGCAGGACGTCCTTGAAGAATACCGGGAAGCACAGCCTGAATTCGCTGACATGCAGGCGCCCATTGACAAGCAAGGGGCTGAATTCTTTTTAAATCAAAACTCCCGGGAACCGGTAACCGAACCGGATGAACTAGTCCCCCTGTGGAAAATACTTCATCTGGTCGGAGCGGACTGGACATACGGCAGCCACGGCTGGGCCGGTGAAAATTACTGCATGTTCCTTGCGGACGACAAGTCCTGGGAGCATGTCACCCGCACCTCTGTTAACCAGGCCAACATGCTGGGGTGCAAGACCTTCCTCAACACCGAGTGAGGGCACGTAACATTCTCAGTCCGGGCCGGACTGAAAAAATTCAACCTCGAGCACAACTTTGAAGTCAAAAATATATACGAATACTATGCCCGCTGGATTCGAGAGGGCAAACTCAAGGTCAACTCGGATTGGAACAAGGATTTAAAAATAAAATTTACCGTGCAGGACCCGTGCCAGATCGTCAGAAAAAGCTACGGCGATCCCATTGCCGAAGATCTTCGATTTGTAGTCAAGTCCGTGGTGGGTGAAGAGAATTTTATCGACATGCAGCCCAACCGATCCAATAATTTTTGCTGCGGCGGCGGCGGCGGTTTTTTACAATCCGGTTTTAAAGAACAGCGCCTGGCATACGGAAAGTTAAAAGATAATCAAATAAAGGCAACAGGCGCTGATTACTGTATCGCCGGCTGCCACAATTGTCATGCCCAGATACACGAACTCAGCCACCACTATGGAGGCGGGTATTCGGTGGTGCACCTCTGGACCCTGATTTGCTTGTCATTGGGAATCCTGGGCCCCAATGAACGGGAGTACCTGGGCGATGATCTCAAGGAAGTCAATGTCTTCCATCCGGAAACGGCGATATAACGCTGACCTCCCCCGCCAGGGCGGGACCGACGGCGGGAGAAAAGCATCACTCGCAGATGCGGTTCAGCAGGTTGCGGGTTGAAGGCGGAAGGCTGTTTGCGACGGCATGAAGTTCGGGGGCGGTAAAATACGCTTTCCGCCTTTATGCCGCCGCCCGGACACCGGATTGTTTCTTTGCCATGAAAAATGAATTGACAGTTGCGGAATTGGAAAAACGCTGGGATGATGCATTATCGGCAACTCAAAACGCCGTTAACCGCCGCCCCGGCCTTTACCGTGAAATCAAGTCACTTGCCAACGATATTATCGGAAAGCCCCTGGATATCAATGAATATATCCCCACCGTGCAAAAGCTTGTCGATCTGCTCAAAACCATGGATCCCAACGGCCGGGGAAGTATTTTTAACTACTTTTCCGACCGCATTACGCCTTCGAGCATCTGGCAGGTCCCCCTGTTAAGAGTGGAGTGTAAAGACCTGCTGGCCCACCTCAACGCATTTGACACCTGGCGCAGAAAAACCTGCCGTTTGAAAATCGTAAAATAGGCACCGGAATTCAACGAACAGCATACAGCGTCAATGATCCTTGCGCATATAAAGACCTCTCGTCTTCCTTTCCTGTTGCTTTTTCCCCGACAAAAAGATAGTCTTGCGTTACAATTTCCAACCCCTTTAACGGAGAAATCGCAATGACCGGCAAACAAAGAATCCTGGCCGCCTTAAGCGTTCAACAACCCGATCGAGTCCCGTTATATATTCACGGTATCAATGAGGCCCCCATTATCGGAATCGGCCGGCACCTCACCGACGGGCTTCCGGAGCCCAAAGGGTTTCACGAGATGACTGATTCGGAAAAAATGACGCTGTTGGACACTCTTTTCCTGATTCACGAGGCCTTTGGGGTTGACGGGTTCACATCGTTTGAAATCGGTCATGAAAAACCCGTGGATGAACACCGGGTAAAAGACGACTGGGGGGTGGTTTATACCCGGAACCCCCACGGACTGCCGGTCCCCACCGGGCATCCGGTCACTTCTGTTTCCGATTTAAACGGGTACAAGCCGCCTGCGCCCAAACCGGAGAACCTGCTGCTGCTTGAGATGGCCCGGGAGCGGTTTAAGGGAGAAAAAGCCTTGTTCTGGCTGATGCGGGGGACGTTTGTGTTGAGCTGGCGCCTGGCCGGAATGAGCCATCTCATGATCCAAATGATCGAAAACCCTGAATTTGTCCATCGCATCGCCGCCATGACCCTGGAATTCAACCTTCAAATGCTGGAACTGCTGTTCGAGGCAGGTCTGGACGTCCTGGTGGTGGAGGACGACATTGCCCAGACAAAAGGCCCGTTGATCGCACCGGCGCATTTCCTTGAGTTTGTTAATCCGTATAATAAAAAGATCGTCAAACGGGCCCATGACCTGGGGCTGAAAGTGGTCCGGCACAGCGACGGGAATCTCTGGAAGCTGCTCGACATATTGCTCGAAACCGGATACGACGGGCTCAATCCCTTAGAACCCCACGCAGACATGCATCTTAAGGCGGTGAAAGACTATTGCGGCGACCGGATTTGCCTTCTGGGGAATATCGACTGCATCGACCTTTTGCCCGACGGAACTCCCGAACAGGTGGATGACGCCGTGAAACAGGCCATCGAGGATGCCGGGAGCGGGGGTGGTTTGATTATCTGCTCGTCCAATTCCCTGCATCCCGGAGTTGATCCTGAAAACTGCATTGCCATGTTTGAAGCGACAAAGCGGTATGGAGAATACAGGTAATGCGCTTTGGATTTTCAGAGACGGGCTTTTTCAGGTGATCGGCCGTTTCGGCGTCCATGGCGGATTTCCTTTTTACAAGCGATTTCAAAACCCGGAAAAGCATTTCCTGTTCAGATGCCGGGTCCCAATCTGTCCACATCCTTGTTGTGGGTCCAGTACCACATCACCCGGTCTTTGTTTTGTTCGAATTTAATCAACCCCTTCCCGGCCAGGTCTGCCATGATTTTTTCAATCTCTTCCCTGGGGTTGCTCAAAACACGGGCCAGGTTTTCAGCAAGCTGGGATATGTGGCCGTTTTGTGATGTCACCGGCAAAAAATTGCCGCATGCTTCCAGCAGGTTTTCGGACAAAAGCTTAAAAATCATGCGCGTCCGGCGTTCGCCCTCCACGCGGATACGATCCTGTTCCGAGTATTCCCCATTTCGGTATCGTTCAATGATTTCGTCCCAATGTTTCTGAACCTCGTTATCATAGACCTCTACAAATGCGCTTATCTCGGTTTCACTGAGGGCCGATGTCCGTGTGATGGCCTGGTTGGCGTCGTAGCGGTTCCAGTCATCGGTGAGAACCTCGACATCGTACTGATCCATCTTCTCCCATAACGTGGTCCCGGGAAGCGGCGCTAAAAAATGGTACCCAAAGGGCACATCCAGTTCTTCGGCAAAGGCCCGGGTGTCTCTCAGGGTCTGGACGGTTTCACCGGGCAGTCCCACCATGAAGGACAAAAATACGCCCATTCCCACTTCCTTGCATATGGCAACGGCATTTCTCGCCTGGTCCAGTGTTATCCCCTTCCGGATTCGTTTGAGCATTTCCGGATTGCCGGACTCGATACCGTAACTCACCATATCGCAGCCGGCCTGCTTCATCAGCTCAAGGACCTCCCGGCTGACAGAGTCCACCCTTGCAAAGGCAGCCCAGGAAAAATTCAATTTTCTTCGAAGAATTTCATCGCAAATCAGCCGGACGCGTTTTTTATTGGAGGTAAAAAAGTCGTCGGCAATATTGATCCGGGTAAAACCATAGGACAGGATGTCCTCTATCTCGTCGACAACACGGAGATGGGACCTGTACCGGACCTTCATTCCCACCATTCGCCTGCCCTGGCAAAAAATGCACCGGTTGGGACATCCCCGGCTGGTGATGATACTCACGGGAAAACCCAGGGCCTGGTACCTGGACACCGGCAGCAGATGGCGGGCCGGCAGGGGAAGGCTGTCTAAGTCCTGAATGAATCCTCTTTTTCCGGTTGCCGTCAATTCCCCGTTTGTCATGAACGCCAGCCCTTTGATTCCGGGCCACGCATCCCTGTCGTGAAGAACCGGTATGAGTTCTTTTAAGGTTTCCTCGCCTTCTCCCACAACAATCAGATCGATTTCAGGGTATGTCTTCAGGGTATTTTCATAATCAAAGGATACATGGGGGCCGCCCATAACGGTCACGATGGACGGGTCGTGCTGTTTGGCGGTTTTCAGGATACCCGCAGCAGCCTTGAAATTCATGGTAACGGAATTGGTGCCCACAACGTCGGGTTCAAAGGCATCCAGCTCATTGGTGAATTTTTCCGGGGTATATCCCCTGACGATATAGTCGAAAATTCGAACTTCCGCACCTGCCGCCTCAAAGGAAGCGGCGACATAACAAATTCCCAGCGGAGGAGACGGGGCCTCTTCCAGAGGATACGGGGGTGAGATCAACGCTACTTTCATAAAATCAAACCTTTAAAACCTCTATTCATTGAAAATCCATCCATACCTGTCGATCACGGGCCTGAGCAGACGATTGTGGATGGCAAATTTTTTTTTATAGAAAAGATATTGTCCGAAATCAACATTTTGTTATACAATATACCAATATTATATCGGAGCCGGTTTCAAAACCCCTGATCAGGTTCAAGAGAAACGCACGGTTCGGCAAAACATTCGGGCGGTATGCGAGCATTCCGAACCCATCCCCGACTGCTGTCCGCTCCTGCTTTCAGCGGTATGTTGAAACCGCTTCAAACGATATAGAGTTGGAGATTTAAAGGATTTTAACGTATGGCAGTGGAAAACGACATTGTATTAATCTATTATGAAGACACCCCCATGGGGTTTGCCCGTATCGAGTCCATTGTGGCGGATCATAAACCGGACTGGTATCATGTCAAGCTTCTCCTGCTCCAGCTTCCCCTGAAAACGATCACCTGGATACTCCGGGGCGCCTATATCAACGGCGGGGAATTTACCATGGGCGGCAGCAGGATGCGCCTGGAAAAAGTGGTTTGTCCCGAAGATCCCCAGCAACCGGCAAACGAAAAAGAAAACCCGGCGCCCAAAAAAAAACCGGCAAATGTGATTTCCTTTAAGGACCTGAAAAAATAACACCATCGATGAATACGGGACCTTCCGAAAAAATCGTTATTTCCGCATCAAGACGTACCGACATTCCGGCGTTTTACATGGACGACTTCATGGCCCAAATCCGCAGGGGATGGTTTGAGGTCGTCAACCCGTATAACCGGAAGATATCCCGGGTGCCTGCCCTGCCGGAACACGTGCATACCATCGTTTTCTGGTCAAAGGATTTTTCCCGGTTTATCGATAAGGGATACGGAAACGTGCTGACCGGCATGGGGTATCATCTTTTTTTCCATTTCACGGTAAATTCCGAATCCAGGGTGCTGGAACCCGGGGTTCCGCCCCTGGCGGATCGACTGGCCCAAATGGAAACCCTTTGCCGAGCTTTCGGTCCCCGATGCGTCACCTGGCGTTTTGACCCCATCTGCTTTTATACGGAAAACGGCTCGGAAGCCGTAACCGACACCCTCAGCGATTTTCCGGCCATTGCCGCCCAGGCCGCACGCCTGGGGATCTGTCGGTGCACTACCAGCTTCATGGACCATTACCAGAAGATTCGAAAACGTATCCGTTCCATGCCGGGTTTTTCCTTTATCGATCCGGCGCTGACCGAAAAAGTCGACCTGATTCTAAAAATGGAGCGGCATTTGAAAAGCCTTGGAATAGACCTTCTGCTCTGCTGTGAAAAGGACGTCCTCGGCGCCCTCCCTGCTTCATCGGGTGTGCGCAGAAGCGCCTGCATTTCCAACGATCTTTTCATGGAAATTTTCGGCGGACGTCTTTCCCTGAAAAGGGATACGGGCCAGCGAATAAAACACGGGTGCGGTTGCATGACGGCCGTGGACGTGGGATCCTATCATCTCCAGCCCTGCCGGCACAACTGCCTGTTCTGCTATGCCAATCCGTCTCTGCGCGGTGATTGTCGGTCAAATGGAAAGAAAGAAAGAAATTTATGAAAATCGGTTCACTGGTTCTTGACAATATCACCGTGTTTGCGCCCATGGCGGGGATCACCAACCTGCCCATGCGGATTCTGGCCAAGGAACAGGGATGCGCCCTGGTCTGCTCGGAAATGGTCAGTTCACGGGGCCTGGTGCAAAAAGGCCGGAAAACCCTTGACATGCTGAAAAGCGACCCAAAGGAAAAACCCCTTTCGGTCCAGATCTTCGGATCCGATCCGGATATCATGGCAGATGCCGCCGCCATCGTAGAGGCCTCGGGCGCGGATATCGTTGATATCAATTTTGGATGTTCCGTGAAAAAAGTACTCAAGACCGGGGCGGGATCGGCCCTGATGGAAAATCCCGGACTGGCCGCCCGGATCATAAAGGCGGTACGAAACGCCGTAACCATCCCGTTGACCATCAAAATCCGGTCGGGCTGGGATCCTTCCGGAGATCAGGCCGTCGCCATCACCCGAATCGCCCAGGACAACGGCATCGATGCCATTACCGTGCATCCACGGACGGCAAAACAGGGGTTCTCAGGCACTGCCGACTGGTCCCTGATAGCAAAAATCAAGGCCATATCAACCATCCCCGTTATCGGTAACGGGGACATCACGATGCCCGGACACGCCCTTGACATGCTCAATCAAACCGGATGCGACGCCGTCATGGTGGGCCGGGCCGCCATGGCCAATCCCTGGATTTTTTCACAGATTCTGGCCCTGTTAAACGGATCCGACATGCCGTCCGTCAGCCGGGATATGCAATTTGACATGATGATCCGGTTTGTGGAAGCATCCTATGCCGGTCTGGGAGAAAAACAGGCCTCTTTCATGATGCGGGGAAGACTGGGCCGGTTTGCAAAGGGATTACCCTGTTGCAGCCGGTTCCGGGAATCTCTCAAACGTCTTTCATCAAGACAAGAAGCCCTTGAAATGATTCATCTCTACCGGGAATCCCTGACCCGTGATGCTGAACAGGTTTAACAATTTTCAGTTTCAGGTGTCGGATATCGGGCATTCTGCTGTTAAAAACAGGATGAAACGCAAACCAAAACCGATTGCCTGACCTGTTAAACCGCTTAAACCGCCTGTATTTGCTTTTTTACGAATTCATGATTATTGACACCACCTTTGATCTTTGTCATATGTAGATTATTCAAATCTGTTTTACTGTATTCAGTAACTATTCGATATTGTTTTTAAACCAATTTAAACGGCATATGCAGAAAGCACTGATCATCATCGGCGTCATTCTCCTTGTCAGCGGCCTGGCCTGGCCCCTGCTGGACAAGTTGTCCCTGGGAAGACTGCCCGGTGATATTATTATCAACAAACCGAATTTAAAGGTGTATTTTCCCATTACCACCATGGTCCTGGTCAGCCTTGTGGTTTCCCTGATCATGTGGATTTTTCGAAAATAAACGCCCCGAAACCGGGGATCTCAGGAGGCAATACATGAAAGAACTGCATTTCGACGGCCGCATGGTCCCGCGCATCTCATTCGGGTGCGGAAACATTCAAAAAATCGGAGCCGAAATAAAAGCCCTCAACGGTTCAACCGTTCTCCTGGTGGCGGATGCCGCGCTCAGCGATCTCGGCATCACGAAAAAGATAAAGAACATCATCGAAAACAGCGGGCTGACCACGGTTGTATTTGATCAAACCGAGCCGGAGCCCTCTTTGGAAACGGCGGACACCTGCGCCCGGGCAGGCCGGGACGGCAGGTGCGATTTTGTCGTCGGCGTCGGCGGCGGAAGCGCCATGGACACGGCAAAGGCAGCGGGCGTGCTGTTGACGAACGACGGTCCGGCCAGGGATTACCAGGGTCAGAACCTGGTTAAAAATCCCGGCGTACCCGCCATCATGGTGCCCACAACAGCGGGAACCGGCAGCGAGGTCACCGGTGTTGCGGTTTTCATCAACCGTGAAAAACAGCTCAAGCTGGGGATCAACACACCCTACGTGATTCCGTCGCTGGCACTGCTCGATCCGGAGCTGACCGTCACCCTTCCCCCACATGTCACCGCCAGCACGGGAATGGATGCGCTGACCCACGCGGTTGAATCCTATATCTCAAAAAGCGCCACCCCGTTAAGCGAAATGTTTTCGTTAAAGGCCGTGGAATCCATCGGCAAAAACCTGAAAAAAGCGGTTGAAGACGGCTCGGACCTAGAAGCACGAAGCCGGATACTTTTCGGCAGTTGCCTGGCCGGCCTGGCCATTTTAAACGGCGGGGTTTGCGCGGCCCATGCCATCAGTTATCCCATGAGCGTCTTTCACGGCATTCCCCACGGTGTCGGCTGCGGCATTCTCTTGCCACGGGTGGTGGCGCAAAACAGGGAACACGCCCTGGCCAAAGTCGCCAGACTCTGGGAAACCGTCAGTGATGAAAAGACCGCCTCACCGGAACAGGCCGCAGACCTGTTCATCGACTTTTTATACGACCTCGCCAGGTCCACGGGACTGGATGATACCCTGAAAAAATTCAACCTCTCGGGGCGGGACATTGAGAACCTGGCTGAAAAAACCATGGCCCTGACCGGCGTGATCGCCAACAACCCGGCACCGTTTACCAGCAAAGACGCCAGGGCCATTCTGGAAAAAATCTGCTGACCTGCGGACATTAAAACCATGATCCGATTCTTTCGACACGACATGGAAGATACTGACCGGTTTGTTGTCACCCTGGAACTGGTTCCCGGTGCCAAATCCATCAGCCGGACCGTGGATACGGTCATGGGCATGGCAAAAGACGCCTATACCGACGGCAGGATATCGGCCGTTTCCATCACCGACAATCCCGGGGGCAATCCGTCGTTGAGCCCCGACGTCCTGGGCAATGAAATATTCAAGCTGGGCATGGACGTCATCGTGCATTTTACCTGCCGGGATACCAACCGGGTGGGAATCGAAAGCAGGGCCCTGCAACTGGCCATGATGGGAATGAAAAACATCCTGGCCCTCACCGGAGACTATTCCGGGGAGGGTTTCGGCGGCCGGGGTGCGCCGGTGTTTGATCTGGATTCGGTAAACCTGACCTGCATGCTTTCCATTCTGAGCAAGCGGCTTTACGAAGACGGCGACCCGGAAGATTTTTTTATCGGATGCGCGGTATCGCCGTTTAAAATAACCCAGGGTGAATGTTTTGCCCAATATGCCAAGCTTTGTAAAAAAACAGCATCAGGCGCCCGGTTTGCCATCACCCAACTGGGTTATGATGCGGGAAAATTCCAGGAACTTCTTCTGATACAGAAAAAAATGGGGGTCAACATCCCGACCCTGGGCTCCCTGTATTATTTAACCCCCCGCAACGCCGGTATCATGAATGACGGCAATGTGCCGGGCGCCGTGGTCACCGACAGGCTCCGCGCCATGGTTGAAAAAGAATGGGCCGATCCCCGGGAGGGTAAAAAAGCCGCCATTGAGCGAACCGCCCGGTTGGGCGCCGTGCTCAAGGGATTGGGCTACCGGGGCATCCATATCGGCGGAATACAGCGGAATTTCGATACGGTGGGAAAAATTCTCGACCGGATGGAAGAAATTCAGCCCCGGTGGAAAGAATTTGTTCCGGATTTTGATCTGCCCCAGCCCAGCGGGGTCTATTTTTTCAAAAAAAATCCAGCCACCGGACTTTTGGATGAAAGCCGGAAGGCAAAAAAAAGACCCCCTCCAAAAACCCGGAAACGGTTTTTCAAACTCATGCAAGACACCCACGACCTGCTTTTCAGCTTCGACTCCCCCTTATCCGGCCTGATGAAACGTCTCTGTTTGTGGGCAGACCGGCACCCGCTAAGCCGGCTGTTTTTCGAAACCAGTGAAGATGCGGTCAAAAAATTATTGCTGAACTGTCAGAAATGCGGGGACTGCGGCATCGTCCACATCGCCTTTCTATGCCCGGAATCCCAGTGTCCCAAGCACATCCGGAACGGGGCCTGCGGCGGCAGTCATAACGGCATGTGCGAAGTATATCCCGACAGGCGATGCATCTGGTTCAGGGCATATAACCGACTGGCCTCGGTAAACAAGGAACATGAGATGGCTGCCGGCTGCATCCCGCCCAGAATGTGGGAACTGAACCAATCGTCATCATGGATCAACTTCCATCTGAAAAGGGATCACCAGAGTGCAGCAACGGAAATCACCCGATTTTGCAGCGCCATATCCTGTACATTGAATATGGAACGGGATTCAAATGATAACGAATCGATCAAATGAAATTATTTCGGAAAACGAAATCATGGTGAACAGCACGGTAAAACTCCACGACCTGGTTGACGCCGGCAACCCCGTGGATATGATTGAAGAAATCCGGTACGTCCTGATGCTGGCCTCAAAGAAAGCGGACCTGGAGATGTTTGATAAAATAGCCCATGACGCTGTTTTGCTTTTCCAGGGCAAATACCCCGGGTACCGGGCCAGCAACACCAAATACCATGACCTGGAGCACACCTGCCTGGTTACCCTTGCATTTATACGGCTGGTCCACGGTGCATCCATTGAAAATGTCCGGTTTGATCCGGAAAATATCATTTACGCCGTTGCAGCGGCCTTTTTTCATGATGCCGGGTTGATCCAGACCATCGATGACCCGGACGGGACAGGAGCAAAATATACCATCGGGCATGAGCAGAGAAGCATCGACTTTCTAAACGCCTATTTTAAAGCGAACCGGTTTAATCCCCGCGCTTTCGATATCGGGGAGAAATGCATCATGTGCACCATGCTGAGCATGTCTCCCCGTGAAATTTCCTTTTCTTCCGAGGAAGCGAAAATCCTCGCCTTCATGGTGGGATCTGCAGATATCCTGGCGCAAATGGCGGACCGCCATTATCTTGAAAAACTGTTATTGCTTTTCCAGGAGTTTGAAGAGGCCGGTCTTCCCGAAATGGAAACCGAATTGAAATTGCTTCAAAAAACCGAGGATTTTTATTCTACAACAGCCCGGACAAGACTGCAGGAAGGGCTGGGTAATGTATGCCGGTACATTCGTGCCCATTTCCGGGAGCGGTGGGGCATTGACCGGGATATGTATTCCGAATCCATCAAAAACAACATCGATTACATCCGGTCGCTATCCATGCGATGCGAAAACTCGTATACCTGTTATCTTGACGGGCTGCGCCGGGGCGGTATTGTAAAGAAAATCCTGGATTCAAAGGACGAATAAAGTTTTACTTCCTGCATATACGCTGTCACCTCATGTCCGAAAGTCTGCCTCTCATATTTCAGCATGTTGCCAACGATTTTTCCCGCCGACGCCAGGCAAGTACCCGCGACATGGCCATGGCCAGTCCGTCCAGGGAATAAAAGACCGGGAACCCGGCTTTTACCGCTTCGGCCTGAACCCCTAAGAACTCTTCCATGCCGGCCAGGTCCACCGGCGGTCTCAAGGCCAGGAGAACAGGCTTATCCATGGTCTTTTTGGCCTCTGCAAGGAACCGGGCGAGTTGCCGGGCAAACCCCTCGGTCCTGAACCGGTTGAGCCCCCATCGGCTGATGGGATGAAAACCCATATGATAAAACAGGATATGAATATCCGGAACCTTTCCGATGATGGGCAATGCAAGGGCTATGGCCTCGGGCGATGCCATGTTGGGCGTATCCAGCGGATTGCTGAAAATACTGCCGTCCACCGGCAGCACCTTTTTCAATGCTTCCTGGGTATCCGGCGGCATCAGGGGAAGATGAAGCCCGTGTTTCTCCATGATGTCTCCGGCCAGAACACTCGGGCCGCCGCCCGCACCGATCATGGCGATACCCGGCCCCTTTGGAAAGGGGGTGGCAAAACAAAGGGCCGTCAGCACATCGATCATCTCATCCAGGTCATTCACCACGATGGCATTTACCTGGCGGCACAAGGCGTCGAACACGGCGACGGAAGACGTCATGCTGGCCGTGTGACCAAAAGCCGCCCGTTTGCCGGCATCTGTTCTGCCGCCCTTATAAATCACCACGGGCTTCTTTGCCGCGGCCGATTTCAAGGCTTCTGCAAATCCTTTGCCGTCTTTGACTCCCTCGATGTATGCGGCGATGATTTTCGTGTCCGGATCCTCGCCAAAATAATTCAGCATTTCGATTTCATTGACATCCAGTCCGTTGCCGTAGCTGACCACTTTGGAGAACCGCAACCCGCGGGGATCCCCGAATTGCACGATGTTGTTGGCATGCCCGCCGCTTTGGGAAATAAAGGCGATGGGACCCGGCTCATAGGAAACGCCGCCGATATTCACCAGGCGGCTTTTGGGAACAAAAACCCCCACGCAGTTGGGTCCGATAATCCGGAATCCTCCGGCCCTTGCCTTTCTCAACATTTCTTTTTCCAGGTCCACCCGCTGTGCCAGGCCGCTTTCGCTGAATCCGGCCGTAAAAAATTGTACGGCTTTAACACCCTTTACCGCGCAGTCGTCCAGCAGCCCCAGGACAGCGCCTGCCGGAATACTGACGATGACAAAATCCACAACATCCGGAATACTTTTAAGATCCGGATAACATCGCAGCCCGAAAACCTCCTTGTACTTGGGGTTAACCGGGTAAATCCCGGGACAGCCGGCCTCCATCAGGGCCATGGTCACGCCTTCGGCAAACCCCATTTTTCCCGAGCCGGATACACCCACAACAGCAACCCCTCTGGGAGAGAATACCTCTTCCAGGGAAACCCTCTGATATAGAGCACTGTTTTCCATGCCTCATTCCCCTTCCATGTCCCGTGGCAAAAGAAGCCCGTATGCAACACCGGGTTTTCGCGTCATGTTTATGAAATTTTCAGGAAACAGGATATCCCGGTCGACATAGAGAATCATCTTGACCACGGCAATGCCTTCCCGCAAAACCGGGATGCGCCTGCCGGCCGGTTGCATTTTTCCGTTCAGCTTTTCCCCCTGGTCAAATCGATTTTCCGCTTTTCAGGATCGGGATTCCTGCGATACAATATGGCTGTATGGCCGATCATGCCGCAGACCTGGCCGCCGGTTTCTTTCTGTATCCCGGCCAACACCGCATTCTTTTCCGCCTTCTCCTTGAATTCGTTGAACCTGATCTTGACCAGTTCATGGGTTTCAAAAGCTGCGTTCATGGCCCGGACCAGCGTATGGGTCATCCCCTTTTGACCGACGTAAACCACCGGCTTTAAAGAATGGCCCAGACCCCGTAAGTATTTTTTCTGAGCACTGGTTAACGGCGTCACTTTTTTCCTTTTCCGTTCCACTCGACCTGTTGTTACGCTTTGCCGCGTGTTTTTGACAATCACCCGGTTCTGAACAACTCGCCGGCTTCCTTTTTCTCCTTCAAAAACATTGCCAGGATTTCGGCGCCTTCTGCCACCCGGTCTATGCATTTTTTGTTTTCACCGGTGACATAAAAGGTCATGGCCTGGTTTAAATCCGTAAAATCAACACCGGTCAATTCCCTGCATGAATGGGAACCCAGCCGCTGCGTTAACCGTGACACCAGTTCATGGGTGGGGCCGACAATGGGCATCAAGCCTTCAAGGCCTTCTTCCGGATTTTCCCGTCCCATTAACAATCCCAGAAACATCAGGGCCCCCACGTGTATACCGCAGGTCAGCGACGTCATCATTCCCCCGTGGAAAGCGCCCGCCGCCCTGACCACCATGGGGTCATGAAGGCCGAAGGTTTCCATAAACGCGATCAGGATACTCTGGGCGCAACTTTCGTGCTTTTCCATGATGTCCCGTGCCCGTTGTTTTACTTGGTCCATCCAGTCTTCCGATTCCGGTAATTGAATGTCCTGCACCATTTGGGTCTCCTTTTGTTTCCGGGAAGGTTCAAAAGCCCGGTTAAAGGTGATTTTACGTGACAGACTTTTTATATGGCTTTCAAAAGATATTGCAACTAAAATATTTTCCCTGCTCCCTCACGTGGTGATTTATCCGGATCCCATATCACCTTATCAGCAGGCATCAGAATAAAGTGCTTGACATTAAAACGATCGTTTAATATGTTTGTTTTAAATTTTTGTTTAATACGATTGTTTAATCCTTTGAGGATCACCTTATGGAAAATCAAACCATTACCATGGACACGACAAAGGAACGGATCCTGGCGGTGGCTGAAAAGCTGTTTGCCGAAAAGGGCTTCAACGGTGTATCCGTTCGGGAAATCACCCAGTGTGCGGCATGTAACCTGGCCTCGGTGAACTACTATTTCGGAAATAAAAAAAACCTGTATTTCGACGTATTCCGCAAGCGACTGATTCCGCAACTGATCCAGGTCCGGTCCCAATTCGAAGACTTTCTTGCCGGTCAGAAGAATGTGAATTTCGAGTCGATCATCAGGGCCGTTGTAACCGCCTTTATGGAAAAGCATCCGTTGAACCATGAAGATCATGAAACATTCCTCGGGCTGATGCACCGGGAAATTCACAATCCCACCGGCGCCGTGGACATCATTATCCAGGAAGCCATCGAGCCCTTTTTCCAGGTACTGGTGGATCTGTTTAAATCTTACCTGCCGGGGGATAACAACGAACTGGATTTAAAGCTCAAGATTTTCAGCGTTATTTCCCTGTCCCTTCATTTCTCTCATGCCCGCATTCCCATCAGCCATATCGTGGGAAAAGAATATGATGCGATTTTCATCAACCGGTTGATTGATCATACCGTCTCTTTCGTACTATACGGGCTGACCGGGAAAAACCATTTTAAGGGGGATCGTTCATGAAACACGGGACTTGTCTGATATCCATCGCCGTCATCATGACGGCGGCATTCGCCGGTTGCATGCGGGTCGGACCGGATTACCGGCGCCCGGAACTGGGGTTCAACATTCCGCCATCCTTTCAGCAGGATCACGGCACCCCGCCTGAACCGGAAGCCGGCGAAACATCAAAAGATCCCTGGTGGGAAGCATTTGGTGATCCCCAGATCAACCGGCTGGTGGAAGAGACATTGACCGGCAACCTGGATATCCAGAAAACAGCCGCCGTCATTCTTGAATTTCAGGGGCGATTGACCCAGGCCCGGAGCAATCGTTTTCCCGCCATCAACCTCGGGGGAGAAGCCGCCCGGAACCAGGCGAATATCCGTACAACCGTTCCCTTGGTCACACCAGGTGGCGGACTTGCGTTTGAATCGGTCAGTACGCGCATTACATCAAACAGTTATGCCCTGTCCATACCGGCGACCTTTGAACTCGACCTCTGGGGACGACTGGCCAGAGCCGATGAAGCAGCCCGCGCCGACCTGCTTGCAGCGGAAGAAAACAGGAAAACCGTCATCCAAAGCATCCTGGCCGAGGCCATCAGCCTGTACCTGGAGATGGAATCATTGGAAAGGCGCATTGCGTTGAATACGCTGCGCATCAACAACCTGGAAACCGGACTTCGTCTCGTGGAAAAACGGTATGCTGCAGGACTCACCGGGGCACTTGAAGTCCGGCAGGCGAGGCGGTCACTGTCCCAGGCCAGATCCCTGCAACCGTCCCTGTATCAGGCCCTGGGGATAAATCAGAACAAGCTGTCCGTATTATGCGGGAAATATCCAAAAGCATATCCGCCCCGGTTTCAGCCGGAAGACTACTACCGGCGCATGACCCCGGTTCCGGTCGGATTGCCCTCGGAACTCCTGTTGCGCAGGCCGGACATCAGGGTTGCGGAAGCACGGCTGATGGCCCAAAACGCCAGGATCGGCGAGGCCAAATCCTACCGGTTCCCGTCCATCACGTTAACCGGAACCTTCGGATATGTCAGCAGCGAACTCGACAGCCTGGTCACGCCGGGCAATGAACTCTGGGAGCTTGCCGCCGGTGTCATTCAACCCGTTTTTGACGCCGGCAAACGAAAGGCCGGACAGGACATCGCACAGGCCCGATATGCCCAAAGCGTATCTGATTACGCAAAAACCGTGCTGAACGCATTTGCCGAGGTGGAAAGTGCACTGCTGACCCGAAAACAGCAGATGGAAAAACGGGAAGCGTTGATCGCGTTTCTGAGTGAGGCGCGGGCCACGCAAAACATGGCGGAACTTCGATATGAGCGGGGCCTGGTGGATTACCTGACGGTCTTGGATGCGATCCTGGCCCGGTTCCAGGCTGAAGAAGACCTGATCCTGTCGGATCTTGCCCTCATGCAAAACCGGGTAACCCTTCACAGGGCCCTGGGCGGCGGTTGGCCGGATTTGCGCGCAAGCGGTGAAAAGGAGGACACGCTGCAATGATCCGGTAACGGGTGACGCGTATAGGGTTTAAAATATGAAATGATGCGTGTAACGAATTTCATCATAACACAAAAGAGTGATATCCCATGACACAATCGACAAAAAGACTGGTCCAGTTCATTCTGGTTATTGCGCTGATCGCCATCGGCTGGACGGGCAACAGGCTTCTGAAGGCCAGCCGTCCCCCCATGAAAAAAAGAGAGGTCGTCGTGGCAGCTCCCCTGGCAAGGACCGTTACCGTCCATACCAAAAGGATTCCGGTTCCGATTCAGGGCCATGGCACCGTCCGGCCGCTCCAGGAAATTCAGCTCGTTCCCCAGGTCGGCGGGAAAATCGTGTACGTATCTCCGGCCATGGTAAACGGCGGTGCCTTTAAAAAAGGGGACATTCTCCTTGCCATCGATCCGGCGGATTATCGTATTGCCGTTACCCTTGCCAAGGCCCGGGTTAAAGATGCGGAAAGCAGGTTTGCCCTGGCGGAGCAGGAATCCTCCGTGGCCCGGTCCGATTGGCTCCAGTTGCACCCGGGTACCGAACCGCCGTCCCTTGTGGCGAAAAAACCCCAGTTGGAAACCGCAAGAGCCAACCTGGCCGCCCAGAAGGCCGAGTTGGAAAGAGCGAAATTGAACCTGGAAAGGACCCGGCTGAAAGCCCCCTTTGACGGGCGTGTCAGCCTGAAAAACGTCGACATGGGCCAGGTTGTTTCTCCGGGTCAGCCCACCGCGGTCCTTTATTCCATTGAGGCTGCTGAAATTACCATGCCCATGGAAAGCGACAAACTGGAATGGTTTCATGTCCCCGGCTTTACACCCGGTGAAACAACCCCTGTCGCGCCGGAAACAGAATACAAGGCCGCCACCCGGCTGGATGAAATCACATCCCTTAAACAGGGAGACCGGACAATCGTAAAACTCCATGGCAACGGCCGGTTCAACAATACAAATGCCTTTATGCTGGGCTCGGACAAGCTTGTTGTCGACCTTTTCGGGATCGATTCCGACAAGGCAACAGATGTCCTGGAAGTAAATGAAGACTGCCTCGTAAAGATCCGGATGGCCTGTCATACCATGCCGGAGAAAAAGGTCCGGGTGGTATTGGACCTGGGTTGCGACACGGCTTACGCTGTCCGGCAGGAAGGCGATACGTTGAATATCCATGTCGTACCCAGGGAAAAGGAAATACTTCTTTCGGCGCTTAAAGAAGAACAAGCGGATCTTTCAGTATCGGCGCCGATACCGGTTGTGCAGCCCCATACCCGGGCGACCGTGCATGCGGATATTGCCGGTCGGCGGCGAACCTGGCAGGGTGTCGTTGTCAGGACCGAGGGGAAGGTGGATGAACGAACCCGGATGATCAATGTCGTGGTCCGGGTTGATGAGCCCTATTCTCAAAAGCCGCCCCTGGTGCCCGGTCTTTTTGTCACCGTAAATATCGACGGCCGGCCCATTGATAACGGGGTGGTCATCCCCAGGGCCGCCCTTCGCCAGGGGAATGTGGTATGGGTTGTCGATCAAAACGGCAGACTGGAATTTCGCCCCGTGGAAGTGGCCCTTCATTCCTATTCGGGAGTCGTCATCAAAGGCGGTCTGAACGATAACGAGGAGGTCGTGGTATCGCCCATCAAGGATGTCACCAATGGAATGACCGTCAGAAACGTACCGGTGAATAATGGAGGGGAAAAATCATGAAAGGGGCCACCAAATGGTTTGCTGAAAATCATGTCGCAGCCAACCTGTTGATGCTGTTCCTTCTCCTGGGCGGCATTGTTGTGGGAACCGGCATCAAGCTGGAAGTGTTTCCGGAAACCACGCTGGATCAGATCAGCATTACAACGGTCTATCCCGGTGCATCGCCTTCGGAAGTGGAAGAGGGGGTGGTGAGAAGAATCGAAGAAAAAATCTCCGGCCTCGCCGGCATCAAGCGCATCGATTCCACCATCCGTGAAGGATTCGGGACCGTCATCGTTGAAGTCATGAAGGGCTGGGAATTAAAAAAGCTGCTGGACGAAATCAAGGCGGAAATCGATCGCATTACCACATTCCCGGAAGAGGCTGAACAGCCTGTGGTGCGGGAAATCGTGCGCCGGTCGCAGGTCATCAACCTTGCCGTATATGGCGATGTTCCGGAGTCCACCATCAAGTATATCGCCGACAAGATAAAGGACGATCTGACCAATTTGCCGGGAGTCACCCAGGCGGAGGTATCTGCCGTCCGGAATCGGGAAATCCATATCGAGATATCCGAAAAAACCCTTCGGCAGTACGAACTGACCCTGGGCCAGGTGGCGGGCATCATTGCAAACAGCAGCTTCGATCTTCCGGCGGGCAGCGTCAAGACCGAATCCGGTGAAATACTGATCCGCACAAAGGGCAAGCGTTATTATGCCGATGACTACCGCGATATTGCCGTTATCAACCGGCCCGACGGCAGCCGCGTAACCCTGGGACAGATCGCCGAATTAAAAGACGGGTTTGAAGATGTGGATGTTTTCGCCCGGTTCCAGGGTAAATCGGCAGCCATGATCAATGTCTTCAGGGTGGCGGACCAGAGCGCCCTTTCCGTGGCCGGTGCGGTCAGAGACTACATGGAAAAAATCAGGCCCACCCTGCCGGAAGGTGTTGAAATCGAATATTTTGGCGATATGTCAGTCGTCCTGAAAAGCCGTATCGAGCTGCTGCTGAAAAACATGATCATGGGATTGATCCTGGTGGTCATTATTTTGGGGATCTTTCTGGATGTCCGGCTTTCATTCTGGGTAACCATGGGGATTCCCATCTCGTTTGCAGCCGGCCTGATGTTTCTGCCCCAATTCGACATTTCCATCAACATGGTGTCCCTGTTCGCATTCATCATGATTCTGGGCATCGTGGTGGATGACGCCATTATCGTGGGGGAAAATGTGTACCGCAAACACGAGGAAGGTCTGTCCGCCCTGCCCGCTTCGATTGAGGGAACGATAGAAGTGGGAAGGCCGGTGATCTTTTCGGTGCTCACCACCATGGTCGCCTTCTGGCCCCTCTTGACAGCCGGCGGCATAATGGGAAAGATCGCCCGGAATATCCCCATCGTGGTGATTCTCGTGCTGGCCGGCTCATTGATCGAATCGTTATTTATCCTGCCGGCCCACTTAAACCGGTCCAAGGTTTTGACATCAAAAAGCGTTGCAGGTACAAAACGGGAAAAGGCCGCTTCCCGCTGGCTGAAAAACATTATTGACGGACCGTATGCCCGGCTCCTGGAATTTTCCATTAAATGGCGGTACGCCACTGTCGCCCTGGGCATCGGCATCCTTTTAATAACGCTGGGCGTGTGGCAGGCCGGATTGATCAAGTTTACGTTCTTTCCCAGGATTGACGGCGATACCCTTGAATGCCTGATCACCATGCCGTCCGGAACCCCTGCTGAAAGGACCTTTGAGGTCGTTACCCATTACGAAAACGCCGCCCGTGAAGCACTTGCCGAAATCGATGCCCGGCACCCCGAAGGTACGCCGTCTTATTTCGAACACAGCATATCCGTTGTCGGCGGGCAGTTCGGACGCCATAGCGGTTCCAGCGATATCGGAGGACACCTGGCCCAGGTATGGATTCAACTTCTGGAAGCGGAAAAACGGGATATGGGGTCTGGTGATATTCTGAATCTCTGGCGCAAAACGGCAGGCACTGTTCCGGATGCAGAAACCGTCAGTTTTAAAAGCGATATTCACAGCGCCGGAAACGCCATCGAGATCCACCTGTCCATGGACGACCAGGAACAACTGCTGGCAGCCGCTGATGAGCTGAAAGAAGAACTGAAAAAAATCGCCGGCGTTTTCGACATCAGCGACAGTTTCCTTCCCGGTAAGCAGGAGATGCAGCTTCGGTTGAAACCCCTGGCCAGCACATTGGGGTTGACCCTGAATGACCTGGCCCGACAGGTTCGGCATGCATTTTACGGTGCCGAAGCACTGCGTATGCAAAGGGACAAGGACGAAGTCAAGGTGATGGTCCGATATCCCGAATCCGAAAGAAAATCCCTTGCCAATGTCGAGGAAATGCGGATCCGGACGCCTGCCGGCAATGAAGTCCCGTTCAGCCAGGTGGCCGATCTGGATATGAAACAGGGGTATGCCACCATTCAACGGGCCCAGCGGCGGCAGGTCATCAAGGTCATGGCTGATGTGAATGAAGAGATCGCCAATGCCAACGAAGTCCGGGCGAACATCATCGCCAATTTCATACCGGCGCTTCTCAACAAATACCCCGGCCTCCGATACACCTTGGAGGGTGAAGGGCGTGAGCAAAACGAATCTTTAAAGGACATTTTCAGGGGATTTATTATCGCCCTTTTCGGAATTTATGCATTGCTGGCCATACCGTTCCGGTCCTTTTCCCAGCCCGTTGTGGTAATGGCGGCCATTCCCTTCGGCATCGTGGGTGCCATCATCGGCCATGTCATGCTGGGATATAACCTCAGCATGATGAGCCTCATGGGCATCGTCGGCCTCTCCGGCGTGGTGGTCAACGACTCTTTGGTCCTGATACACCGGACCAACAAAATCCGCACAACAGAAAACACGGATGCGTACACCTCGGTTATCAAGGCCGGCATGATGCGCTTTCGCGCCATTATCCTGACATCCCTGACCACCTTTGCCGGGTTGACGCCCATCATGCTGGAAAGAAGCGTACAGGCCAAATTCATCACGCCCATGGCCATCAGCCTGGGATTCGGCGTGCTGTTCGCCACCTTTATCACCCTTTTTCTCATTCCCTGTCTGTATCTGATGCTGGAAGACGGATTAAATCTCATTTCCCGGATACGCCGGCGTCTCGGAATGGCAGCAGAAGAAGCGGGTATGGAAGAGGCCAAAGAAGAAAGTAAAACACCGGCATGATGCGCCGGACCTT
>CAYLRU010000028.1:0-40229 GCA_964386565.1 uncultured Desulfobacteraceae bacterium | reverse complement strand
CCCATCTTAGCATATTCGCTAAGGGGAGGTAGCTTTTTCATATAATCAGCTTGTATTTTAAACTACCATATTTAACTGCCGGGATAATAGCTAACCGAACAGCATTATCAGTAAATCAAACGTATTCCCAGGGTATCTCAACAAGGAGCACCCCCGCCCTCCGGCCTCGTTCCTTTAAGGTTCCGAAATCTCCACCATCATAAATGGTAAATGAAACAGCCTCTTGGCGATCAAAAGACTCAATCCCAGGGATTTCCATAACAAAGGACAAATGGTATATGCCTATGTTAAGCAAATCTGTTGGCAGCCTGAACCGAACTTGATACTTTCCGGGCAAACGCTCCTCAAGAAGATAGGGGGCTGTGTCCGTGTCTGTCGTTGAGAGCAAATGATAACCATCATTCGTACTTACAATGCAAGCTACATGAAGACCTCTTACTTTATTATGAAGTGCAAAATTTACTTCAACTGTTATCTTATTACCACATGCAAATTCTGATGCTTCAACGCCATATTCGTCAAGCAACCGAACACTTAGAATCTGTCCTTTGCAATCTGGCCTCAAGGGGAATGTCTTGAATCCGGATGTTTTATAAACTGAAGCCAGGTATTTTTCGATAATATCAAACGACCTATCAAAAGCTTGAACATATCCCGAATCTATCAGTAATGAATAAGGGCAGAGTTTATTTATTGCCCCAATATTGTGACTCACGAATAACACCGTCCGCCCTTCTTTAGCCGCGTCCCCCATCTTGCCCAGGCACTTCTTCTGAAAAGCCGCGTCTCCCACAGCCAGGACTTCGTCTACCATCAGGATCTCCGGCTCCAGGTGGGCAGCCACGGCAAAGGCCAGTCGCACGTACATACCGCTGGAATAGCGCTTTACAGGTGTGTCAAGAAATTTTTCAACCTCAGCAAAAGCCACAATCTCATCGAACTTTCGGTTTATCTCCCCCTTCTTCATACCCAGGATGGCACCGTTCAGGTAAATGTTCTCCCTGCCGGTCAATTCCGGATGGAATCCCGTGCCTACCTCAAGCAGGGAGGCTACCCGTCCATAGATTTTAGCGATCCCTCCTGTGGGCTCGGTTATACGAGAAAGGATTTTCAGGAGGGTTGACTTACCAGCGCCATTTCGGCCAATTATTCCAACAACATCACCTTTTTTTATTTCAAACGAAACATCCTTTAAAGCCCAAATGATATCCTCTCCGTCTTCTTTTGGGTCGAAAATACTTAACTTTCGTAATTTGTTTAATTGCTTAAACGGTGATTTTATAAAAGATGAAACTGCACCATAAAAAGTATCGTGCATTTCTTCTTTTACGCCTATACGGTAGCGTTTTGAAATATTTTCGACTTTGATTGCAATCTCAGACATAGATCTTTTTATTTTTTTCTTTTCCTATTGATATATCCGTGAAAATAATACTTTATGCAACATCTGCAAAAATTCTCTCCATGCGTTTAAAATAGAAGGCTCCTGATAAAGCAACCAGGACAGCCGTTATCGTCCCCATGAAAATCAAGTCCCACGGCATGGGATTTGTTCCGATCAATGATGATCGGAACCCTTCAATCACTCCTGCCATGGGATAAAAGCCATAAATCAAACGATACTTACCCGGTATTAAGGAAACCGGCCATACTACAGGTGCAGCATACATGAGAAGTTGGGTAAAAAACTGAATGACCTGCCCGACATCACGGTATTGAATGGCCATGGCAGACAGCCACATGCCGATACCTGATGCGGTCAGGATCATCAAAAGAACCAAATAAGGAAGAAACAGTATATTGATATTCGGCAAAATCCCATAGCCTATCATGAGCAGGCCCAAAAGTGATAAAGCAATGACAAAATCAACCAACCCCGCCATCACAGGTGTCATGGGAATGACGAGTCGGGGAAAATAAATTTTGGTCAGCATGTTGGCATTTGCCACCAGGCTCTGGGTTGACTTGGTCATGGCGGTGGCAAAATACGTCCATGGCACCAGGGCTGTATATGCGAATATGGGATAAGGTACGCCATCGCTGGGCATTTTTGCAAGTCTGCCGAATACGACCGAGAAGATGATCATACTGAATACCGGTCGCAGGATAGCCCAGGAAAATCCCAGAACGGTCTGCTTATACAAGACCTTGACGTCTCTCCAGACAAGAAAATAGAAAAGGTCCTTGTATTCCTTCAACTCCTTCCAATCGATGAGTTGCCAACCTTTTTTGGGTTTGATAATGATTTGAGTCATGGAAAACAGTGATGCGTGATCAGTGACGCGTTATGAGTTTCGGGTTATCTGAAATAGGGACTCATTTAAACTTTTAAAATGCTTATTGACTGAATATTCAGTCCGGAGACCAGGGGATGGACCTTTTTGTCTGTATTCTCTAAACTCTTGCCACTATTCTCCGGACTTTTTTGCCCATTCCCAGGCCGTCTTGATGATGGTCTCCAGCCGGTGATATTCAGAATGCCACCCCAGAACCTGCCGGGCCTTGTCTGAACTGCCGATGAGAATCGCCGTATCTCCCGGTCTTCTATCCCAATTTACTGCTGGAATTTCCTTTTCGATTATCCTGCCGGCCGTTTCGATAACTTCTTTTACCGAAAACCCGCTTCCGTTGCCCAGGTTGAAAAAATCGCTTTTACCGTTCTTCTTCAAGTATTCCAATGCCAGCACATGGGCCTTTGCCAGGTCTGTTACATGGATGTAATCCCGGATGCAGGTGCCGTCCGGCGTGTCATAATCCGTTCCGAAGATTTTAATGTTTTCCGATCTGCCCAAAGCAGCGTCCATAATGAGGGGGATTAAATGGGTTTCCGGATGGTGGTCTTCCCCGATTTCACCGTCAGGATCAGCACCGGCAGCATTAAAATACCGAAGCGAAACAAATCTGACACCGTGGGCCGCATCAAAATCCTGAAGCATTTTCTCGATCATCAGCTTGCTTGATCCATAGGGATTGACCGGAATTTGAGGATGATCCTCGGTTAATGGTATCTGTTCGGGAGTGCCGTAGGTAGCGCAGGTGCTTGAGAAGATGATGCTTTTTATGCCGTGATCCCGCAGGGATTCGAGCAGGGTCAGGGTTCCGGCCACGTTGTTTCGATAATACCTGCCGGGATTTTCAACAGATTCCCCTACATAGGCATAGGCGGCAAAATGCATGACCGCCTGGGGCCGGTATTTTTCAATCACCTGGTCCATTCGGCGGCGGTCCTGAATATCCCCGATTTCCAGGGGGCCCCACTTGACCGCCCATTCGTGTCCGTATTCCAGGTTGTCATAGGCGACCGGCGTGTATCCTGCTGCTGCAAGGGCCTTGCAGGCGTGGGATCCGATATATCCGGCACCGCCGGTGACCAAAATCGGCTTTTTCAATTTTATCTTCCGTACCTCTTGGAAATGTTATTTCCAAACTGCATTTTGAAAATCATCCGGCATTGTCCGGTCTTTAACCACCAGAAGATTGTTATCCAACGCGGCAGTGCTTGTGACCCGGCCCGTCAGAATCAGTCCACAAACCTCCTGAAATATTCAATCGTCTTTTTCAAGCCCTGCACCAGCTCGATTTTGGGTTCCCAATGCAATTCCTTTTTGGCCAGGGTTATATCCGGTTTTCGCTGTACGGGGTCATCCTCGGGAAGGGGCCTGAATATAATTTCCGACTTGGAGCCGGTGAGTTCAATGGTTTTCCTGGCAAGCCCCAGTATGGTGAATTCAACCGGGTTGCCGATATTCATGGGACCGGTCACATCCGGCGGCGTGTTCATCAAGCGGACGAGGCCGTCGATGAGATCATCCACGTAACAAAAAGAGCGCGTCTGCGATCCATCCCCATACACCGTAATGGGCTCGTTTCTCAATGCCTGGAGAATGAAATTGGAGACCACGCGGCCGTCGTTGGGGTGCATCCGGGGGCCGTACGTGTTGAAAATCCGCGCCACCTTGATCTGCAGGTTGTGTTGCCGCCGATAGTCGAAAAAAAGTGTCTCTGCGCATCGCTTGCCCTCATCGTAACAGGACCGGGGACCGATGCAGTTCACGTTTCCCCGGTAGGTTTCCGGCTGGGGGTGGACATCTGGATCGCCGTAAACTTCCGAGGTGGAGGCCTGCAGAATTTTTACTTTCAGCCGTTTTGCCAGCCCCAGCATGTTAATGGCACCGTGAACGCTGGTCTTCGTGGTTTGAACCGGATCATTTTGATAATGGACAGGTGAAGCCGGGCATGCCAGATTGTAGATTTCATCGACTTCAAGATACACGGGAAATGTCACATCATGGCGAATCAATTCAAAATACGGGCTCTCCATGAGATGGGCGATGTTTTGCTTGGCACCGGTATAGAAATTGTCCACGCACAGGACATCCGCGCCGCTGTCCAGCAGTCGTTCGCAGAGGTGCGAGCCCAGAAATCCGGCGCCGCCGGTTACCAGTATTCTTTTACGCAGGTGCATGTTATTCATGGGATATGTGCCTCGGGTAACAGTTTAAAGGATGTTTTGCTGTTCTAAAAGATCAAGAACCCGTTTTGCCGCATCCATTGCGTCTTCCCGGTCAGACCGGATGACCAGGTCGGGGTTGCCCGGGATTTCATACGGAGCGGATATCCCGGTGAAATTCTTAATAATACCGGCCCTGGCCTTGGCATAGATGCCTTTCTTGTCTCTTTTTTCACAAACCTCGATAGGACAGTCCACATGGATTTCCAAAAACCGGTTGTCATCGATCAGGGACCGGATCCTTTCCCGGTCTTTTTGTGAGGGTGAAATGAATGCCGTGATGGCGATGATGCCGGCATCCACGAACAGCTTTACCATTTCGCCGATGCGCCGGATGTTCTCCGTCCGGTCTTCGCCTGAAAACCCCAGGTCGCTGCACAGCCCATGCCGGACATTGTCCCCGTCGAATACATAGGTTGAACACCCCCTGACAAACAAAAGTTTTTCAAGATTGTGCGCTACCGTGGATTTGCCGGATGCGGACAGCCCGGTAAACCACACGGCCGCCCCTTTGTGCCCGTGATTCTTCTCACGATCTTCCCGGCATACGTACCCATCAAACCAGGTCAGGTGATTTTTTTTATAAATGTCACTTTTCATACTTTTTAATCTGCTTGCTGTTCCTGTTTACGATTAACGGCTTTTTTTACCCAGCTCCGCCCTGTCGGTTACATGCCCGAAGTGGTTATATCTTATTGATTTTATTTATATTTTATTTGAATCAAACCGGACTGCCACCTGATTTTATGAAGCCTTTCGCCCAAACAAATACCAGGCTGTCCATTCCCGCAACCATCCTCAAACGTCCGCCTCCCATATCAGAAGGTTCGGCCGTTTTTCCATTTCCGGCATAAAATCTTCAAACTCATCCCGGCTCAACACCAGTGTCCGGATCTTGCGTTTGATATATCGTTCAGTTTTTCTACTCAAATCGCTTAACTGGTATTGATTTATGGCCCCCACCAGCAACAGATCGATGATCCCGGTATCTTTTCCCTCTGCATAATCGTCAATGATGTATGCACGTTCCAGTTCGCCCAGCCTGTTGATGATCCCGTCAATCACGTGGTCTATTCCTATGACCTTGCCCACCATGGATTTCAGTTCCGGAAAAAGTCTGTGACGCTTGTTGGCCATGTAATAAACCTGGCGGCCGTTTTTTTCGGATTTTAACAGCCTGGTCTTGGTGAGTTGGTTCAGTTCTTCTCTTACGGCATTGGTGGACAGGTTGAATTCCTTGGCAAGCTCGCGAAGATAGGACCGGGATTCCGGGTTGAAAAAAAACCTCACCAGGAGCTTTATCCGTGTTTTGGATGAAATGAGGCCGGTGAGAAGGTCCTGCATGCCGCGTCTCCTTTTCGAGTAGTTATTCTACTCATAACAAATTTCAAATGAATGTCAATAGGTTTCTTTGAGAAAGGAAATTACGAGGGAATGACACAATGCTTATAGCAAAAGTATCCTTTTACGCGCTTTTCTTCTCTTACTAACAATTTGAACCGGCCCGAACCCCAGATTTCTATGAACCGTTTATTTCCTTTATTAATGACCGAACTGTTTTTGGATGTAAAAATAGCGTCCGGCAAATCTTCATGGTTCTGCAGTTTCTTTGTTATATTTGAAATATTTACATGATATATGCTTGGCATCTTGTCAAACTTCTCTCGTATTAACACCCAAATCGGATATTCCCAGTCATCTTCATGAAGGTCTAAACCAAGCACTTTTATCTTCAGCTCTGCCATTTTTTCAACAGCCTGGGCATACGGCACGGAGAATCGAAGTCCGTTTTTAAAATACATAAACAGTCTGGGCTGCTTCAGTACAGAATACCCTTGCACGGGAATTAACGGTCTTGAAAAATTGCATAAAAGAAACGGCAAACTGCATAACAATAAAATAAGGCTAATTCCAATTGAAATTTTTCTGGGAAAAATATTTCCCAGAAAAATGGCGATAACCGGTGCAATCAATAAAAACAGGGGCAAATGGAGCCTGACGGCCCATGGCTGCCATTTTAGTACGGCGCAAAACAGCAGCGCAGCAAGCAAGACCATGGCGACGTAATAAATTATCAGGGGTGTTTTACGAAACCGTGTGAACGGTAAAAACACAACACAGGAAAATATCAGCAGAAAATGCAACGTATTCCCCGCAAAATCCTCATGGATCCTGAATACAGGCCTGAATGTCTGCCCCGGAAACGTTGATAATGGATTATCAATCTCATCACCGAGCATAAATAAAACAGCTTTATAAATTCCCGAATTGACTGCATCCGACGGTGTCATTAAGTGCAGCGCCGAATTTCTGATAACATTGGACAGTGTAAATATGGTGGAAATTTTACCATTTTTATAGAGGTGTCCGTCCGCGGACAATGGATTTCCGAATAAGTCATAATTCCTGTACAGATGCCCTGCATTAAGAAGCAGGCCTATCGCTGCTATTAATGCTGACATCTTGATTGTTTTAACAAATTTCTCTTTCCGAAAATGTGTTGCACAATAAATGAAGGGCAGGGCTGCTATCGGGAGGGCAAATATATAGGCTGTTCCCTTGGTCAATAACGCAAGACCAAATGACAATCCGGAAAAAACCGCATTAACAACATCATTCGTTTTTACAAGGCGGATACTGAAATAGGCATAAGACAGGAGAAAAAATGATACGACCAGATCGTTTTGAGTACTTGATGATTGTAAAATTACCATCGGGATGGTGCAGACAATAATTGCCGAATAAAATTGCGAAGAGGCCGACGAATCGAATTCCCTCGTTATCAAGGTGACAGCAACAACAGATCCGATCATGAAGAACCATTGAACGAGATTTGCAAAAATGTCGGAGCCGCTTAATACTTGAAAATGCAGAATTACATACTCCGCAAACGGCATCTGATAATTTTGCCTGATGATAGATGTCGGATAAAATCTTACGCTGTTGAATTGTATCCAATTCTCGACTCTTGCCATATGGTATGTCATGGAATCCCAGTTGTTTGGTGGAGAAATCACGGCTGTGAAAAATTCCACCAGAAATATCAGAAACAGGCATATGTAAAACGTATTGTACTGTTTCAGTGATTTTTTTTCATTAAATAGAGTGATCGATAAAGTCCTGTTTTTGCAAACCCGAACAAACCAAAAAAACAGCAGCACCCCGGTTGCCGACCAAAGGATCATCATCGCGTCATATCTCAGCAGATAGAAATAAGATAATATTTCGGTAGAAACGGCGATAAAGGTGGAGAGCAGGATCAGACACGATATAAAGGAGGCCTTAAACCTGACCTGCTTTTCCTTTACATGCGGGAGAATGATTAAATATGTCATAAGCAAACATGCCTGAAAAATAACTATCCCCATTTTTTATCGCCTATTTTATGTACTTACCGTTATTGAGCGTAGATAAAAAGCCCTTTCATCGACAAACAGGGAACAGGGAAAACCCGTTCTGCTTTCGATCAAGTGACAAGTGGATTTTCTATCCGGACCCCTTTGACGAGACGGCCGGAGTTCATGTCTTCGGTCCAGATTTTTCACATCCGGCAGATGCCGCGGCAGAGACAGTCAAGGCGTCCCGGAAGGACAGGGCGTCAAGGATACTGTTGTCTATTGCGGGCTGGATGATATCGTGAGTTATCATCACCACTTCGAAACGGGTGAATGAATATGGAATATTTTTTACGATTACCGGATCAGCGCATTTAAAAACGTTTGACGTTTTTGGGCGTACTCCCTTGAATGCTGTAACAACTCTTCATTCATTGAAATCGTAACATTGGGCATTATCACATCTCTGTTTTTTCATATAATAATTGTACACCGGATATGTGTCAACTCAATCATGGCAATACCGCCGCAAAATTTCCGATTGATTTTACCTTGTCACCCGGATAATCTGAATAGGATGGGGACAAGAGACGAGAGCCCGAAAGCCAAGATACCGGAAAACACGGGCCGGAAACCGGTAAAAGGAAACAGGACCGCCTTTGCGGCCCGGCGGTTCAAAATAAAATAAAGATGTCACATCCCAAAAAAGTGGAACTCCTCGCTCCTGCAGGAGATTTTGAAAAACTTGAAATCGCTGTCCATTACGGTGCAGATGCGGTTTACCTGTCAGGAAAAGATTTCAGTCTGCGGAATTTTTCCGGCAACTTCACGGTGGATGAAATTCGCGATGCCGTCCATTTCGCCCATTCAAAAGGGGTTAAGGTCTATGTGGCCTGCAATATTTTTCCAAAAAACGAAGAAATCAGGCCCATATCCGATTTTCTCGAAATTTCAGGCCGTTTCAATCCAGATGCCGTTATTATCGCGGATCCCGGCATCATCAGACTGGCCCGCAGTATAATTCCGCACATCCCCATCCACCTCAGCACCCAGGCCAACACCACCAACATCGAGAGCGCGCTGTTCTGGCAGGATGCCGGGGTGAAGCGAATCAATATCGCCCGGGAGCTGTCCCTCACCGAAATACGGGAAATCGTTTCCGCGACGGACATGGAAATCGAAGCCTTTGTTCACGGCGCCATGTGCATGGCTGTTTCCGGGCGGTGCCTGTTGAGCAGCTTCATGACCGGGCGAAGCGGCAACAGGGGCATGTGCGCCCACCCCTGCCGATGGCGATATGCCGTTGTCGAGGAAACGCGCCCCGGACAATATATGCCTGTTGCGGAGGATGACCGGGGAACATATATTTTCAGTCCAAGGGACCTTTGCATGATCGAATCCCTTCCGGACCTGATTAAATCGGGCGTGGCCTCACTGAAAATCGAAGGACGGATGAAGGGCATCCATTATCTTGCTTCCGTTGTGAATGTCTATCGCCAGGCCATAGACACCTGCTACGATGATCCCCAATCGTACAGGGTAAAGGAAGAATGGGTACAGGCACTTTCAGGAGTCAACAGCCGCGGATTTTCAACGGGATTCTTTTTTGGAGATCCGAACCGGGTATTGCCCGGCTATACCCGGGATGCCCGTTTCAGGGAACACCTGTTCCTGGGGAAAATCATCAAGCCGTCCGGAGACCGATATCTTGTTGATGTCAGAAACAAATTTGAAACAAGCGATGCCGTTGACATATTGAGAAGAAATGAAACACCGTCTCAGGACATTATCCTGGAGATAAAGGATCCATACGGCCTGCCCATCACCACGGCCAAACCCGGCGACCGGGTGACGGTGGCATTAAAGCACCGGTATGGTAAAAATGACGTGATTCGAAAAAGACATAAGACGGAAAAGGAACACGAAATTGATTCTCGCAGCAGACAACCTGACCATCACCAACAGCAGGATTGAAACAGCCCTTGCGGAAATGAACCCCGAACCCATCAGGGAAATGGTTAGGCTTTGTGAAAAAGCAGGGGCCGAGGCCATTGACATCAATACGGGGCCTTTGGGGAAAGACCCGGAAAAAAAGATGTCCTTTTTTGTAAAAACGGTCCAGGATGTTACGGACCTTCCCATCCTGCTTGACACGGCGAATCCGGCAGCCATTGAGGCCGGGCTCCTGTCAAACCAAAAGACGGCGATCATAAACGGCTTTTCCCTGGAGCCGGTGAAACTGGAAAAGATTCTTCCCCTTGCCAAAGAATTTGAAACCGACATCGTGGGCTACCTTCTGGGTCCCGGCAGCCGGGTGCCCCGGGATTCAACAGAACGATTCTCCATTGCGCTTGAAATTTATGATCATGTGCAAAAAGCCGAAATCAACCCGGAAAGACTGATTATCGATCCGGTTGTCGTACCGCTGACCTGGGACAATGGAAAATTCCAGGCCGCGGAAGTGGTTGCAACAATCCGTCAACTCCCCGACGTCCTGGGTTTTAATGTCCGATCCATTGCCGGCATATCCAACCTGACCACCGGCAGGGGAAACCAACGGCAAAAGCTGATCCTCGAGCAGGCCTATCTCTCAATGCTGGCGGATGCAGGTCTCACCATGGCGTTGTTAAACATCTTTCACACCCGGACGGTGGAAATCGCCAGAGCCTGCAACCTGCTGAAAAATGAAGAGATCTTTACCTGGGAATTGCTGTAACGAGTCCGGATACGTTCAAATGATCAAAAACTTAGCCAAACCAGTGGCCTTTATTGCCTTGCTCGGCATGCTCTGCGGCGTTTCAATCGGCGTGGTGTTTGCCCTGTTTCACGACCTGCCCCAGATCCGGTCCCTTGAAACCTATACCCCGCCCATGGTGACCCGGATTTATTCCGCGGACAATGTCCTGTTGGCTGAATTATTCAAGGAAAAAAGAGAGCCGGTCAACCTGGAAGACATTCCCGTCCACTTGAAATCGGCGATTCTGGCAACAGAGGATAAAAATTTTTTCAACCACCCCGGAATCGATATAAAAGGTATCGGCAGGGCGATTATAAAAGACATCATGACGGGGAAATTCATCCAGGGCGCCAGCACCATTACCCAGCAACTGGCCAAAACGTTGTTTTTAAATCCCGAAAAAACGATCCTCAGGAAAATCAGGGAAGCCATTCTGGCCCTTCAACTGGAGCGCCGATACACCAAAAATGAAATCCTGACCCTGTATCTCAACCAGGTGTATTTCGGCAGCGGCGCCTATGGCGTGGAATCGGCGGCCCGTATCTTTTTCAATAAGCCCGTATCCCGGCTCACCCTGGCGGAATGTGCCCTGGTTGCGGGAATGCCCAAAGCCCCATCACGATATTCTCCCCTGGTGAATCCGGATTTGGCGATTCGTCGGCGAAACATCGTTCTGAAGCAAATGGAGATAAGCGGCATTATCAGTGAAGAACAATATGCCGAGGCTACGGCAGAGCCCCTTCACCTGAATCCGCAGCCCAAAACCGCCGTAAAAGCGCCCTATTTTGTCGAATATGTAAAACATCAACTGGAAAATACATTGGGTTCTGCCATGCTGTATAAAGGTGGGCTTACCGTAACGACCACGCTTTCCTACAACATGCAGAAAACAGCGGAAACGGCAGTTGAAAAAGGACTGGTGTCGCTTGAAAAACGGATGCGCCAGAATCAGATACCCGATCCCGATCCCCAATGCGCCCTGGTCAGTATCGAAATCCATTCCGGAAAAATACTGGCCATGGTCGGGGGCCGGGAGTTTGGAAAAAGCCGTTATAACCGGTGTACGGCCCGACGCCAGCCCGGTTCCGCATTCAAGCCCGTTGTCTATGCCCTGGCGGTTGAACAGGGTTTTTCACAAAACCGCAAAATTCTGGACGCCCCCATTGTCTTTAAAAACGCGGACAGCGGTAAAGACTGGGAACCCGGAAATTATTCCCATACATTTCTTGGAGAAATACCCCTGAGAAAAGCACTGGCGCTTTCCAAAAACACACCTGCGGTAAGACTCATCGAGATGCTGGGTCCGTCCTCGGTTTCAGCATTTGCCCAAAGTCTCGGCATCACCGGTCCCCTGGCCCCGAATCTGTCCCTGGCGCTGGGGACCTCGGAGGTCTCGATCCTTGATCTCACCTCGGCCTATTGTGTTTTTGCCAACAAGGGCGAACGGATCGACCCGTATGCCATATCAGAGGTGAGTGACCGGTTCGGAAGACTCCTGTGGCGGGTCAAACCCCGAAGACAGGTCATGATGACCCGGCAGGGAGCAGCCATCATTTCAGACATGCTAAGAGCAGTCGTCAATGAAGGAACAGCCGGTCAGGCCCGGGTCCTCAATGGATCCTTTGCCGGGAAAACCGGCACCACGGACCAGTTCAAGGATGCCGTATTTGTCGGATTTTCGCCTGTTGTTGCCGTCGGCATATGGGTCGGGCAAGACCGCCACGTATCACTCGGCCCCATGGAAACCGGTGCCAGGGCCGCCCTTCCCATCTGGATCGATTTCATGAAAAACAGCCGATACGGGCCGTCTGTCCAATATTTTGACTTGCCCGACGGTGTCGTTAAAAAACATATGGACCCGGATACCGGTGAAATCGTACCGCCTGATACCCCCGGTGCGGTTGAGGCGGTGTTCAGGGCGGGAATTGGAAAATAAGTACCGGGTATCGGGTTTTTGAACCCTGGTCCCTGGTACCTGTACCCGGTCTCCGGACTCTCGCCTTTCATCTTTCCACGATACACGGTTGATTTTGAATTCCTGAAATGATAGGTTCTGTTCTGCAACTCCCGAAACATTACCCTTTAAAATTCTGAAAACCGTTTCAAAGATGCCCAAACCGGCTTTTATAAAAAAATTTTCCGACCTTGTCCCCATGCTGCTCGCATTTTTTTTCATGTTCGTCGGGATCTTCTGTTACCGTCAGGGCATCCCCTTTTTCGAGTTGATGGAACTCAAAACCATTGACTTGAGACTGCAGGCCAGGGGCGTAAAAAGGCCGGGACCCAACGTTGCCATCGCGGTGATCGATGAAAAAAGCATTGCCCGGGAAGGTAAATGGATGTGGCCCAGGTCAAAATTTGCCGAGCTGATCAACCGGCTTTCGGACGCCGGTGCCGCGGTTATTGCCTTTGATGTGGGATTCTGGGAACCCGACGACCAAAGGACCCGGAAGGTCATCGACAGTATTACCGCAGAGCTGAAAAAATACGGCAAATACGGTCCCGGTATCGAATCTGCCATTGAAAAACTCGAATCGGAAATGGATTATGACCGGCAACTGGCCGAGGCGATAAAAAACTCAAAAGCAAAAATTGTTCTGGGATATTTTTTCCAGGATTATGAAAATGTCGGCCATCAGTCAGAAGAAGAAATCATGATGCATGAAGAAAACATCATGAACTCGCTTTACCAGTTTGAAAGGTACACCTCTGAAGCGGCCCTTTATGCCCGGCTCATCGATGTACTGATTCCACAATCTAATATTTCCATCATCTCACAGGCAGCGGGTTATTCCGGCGCCATCAATATCTTCCCCGACCGGGACGGGGTGGTCCGCTGGATGCCCTCGGTCCTCAGGTATAATCAAATGCTCTATACGCCGATATCATTCATGGCGTTGAGCGCATACCTCGAGACCCCGCTTTCCGTGACCATCGCCGAATACGGCGTTGAATCCCTGGACCTGGGAGGCTTCCCCATCCCGGTTGATGAAAAGGGACGCATAATGGTCAATTACAGGGGGCCGCAAAAGACCTTTCCCCATATTCCCATCACCGACATCCTGCGGAATGAAATCGATGAGGAAGCGGTCAAAGATAAAATCATATTGGTGGGCGCAACCGCTGTCGGTGTTTATGACATGCGTGTCACTCCCTTTGGTACGACCTATCCGGGGGTTGAGATACACGCCAATGTTATTGACAACATCCTGCTGCAGGATTTTCTCCAGCAGCCGGCATGGGCGGTGATTTACGATATTCTTGCAATTGTTGTCGCCGGATTGATCCTCGGGTTTGTCCTGCCGAGGACAGGCGCCATATTCGGCACCCTGACCGGTCTGTGCCTGTTTCTCGGACATGGTGTATACTGCCAGTATGTGTTTGTGAGAAACGGCTTTGTGTTGAACATGATTTATCCCCTCATGGTCATTTTAATGACCTACCTGAGCATTACGGTGTACAAGTATCTTTCGGAATCAAGACAGAAGCGGTTCATAAAAGATGCATTTTCCACTTACCTTGCCCCATCTGTCGTAAAACAACTGGTGGAGGCACCGGACAAGCTGGTGCTGGGCGGTGAAGAGCGTGAAATAACGGCTTTCTTTTCAGATGTCCAGGGATTTACCAGTATTTCGGAAAAGCTGACGCCTCACGAACTGGTTGAAATTCTGAACGAGTTTTTAACGGAAATGACGGATATTATTTTAAAGCATGAGGGTACGGTGGACAAATTCGAAGGAGACGCGATCATCGCTTTTTTCGGCGCCCCCAACGAAATTAAAAACCATGCTGAAGTGGCCTGTCTTTCCTGTATTGACATGCAACGCCGTCTGGAAGAATTACGGCCCAAATGGCGGGCTGAAGGAAAGCCCGAACTGAAGATGCGCATCGGTCTCTGCACCGGACCGGCCGTGGTCGGCAACATGGGCTCCAAAAACCGCATGGATTATACCATGATGGGGGATACCGTAAATACGGCGGCCAGGCTGGAAGGCGTGAACAAGGTTTACGGCATCTATACGCTCATCAGTGAAAGCACCTATAAAGGACTGAATGACCGCATCGTCACCCGTGAAATCGACTCCATCAATGTGGTGGGAAAAACCGAGCCTGTCAGGATCTACCAGCTCATCGGTGAGTGGCGGGATGTGGGCAAAAATTTTTCAGAGACCCTCAGGCTTTACGCCAAAGGCCTTGAAGCATACCGTGACCGGGCATGGGACGAAGCTGCCGTTCTTTTTACCGCCGCTCTGGATGAAACGCCGGATGACGGACCCAGCAGAACGATGTTAAACCGGTGCCGGGAATTTAAAGAAAACCCGCCTGACAAAAACTGGAACGGATCATTCACCCTGACATCAAAATGAAAGGGCAAGTTGAAACTTTCAAGTGCCGCAGCCCCATACCCGACCCGGTGCGAATATCAAAAAAGATTCCAAATCCCCCTCTGTACGAATAAACGGCATTCAACATTGATCTCATTAAACTTGACATATCCCGGTCTTTGTGAGAAATAGAATCGATAATCATTATCCAATCCAAAAACCAAGCTTAATGAACCTGTTAACATCCGGTAACCCGTTTTTATTTTATGATTTTTTTCGTAAAGGATTCCGCAGATGATACGATTGTTTTACAAGCGTTGTTTCAACCGGTGAGACGCTTTTTTATTTATCAAAAAAAATTGTTTTATTCTTTTTAACATTCAATTCCGGGAGTTATATTATGCAAAGATCGATACGTTACGGGCTTATCATGCTGTTGACCTTATTTTTGGCACTATCGGCAGGTACGGTGAAAGCAACGGATGACATCGGGGGACGTGCATTTTACGATCTCGGCGTCTTTGCCTACGAGGACGGCGATTACAAGGGAGCTGAAGAAAATTTCACCATGGCCTTGAATTACGAACCGGACAATGCGCTTTATCTTCTCTATCTCGGAAAAGTTTATTTTAAAACGGATCGACTCGGGGAAGCTGAATCCGCATTTAAAAAAGCCATTGAACTGGATCCGAAACTGCCCGGCCTGAAATATGATCTGGCCTCCCTGTATTACCAGAAGGAAGATTTTTCAAAAGCGGCCGAGCTGTTTGAAGATGTTGCAAAAGAAGAACCGGACAACGTTCTGGCCCTTTATTACGCCGGTCTCAGCCTGAATAAACTCAGGCGATACAGCGCGGCCGTTGACTATTTCATCGCCGCTGCAGACAAAAGCCCCACCATTAAAGACAATGGATACTATTATGCGGGTACCTGCTACAACAATCTGGAACAACTGGATAATGCGCTGGAAAAGTTTGTTTTTGTACGGGACAACGCGAAAAATGAAACATTGGCGAAAAACGCCGTTAAATACATCCAGGTCATTGAAACAAAGCAAAAAGAAAAGAAACCATATGCCCTTTATGCAAAATTCGGCTACATGCATGACGGCAATGTGATATTGGACCCTGTTGATGAAGACCTTCCCACGGATGAAGAAGACGGCGCCGTATTTGCATTTCTGTCGGGAAGTTACGATTTTGTCAAAAAGGACGCCCTGAAACTGGGCGCCGGATACAGCCATTACCAGACGCGTTACAATTCCCTTCGTGAATACGATCTCATCGGAAGCACCGTCAGCTTTTACGCCAAATACAACCTGTTTCCCATGGTACTGGGTATTTCCGTTCTCCCGAGCCATTACTGGCTGGACAATGACGATTACATGGAACGGTACCAGTTCCGGCCGGAAATCAGATACACGGTCAATCAGAATTTTTCCGTAAACGCCGCTTACAGCTATCACATCATCAATCACCTTCGATTTAACGACAAAGACGGGCATTCCAATGATGCAACCGTTAACTTTAATTATATCTTACCGAAAAAACTGGGCTTCGTTTACGGCGGCATCGGACTCGAGGATTACAATGCCGAACACCAGGATGAGGACTTCACACGGTTTAAGATTTCGGCAGGCGTATCCTTAAAGGACGCCTCATCGGGTGTTTTGCTCAACCTTCTGGGAGAATACAACGACAAGCAATATGACAATGTGGATTCTTTTTACGCGGTGAAACGCACCGATGATAAGTATTATCTTTCCATCTCGCTTTCACGTAAATTTATCTATGACTGGATGAGCATTTCAGTGGAATACAACTATACGAAAAACAATTCCAACATCAAAGATTTCACATATAAGAAAAATGCAGGCAACCTGGCCCTGACAGTAAACTTATAATTGGGGAGACCGAGCATGAGCGTATACCGAAAAACATCGATTCTTTATTTACTGGCGGTTTTTTTTCTTATGACAACAACCGGGGCCGTGGGCACCGAAAGAAACCCATCCGTCCCCCTGCTTCCGGATGACCTGGTCATCGAGGATGGATACAAACCCGGCATCGGTCTTCCCGTTGGGAAGATCCTTCTGGTGCAGGGCCGTGTCGTTATCATGCATGCCACGGAATCCAAGGGGTTTTATGCCAAAAACAACCATATGCTGTACAAGGGAGATACGATCGTCACCCTGGATAGGGGCCGTGTCCGCCTTAAATTAAATGACGACAGCATCATTACGTTGGCTTCCGGGACAAAGCTGGTCATCAATCAGAGCGTCTATAACACGGGGAATAAAACCCGGTCGTCATTTATCGGCATGGACAAGGGAAAGGCCCGGTTTTTGATCAAAAAACTGGTGGATTTCAAGCATTCCGAATTCAAGGTCAAGACCAAGACCGCCGTGGCCGGTGTTCGGGGCTCCGAATTCATCATACGGGCCACTGACCTGCTTACGGAAATCTTCACCCTGGCGGATACCAAGCTGGAGGTGGTAAGCCTTGCCATGCCGTGCCCGGATTTCAAAGGCTATCCGCCACCGCCCGAGTGTGAAGTCAAGCCCATCTTCCTGACGGATTTCCAGAAAACCATTGTACGCATAGACGAACTCCCCACAGAGGTGGAAATCGTTGCACCGTTGGAACTGGACGAGTTTGACAACGATTTCACGGTGACACCCGACCTGGCCGGTCCCGAAGGGATCAGTGACATTCAACCGGCTGCACAGCCGGGCGGCGCACCTGCCTCGGCACCTGCCGGACCGGTTTCCGTGCTGGTGGCGCCCGACCTCCTCATCGAACCGGATGAACCACCGGCGGCAGCGGCAATACAGCCGGAACCGGGTGTAGACATTGAACCATTGGTCAACCCGAGCGAAGATATTATCGAGGATGAAATGAAAGGGGAACTGGCCGATTTTCCGAGTCCGCCTGAGGATTAAAGTCAATTTCAGCGCTGTCTCAAGCTGCGGATTTTCGACCCGGATCGTTGGCCATTAAACAGTACCATACAAACGATGCATTGAATTAATGAAACCATCTTTAAAATACCTTGCCGGATACGCTGTTGGATATGCGGCCATTCTTCTCATTTTTCTGAGTCATTCTGCATCAGCGTCTGTTATGGTCCGAATTGATGATCTGAAACGGGTTTACGTCTCTGCTGAAGATGTTTCAATCGAGGATATTTTAAATAAAATTTCAACACAAACCGGAATGAAACTGGATTCCGCTGCTGACTTAAGCGAGACGATTTCAATCCATATTGAAAATGAGACCATTGAAAAGTGCCTCCAGTTGATTCTTGACGGCAAAAACTATGTGGTGCTTTTCAGAAAAACGGGAGACAATAAATTCACTCCCGTAGAACTGAAAATTTATCCCACGATAACGGAAACGGGTGAAGGAAAAAATCAAACCCCTTTGAATGTGCCTTCGGATCAACCCGTTAATGTCTCCGGCCCGAAAGGCATCACGAATTACGACCGTGCATCTTTTGAAAGAGCGTTCGGTGACAGGAATTCATTGTTGGCTCAAATCAAGGCGGATGAAACGATTTACGGGGAAGGCACGGAAGATATCGGCATCCGTATCTCGGGGCTTGCCGAAGATTCCGTTTTTAAACGCATCGGCCTTGAAACCGGAGATATTGTCCGGGATGTCAACGGCCGCCAGGTTAAATCCTTGAAGGAATTCATCGATGCGATTCAGGCGGTATTGGCGGAACAGTTACCCACCATCCGGATCGCACGGATGAAGCATAATGGAAGACATCAACCGCTTTATATCAATATTAATTAATTCGGGGAGATTCACATGAGTAAATTCAAAGACAAGTCTTTAAAAACCGCATTAGCGATCGTTTTGGTATTTTTCGTGAATGCTTCGGCATTTGCCGCAATCGACCAGGTCCGGTGCATCCTCTGGCAGGGTGATACGACCAAGTATCACACCGCCATTATTGACGAGCCCGTGACGTTGAGGGCGGTCATTACCACCACCAACGGCGATCCCATTGAATATAAGTGGGTTTTTAATGACGGGACAGCCGATTCCGATGTTGTCGAATTAAGCGGAAACACAAAATACAACATCACCATTGATCACACGTTCGTCGGCCTTCCCGGAACGCCCTTTACCGCGCAACTGGTCGTGATGGAACCTTCGGAAGAACTTGCGCGGGCCGCTGTCACGGTGACGGACAATTACCTGGTCAAGCTCGAACAGGACAGCACCAATGCGCAGGTCAATATCGCCATCGAAAAAGCGCTCTGGCGCCTTTACACCTGGATGAATTATTATGACGGCGTGACAGACAACACCTATAAAACGATGAACGGTCAACCATTGGCCTTTTGGCCCTGGTATTACCATCCGTCAGCCACGGCATCCGTTGTCCAGGCATTCATGATCAACAATCATAAAGAGACGGGAAATTTCAGCGAAGACCCCTATGCCGAGGCGGTCAAATGGGGATTGAACTGGCTCTTCAACGGCCTGTACAACAATTATGAAGTACTGGACACCATGGACGTTTCCGCCCAACAGGGCACAACGGATGGTGACCCCCCCCTGCCGGCATATGCCGAAGATTACGACAATGACGGTGACGTGGATGACGCGGATACGGCCCTGGGAGCGAATACTATCGGTATTGACATCAACGAAAACTTTGCCTATGACCCGCCGTACCATGGCGGCATGATCATCGACGCCATCATTTCCACCGGCACACCCAATGCTGATACAGGCCGGGACTTTGACCAGGACGGCAATACAGACACCTATAAAGCGGTCGTCCAGGACATGATAGACGCCTATGCATGGGGCCAAAACAATGACGGTACCTACGGAGAGGGAAGCTGGCGGTACGATTGGGACATCTATGGTGCAACAGGCATCGACAATTCATGCGCCCAGTGGGCCGCCATCGGCATCATACCGGCGGAAGACGAATGGGGATGCTACCTTCCCCAGTGGGTGAAAACAAGAAACGATACAAGCCTGAACAACAGCTACACGACTTTCGGACCGTCTGAAACCCCCGATATCTACGGCAGGTTCGGATATACAAACGCGAACTGTTATTGGACAGGATCGGTCGCAAATGGATGCCATGCCACCACCCCCTCGGGCATGGTCATGATGATCATGGACGGGTTTTCAACAGATGACGAACGATGGCAAAAATGCGAGCGATGGCTGGCGGATAACTGGGAAGACTGGCTGGCCAAAAATTATCTCTACGGCTATTTTGCCTTTGTAAAATCCATGCGGCTGGCCAAGCCCTTTCCCATTGAAACCTTTGCCGCAAACGGTGTTAACTGGTATTACGGCGGGACTCCCATTCCCCTTGAAACCCGCCAGGAACCGGTAAAAGGATTGGCGGAACGCCTGATCGAACTTCAGCAGGCAGACGGCCAATGGGATGACTACTGGGTTTCGGACGCCATGCCGACCTCGTGGGGCGTCATCATTTTAAAGCCGGCCCTGTTCCGGGCGGCGCCCATTGCATGCTTTACGGTCAGCCCGAACCCCACCTACGCGGACCGGGACGTCACTTTTGATCCGTTCTGCTCGGATCATTCGGAAACAGGCAAGGGCCTGGTCAACCTCAGGCGTTTTGACTGGGACTGGGACAACAACGGAACCTATGATGAAACCACGTTTTCACCGGTAAAAGTCCAGCACAGCTTCCCCTGCGAAGAACTCCCCTGCTCTTACCCGGTCAAACTGAGGGTCACCGATGACGAAGGACTTTCCGCCACCACAACCCGGAACGTCGATATCACCCTTCCCCCCCATCCTCCCGTAGCAAACGCGGGAGGTCCGTACATGGTTTCCTTGTGTCCCGGAGATGAATTGATCCTGGACGGTTCGGAATCCCTGGATCCCAACGAGGGGGAAAAAGAACCGGATTGCGGGGAATGTCCCCTGGATACCATCACGGCGTATGACTGGGATCTTATCGGTCCCCAACTGACGGAATTTGACGACGCTCAGGGCGCAACCGTGGATATTGATCCCTCGAACAATTTGTTTTTTGACGGCCCCGGAATGTACAATATTGCATTGCAGGTGACGGACAACACCGCACTGTCCTATCCCGGTTCGGGACAGGACAACCTGACGGACGTGGATTTTACATCGGTGGATATGTACGAAGGATGCATCTGCGATATCACTGCCGACCCCGGTTGCAACACGGCGAATCTCTCCTGGACACCGGTGGATGGAGCAGACGAATACATCATTTTCAGAAGCATCAGAGGCATCAATTCCGGATTTGTCGAACTTACCACCACGGAAAATACCAGCATAAACATCGGGATTGTCAGAGACATGGTCAACTACTATCGGGTCATGGCGGTTGTGGGAAACGACAAGTGCCTGAGCAAAGCAGTGGCTGTTGAATCCGATCCTGCCACATGTTCCGGCAACCTCCAGGTCTCAGCCGGAAGAAAAGAAGAAGACTATGTAATGGTATCGTTTCCGATAGACTGCGACAATCCCGACGCGGTCAGCGTATTGGGATTACCGGTCAGCACAAGGAATTTACGGTTCGGCACGTATGATCCCAATGCCCCTCCACCGGACGGGACCGGTGCCTATATCGAATACGGCAACAACCTGACGATCGAAAAAGGCCGGGCATACTTCATCCTGTCCAGGAATGCGCTGGACATCTTAATCGACTGCAATCCTGCATCACTGGAAGAAGATGTGGAAGTTCCCCTGTGGTACAACCCCGCAAACCAGAACGGCTGGAACCAGATCGGTCCGCCGAACGAATCCGACTATGAATGGGATGAAGTGCAGGTGATGGTGAAAGACGAAAACGGCGCCATTATTTTCGGTCCCGTGCCCATCAAGGATCTGCCGGCCATCAACGATTACATCGACAAGAAGCTGTGGGCCTATCAGCCGGACGGCACCTACGACTCGAATACCGAAATTTTAAGGGTTAAAAAGGGGTATTTTGTCAAGGCAAAACAGGCAAACGTATGGCTGCTGTTTCCGAGAAGCGCTCAACTGCTTGTGGATGCCTCGAAACGGGATGTTATGTTTGCGCGGCTTATAAAATCCGGCAGGCATTTTCTCGAAAAATATATCTTTTCACCGAACGAGGCTTATGCCGACACCGATGATTACCCGCCAAGACCCATCGGGGCGTTAGCCGATGAAGAAACGTCAGCCGTCAGTACCGGCTCCTGTTTCATCGAATCGGCGAACCAGCAGTTTCCGGTTCGACCCAAAGCCTTGATACCAATCGTTCTGGCAGTGACAATGATCGGCTTTACAGCGGCATGTGTTTTTCATGTCCGCCGAAAAAACGATTAGGAACAATTATTATCACGTAAAGTACGTTAAAAAAGGGCGGATCTTTTCCGCCCTTTTTTAACGTACCGGTTTTTATCACCGGGAATCGCCGCCCTCATTATTGCAGACGATACAGCCGGGAAACCAAGGTAAGATCTATGGAAAAACCCTATGCAACCGCCCTGTTAATGGCGACCCAGTTCGAAGCAAAACCATTTATCAACGGTCTGGGATTAAGACGGAAACACGACCTGCCGATCCCGGTTTTCTCCGATTCAAACCTCGTATTGGTTATTTGCGGCATCGGCAAGACCAATGCCGCCATGGGCACAACTTACTGCTGCATCACATTCAAACCCACTCGAATTTTAAACCTGGGTGCTGCCGGCGCCGTGGATCAGACATCGAAATTGGGGGATGTTTTCCAGATAGAAAAAATTTTTGAGCCGGACCGCCCCTCTTTCAACACCCGCGGGCCCGTCATCCACACGCCGGAAACCATCGAGGGTTTCAAAACGACAACCCTGGCCACCCAGGACCGACCCATCCTTGATCCGGAAGATCGGATGAATATATCACGAACAGCTCATCTGGTTGATATGGAGGCAGCCGCCGTTGTCCAGGTCTGCAGGCAATTCGGGATAACATGCCTGGTATTCAAATTCGTCAGCGATACACCGGACCATACAGAGGCTCTTGACATCATCAGCAACATCAAAAAAGCCGGGACCGGTTTTTTCAATTACTTTCACCGCAACATTCTTCCGCGATTAAAACGCTGATCATCCTGTATGGATTTGACATTTATCGTGCCCCTGGAGTATATCCCTTTCTGGTTGACATACCAATCCATGTATAACTGATGTCCATATGGTAAAATCATGAAACCCATTGTTGCCATTATCGGCAGGCCCAATGTGGGAAAATCCACATTTTTCAATGCCGTCACAAAAACCCGGGACGCCCTGGTGGATAATTTTCCGGGGGTCACCCGGGATCGCCATTATGGCGAGGTATCCTGGGACGGCAGGGACTTCACCCTCATTGATACCGGGGGATTCACCGGAATAGAAGACCCGTTTTCAGACAAGGTACGGCAGCAGATATTTCAGGCCATTGAAGAGGCAGATGTCATCCTCCTGATGATGGACGGTAAAACCGGGATTACCCCGTTTGACAGGGATATGGTGGACCTGCTCCGGCCGGTAAAAAAACCCGTGTTTTACATTGTCAATAAAATAGACGGCGTCGAACAGGAAAAGCAGGCATATGAGTTTCACTCCCTGGGTATCGAAAAACTTTATACGCTCTCGGCCGCACACCGTTACGGCCTGTCTGATTTTATCGACAAAATGGTACAGGCCTTTCCCCCGTCAGTTGAGGAGAGCAACCCAGACAGCATCAAACTGGCCGTGGTGGGCAGACCCAATGTGGGAAAATCCTCCCTGGTTAACCGGATTCTCGGACAGGACCGGTTGATCGTCAGCGATGTTCCCGGTACCACTCGCGACGCCATCGACTCTGAAATAAAAGTAAACGGGAAATCCTACCTTTTCATTGACACCGCGGGTATTCGACGAAAAGGCAAGGTATCCAGAAAAATCGAAAAATTTTCCATCATCAAGGCATTAAAAAGTCTGGATCGATGCGATATCGCCCTGATCGTTCTGGATGCAAGCCAGGGCGTTACAGACCAGGACATCAATATTGCCGGATATGCATCAGACAGGGGGTCCGGATGCATTTTCCTGTTCAACAAATGGGACCTGGTCGAAAAAGATAAAAAAACCATCCATCACTATACCCGGGAACTCAGGATGTCTTCGAAGTTTCTTGCTTTTGCGCCCGTCATGACGATTTCGGCCCTCACCGGCCAGCGGATCCACAAGATTTTTTCCCAGGTGGACGGTGTTTACGAACAGTATATTACGCGGCTGGGAACCGGCATATTGAACAGAATCGTGGGAAACGCCGTTGAAAAGAATGAGCCCCCCATGTACAACAAAAGGCGGATAAAGTTTTACTATACCACCCAGATTTCGGTAAAACCGCCTACATTTGTCAGTTTCGTAAACTATCCCGGAGCCGTCCACTTTTCCTATAAACGATATTTGGTGAATCAAATCCGGGAAGCCGCCGGTCTTGACAAAACACCGATTCGCCTTTTCTTCCGCCAAAGGTCAGGCCGAACCTGAAACAACAAAGGATTGCCGGTATGAATTTATTTGAATATCAGGCAAAAGAGGCGATGGCTGCATCGCGTCCCCTTGCCGACAGGATGAGGCCGAAGAGGTTGGACGATGTGGTCGGTCAGTCCCATGTTCTGGGTCAAGGCAGCCTGATTCAAAACGCCGTTTCAGAAGACCGTATCTTTTCCATGATCCTGTGGGGGCCGCCGGGATGCGGAAAGACAACCATTGCCCGGATCATCGCCCGGGAAACCAGGTCCTTTTTCGTTCAGTTTTCAGCCGTGCTGTCCGGGGTAAAGGAAATCCGGTCCGTTATCGGGCAGGCCAAAAATCAACTGCAGGTCAACCGGAAAAAAACCGTCCTGTTTATCGACGAAATCCACCGCTTTAACAAGGCCCAGCAGGATGCGTTCCTCCACCATGTGGAAAGCGGTTTAATCACACTGATCGGCGCAACAACCGAAAATCCTTCTTTTGAAGTCATCCCGGCGCTCATGTCACGTTGCCGTGTCATCACCCTCAATCAATTGTCGGAGGAAGACATCGTATCGCTGTTGAACCGGGCCATATCGGACAAGGAAAACGGGCTCGGCAGATTCAATCTCCGCCTGGAAAATGAAGCCGTATCCCTTCTGGCGCAGCTTGCCGACGGCGACGCCCGATATGCATTAAATGCCCTTGAAATCGCCGCTTCCATCGCAATCCCGGCAAACAGGATCAACGATCCGGGAAACCCGTTTGAGATCACCCTGAAGGATATTGAAAATGCCCTTCAGAAAAAAGCCCTGGTGTATGACAAATCCGGCGAAGAGCACTACAACCTCATCTCCGCCTTTCACAAAAGCCTCCGCGGGAGTGATCCGGACGCCGCCCTTTACTGGCTGCAGCGGATGCTGTCCGCCGGCGAAGATCAGTTGTACATCCTGAGGCGCATGGTCCGGTTTGCTTCCGAAGATATCGGGAATGCCGATCCCAACGCCCTGCCGCTGACCATCAGCGCCATGGAGGCCTTTCGGTTCCTGGGGCACCCCGAGGGCGAACTCGCCATTGCCCAGGCCGCCGTTTACCTGGCCACCGCCCCCAAAAGCAACAGTATCTATGCTTCATCAAACGCGGTAAAAGAAGCTGTCGGGAAAACAGGAACATTACCCACCCCTCTCCATATCCGGAACGCACCGACAAACCTGATGAAAAAACTTGGGTACGGGAAAGGGTATCGATACGCCCATGACTTTCAGGACGCTTATATTCCCCAGGATTACCTGCCGGAAAAACTCAGGGGAAAAATTTTCTACACCCCAAGCAACAGGGGATATGAAAAAATCATCAAACAACGCCTCGACCGCTGGCGAAACCTTAAAAAAAAGCCGACAGAACAAGGAACACAGGGCAAGAAATAAAGTCCGCATACCGGTTTTCCATAAACGACCCGGCAAAACACCGGACCCCCTAAAAGGGTCCTATGGTTTGTCTGATCGTTTCACCCTGAAGGATGTCTCCCCCCACCTTGTTGAAAGTCCTCTCATAAAATGTGATCTTTCCCGTTTTCTCAATCAGGATAATCGATGAACACCGGGTCCCGTAAATTTTACTTGTGATGAACAAGGGGGACAGAATCCTCTCCCACACATCCCCCACCCCGGTATCCGGAAGGGCATGATCAGGGGCATAGGCATCATCCCGGAGCAGGTAAAAAATTTCTTCCGGATCAATGGTACCGCCTTTTTCAAGAATCGCCGACAAACCGTTTTTTCCTTTACGGACCTTGGGCCACGGTTCATCCAGAACGTCGTTTGACAAGCCGTATATGCCATACCCCAGTTTCCGGATCTCTGGTTTCCGGTTGGAATAATAGTATACATCCTTTCCGTTGCCCACCAGCAGGTTGAATCCATTGTAATCCCGGCCGACCCGGCAGACCTGTTCAAGATAATCCCGGGCAGAGACCGGATTTGTCAGAAAATTGCTGACCAAAAAGCCCCTTGACGGTGCATCAGGCATAACCGAAGACGGATCACGGTAATTGGTGACGGCTGCAAAAGATCCGGACTTATTAACGCCCAGCCATGTTCCCATGTTTTGCAGGTCCCTTCCGGCCAGCACATTGGGGGCATCATCCCAAAAAGAAAGGGGTTTTGAGGGCCGGCTGTAAAATTCATCCCGGTTTGCCGCCAGTACCAGATGATATTCAGGATGGCAGGATACGGCAAATAGAATTAAACACATCGATGGTTTCCATTGACTTATTGTCTGAATATGTTAGGTTAATTCGTTCTAATACAACGGGCTGTTTGTAAACGCCCATTGATAATTAAAATGGTATTTTTAAGGCTGAGCACTTGCGATCAAGCGGTTCCTTCTTGTCCGAAACAGCAATGGTACGGCTTTGGGGGAGCCGATCCTGCAAGTTCAGCCGTGTTTTATAAAAACCCTTAACGTATACGTCATAACAAATCAACAAAAGAGGTACGATTATGAAAGATGTTGTTATTGTCAGTGGTTCAAGAACAGCCATCGGTGCATTCGGCGGCGCCCTGCAATCCGTCCCGGTAACCCAACTGGGCGCATTGGTCATTAAGGACGTACTGAACCGGGCGGGATTGAAGCCCGCCGTCAGCGACAGAATGAAAGATCTGGCACCGGAAACATTGAAAGACCAGGGATTGATCGAGCTGGAACAGAAAAATGCCGACTGGAACGATTCCCAAGCCTCCGTGGTTGTTGATGAAGTGATTATGGGCAATGTTCTGCAGGCAGCCCTTGGACAGAATACGGCAAGACAGGCAATGATCTATGCGGGGTTACCCAAGGAAACCCCTGCCTTTACCATCAATAAAGTCTGCGGATCCGGATTAAAGGCCATTGCCCTGGGAGCATCCGCCATCATGACCGGCCAGGCCGATGTCATTATTGCAGGCGGCCAGGAAAATATGAGCCTGGCGCCCATGGCCCTTCCAAAAGCCAGGTGGGGCCACCGTATGGAAATCTCCGGAACGGGTGACATCTATGATTTGATGGTCTTTGATGGTCTTTACGAGATCTTTTACGGATACCATATGGGCGTCACCGCCGAAAATATCGCGAAGCAATACAATATCAGCCGGGAAGAACAGGATGAACTCGGTGTCTTGAGTCATCAAAGAGCCAGAAAAGCCATTGCAGACGGAATTTTTGCCGAAGAAATCGTTCCCGTGGTAATAAAAGGCAGAAAAGGTGATACGGTTGTGGACACGGATGAACGCCCCATGGACACCAGCATGGAAAAAATGGCCAGACTCAGACCTGCATTTGTAAAAGACGGAACCGTCACCGCGGGAAATGCCTCCGGCATCAATGACGCGGCCGCCGCCGTTTTAATGATGAGCGCCGATAAAGCCGGGGAAATGGGACTTAAACCCATCGTTTACATCAAGGGCTTTGCCAGCGGCGGACTGGATCCGGCATACATGGGATTGGGACCGGTTCCGGCCATCAAAAAAGTGTTGGCCGCCACCGGTATCCGGCTTGACGACATTGACATGATCGAATTAAACGAAGCCTTTGCCTCCCAGGCCATCGGCTGCATGAAGGAGCTGAACATTGCGGTGGATCGCCCCAATGAGTTGGGAAGCGGAATCTCATTGGGACATCCCATCGGCTGCACCGGCGCCCGCCAGATGGTCACCGGGATGAACCAGATGAAACGAAAAGGATATACCACGGGCTTGGTTTCCATGTGTATCGGGGGCGGAATGGGCATGGCAATGATTATTGAGCAGAAATAACAGGTGGTTATAATCCCATTAAAAGTAAACGGATCGGTATTTTTTTCTTTAAAAAATATCCGGATTCTGGTAAATTTTCAAAAAATTCATGCTGGTTTAAAAGACCTTTTTATGTCATGAAACGCATACCTTAAATTAAAACAGAGGATGGGCATTAATATGAATATGAGCAGAAGGTTGGGGATCCTGGTTTTTTGCATGGTTCCGGCTATTATCGGCGGCGGAATCCTTTACCATTTTTTTCACAGTTATACACCGGTCGTTATCTGGGAGACGCTGGTGATCATCTTTGCCATTGGATTTTTCAGCAAATAAATCTCATCGGCATTCAACATTTAAAACTGAAAATTAATTCGACTTTCGACGGGTTGATTATAAAATACTGAATGACAACCCGGGACATGCCGTCCATTATGCCGGAAACAACTTCAAAAAATCTGATACTGTGGTTTTTTATCAGCCTGTTCCTGGTATCATTTTACCTGATCGGCCGGCTGCTCTGGCCGTTTATATCCATTATTGTGATAGCTGCCGTGGTGACCGGCCTGTTTTCTCCGATATACAGATTTTTCAACATAACAGATAAAATCACCCCTCCGTTCGCCTCTTTTTTAACATGCCTTGTCATCTTTTTTGTTTTATTTGTTCCTATCGCCTTTTTCGTGGGAATTTTATCCAAGGAAGCTTACGATCTGTATATCGCGGCAAAAAACGCCGTACTGGGAGACCAGATCCAACAACTTCTCGAAGGAAATATCTGGGTTGAAAAAACCAAAGCGATACTGGCCAGATTTCACATTGACGTCACAGGTCAACAATTAAAGGACTTGGTTTCCCACTTGGCCAAAGTCGTGGGATTTTTTCTGTATGACCAAGCCAGGTCTATTGCGTCCAACATGTTTGCATTTATCATTAATTTTTTTCTCATGCTGCTGGTGATCTATTATCTTTTGATTGACGGAAACCGTCTTGTCAATTTTATTATTGATATTTCGCCGTTGCCGGATGATCAAAACCTGGCCCTGTTTACAAAGTTTAAAGACATGGCAGGGGCCATTTTAATCGGAAACGGCCTGGGAGGGCTGATTCAGGGTGCTCTCGGGGGAGCGGTATTCGCTTTTTTCGGGTTTACCTCACCGTTTCTGTGGGGCGTTATTATGGGTCTTCTGGCATTTTTGCCCATCGTCGGCATCGGCCTGGTCTTTATCCCGGCTGCGATATATCTTTTCTTAACATCAAAAGTGGCTGCAAGCATATTTTTTATTGTCTTTTATGTCATTTTATCCGGGATTGTGGAATATTTCTTCAAACCCAAACTGGTGGGGCATCGGGTGCAAATGCACACGCTGCTGGTCTTTTTTTCCATTGTGGGAGGGCTGAAATTGTTCGGCATCCTCGGCATCATATACGGTCCCCTCGTGGTAACCGGGTTTTTAACCCTGACGGATATTTATCATACCAGTTATCAGCAGATGATCGAGTCGGCGGAACCTTAAGCCTTCAATCATGAAAAATTCTCATAAAAGGCAATTCACCCCTCGTCATGTAAATTAAAAGATCTCTCTTAACAGAGGTTTTACAAATGAAAAATACAGGTTCTGAAAATGATGGTTAACGACATCGCACATGAAATCAGCATTGAAAGTGAAATGAAGAAGTCTTACCTGGACTATGCCATGAGCGTCATCGTCGGCAGGGCGCTCCCTGATGTCCGCGACGGCTTGAAGCCTGTCCACCGGCGTGTTTTATATGCCATGCGGGAACTGAAAAACGACTGGAACAAGCCGTATAAGAAGTCGGCCCGTATAGTCGGCGATGTCATCGGTAAATATCATCCCCATGGCGACAGTGCCGTTTACGACACCATTGTCAGAATGGCACAGGATTTTTCACTGCGTTACCCCCTTGTCGACGGACAGGGAAATTTCGGTTCCATCGACGGAGACCCGCCCGCCGCCATGCGATACACTGAAATCCGAATGACGCAACTGGCGCACCAGCTTCTTGAGGACCTGGATAAGGAGACCGTGGATTTCGTACCCAATTATGACGAGTCCCTGACGGAGCCATGGGTTCTGCCGGCAAAATTCCCGGCCCTTCTGGTCAACGGTTCCTCAGGTATCGCTGTCGGCATGGCGACAAACATTCCGCCGCATAACCTTTCCGAAGTATCAGAAGCCATCAAGGCGCTTATTGATAATCCCGATTTAACCAGCATGGACCTGATGACGCATATCCCCGGACCGGATTTCCCCACCGCGGGCATTATTTACGGTACCGACGGAATCCGGGACGCGTATGAAACCGGTCGGGGCATCATTCGTATTCGGGCCAGGGCCATCATTGAAAAGGATAAAAGGACGGATAACGAAACCATTGTGGTCACCGAACTGCCTTACCAGGTGAACAAGGCAAGGCTGATTGAAAAAATCGATTCGTTGATGAAAAACAAGCAGATCGAAGGAATCAAGTATATCCGGGATGAATCCGATCGGGAAGGCCTGAGGATCGCCATCGGCCTGAAAAAAGACCAGGTGGCGGGTGTGGTGCTGAACCAGTTGTACAAGCACACCCAGATGGAAAACAGCTTTGGAATGATTTTTCTGGCACTGGTCAGAAACCGCCCCCAGTATCTGACGTTAAAACAGATGTTGGAGAATTTCATATTACACCGAAAAGAAATCGTTATCCGTCGGATCCGATATGAACTGAAAAAAGCAGAGGCCAGGCTTCATATTTTAGAGGGTTTGAAAATCGCCCTGGAAAACATTGACAACGTGGTCAGTCTGATCCGCGGATCAGGTTCGCCGAACGAAGCCAAAACAAAGTTGATGGAAAGGTTGACCCTGACGGCGACGCAGGCCCAAGCGATTCTGGACATGCGGCTCCAGCGCCTTACCGGCCTTGAGCAGGAAAAAATCATCGAAGAATACGAAAGCGTAAAAAAAAATATCGCCTATTACAAGAAAATCCTGTCCACACCGCGCCTTGTACTTGACATCATTAAGGATGAGATGACCCAGGTTCAGGAAGAATTCGGCGACCACCGCAGGTCGGAAATTGTTGACGAGACAAAGGAACTGACCATTGAAGACATGATTGTCGAAGAAGACATGGTGGTCACCATATCCAACAGCGGGTATATCAAGCGAAATCCCATTACACTGTATCAAAGTCAGCGACGGGGCGGCAAGGGAAAGACCGCCATGGGAACGAAAGAAGAGGATTTTGTTGAACATCTGTTCGTGGCGTCCACCCATCATACGTTCATGTTTTTCACCAACCTGGGAAAAGTATACTGGTGTAAAGTCTACGACATTCCCCAGGCAGGGCGGGCCAGCAGGGGAAAAGCCATCGTCAATCTGCTGAATTTTTCCGAGAATGAAAAATTGACCGCGGTTCTGGCAGTACCGACATTTGATCCCGGATATTTTGTCCTGATGACAACCAAAAACGGCTTGATTAAAAAAACCGAGTTGATGGCGTTTTCCCGGCCCCGATCCGGCGGCATTATCGCCCTGAATCTGGCGGAAGGAGATGAACTGATCGCAACACGGATAACGGACGGCACCAGAAACGTCTTCCTTTGCTCCCGTTTTGGCAAGTCCATCCGATTCCGTGAATCGGACATTCGTCCTTCGGGCAGGACTGCCAGAGGCGTCATCGGCATGCGGCTGGAACCGGGAGACAGGCTTGTCGGCATGCAGGTAATGACTTACGGACAAACCGTTTTCGCCGTAACTGAAAACGGATACGGCAAAAGAACGCTCATTGATGAATATCCCGTTCAGAAGAGAGGGGGTAAAGGCGTTATCACCATCAAAACAACCCAGCGAAACGGCAAGGTTGTTTCAATCCTCCTGGTGGAAGAAGATGACGATCTGATGTTGATGACCAGTATCGGAAAAATCATTCGCATGCCCATCAACAGCATATCCGTTATCAGCCGCAACACGCAGGGAGTAAAACTCATCGGCATTGAACCCAACGAACGTGTGACGGGTGCCGCACGACTCGCGGAAAAAGAAGAAGAAGAAGAAACATCATAATGAATGATAAAACCATTGATATCAAATCCGTAAGAACAGGTGTGGTGGGCGCCGGAAGCTGGGGAACGGCCCTGGCCGAAGTCCTGGCCGCCAAGGGCGTTAAAACGGATCTTTGGGTGTATGAGCCTGAAGTCGTTGATCAAATAAAAAATGAACGGGAGAACCGGTTTTTTCTTCCGGGTTTTAAACTCTCTGAAAATATATTTCCGACAAATGATCTTGAGACCGTGGTTGGGGATAAAGACATGGTCGCCGTTGTCGTGCCTTCACATTTTGTAAGAAATATTGCGGAACAAATGGGCCGTGTGTTATCACCCGACACCATCATTGTTTCCGCATCAAAGGGCATTGAGAACAAGACCCATATGACCATGTCCGCAGTTATCCGCGAATCACTCCCCAGCACCCTGAACCCTTTAATGGCTGTTCTGTCCGGTCCGAGCTTTGCCCGTGAAGTCGCTGCAGAAGTCCCTACGGTGGTCACCGTGGCGGCTTCCGAACCGGATACGGCGGAATTTGTCCAGCGGATTTTTGCCATGCCGTATTTCAGGGTATACACCAGCCACGATATGATAGGGGTGGAACTGGGCGGATCGGTTAAAAATGTTATCGCCATTGCCGCGGGCATTGTGGACGGACTTAACCTGGGTCTGAACACCCGTGCCGCCCTGGTTACCAGGGGCCTCTCGGAAATACGCCGCCTGGGGTTAAAGCTGGGCGCCGACCCCAGGACCTTTACCGGCCCGGCCGGCTTGGGGGACCTGCTGCTGACATGTACCGGAAACTTAAGCCGAAATCATACGGTGGGGAAAAAAATCGGCCAGGGGATGAAGCTTGCCGACATATTATCCCGGATGAGGATGGTGGCGGAAGGCGTTAAAACCGCCAAATCGGTCTATAACCTTTCACAGAAGCTGGGAGTTGAAATGCCCATCTCAAGAGCCACCTACCAGATTCTTTACGAAGGCCTTTCACCGACAAAAGCCCTGTACCAGTTAATGACAAGGGATTTACGGCATGAACTGGATGATGAATATTAAGGCGGAACAGCATATTGAGCAGCGGGAAAACGCATAAGGGCGCAGGGCACAGACAAAGACTCCGGGACCGGTTTCTGTCATCGGGTCTGGATGGTTTTCAAGACTACGAGGTCATCGAGCTGTTGCTGACCATCGGAACCCCCAGGAAAGATTGCAAGGACACGGCAAAAGAGGCGCTGAAACGATACAAAACACTGCCTGAAATATTTGAAGCACCGATTGAAGAATTGTGTAAGATTGACGGGATCGGTCCAAAAAATGTATTCGGCTTGAAATTGATTAAAGCGGTTGCGGACCGCTACTTGAAAAACCGCCTGATGGAATCGGATCCCATTTCGAATTCCAAACACCTGTTTGACTATCTGTACGGCAGCATGCGGGACAAAACAAGGGAATGTTTTAAGGCTATCTTCCTGGATGCAAAGAACCGCGTTATCTCGGTTGAAACCCTTTTTACCGGGACGTTAACATCCAGCTCGGTATATCCGAGAGAAGTGGTGGATGCCGCACTGCGACATCATGCTGCAGCCGTCATATTCGCCCATAATCATCCATCAGGCGACCCACAACCGTCAGCCGAGGATATTGCCATCACCCGGCACCTTCTGTTTGCCTGCAGAATTATGGGAATCATTACCCATGAACACTTGATCGTCGGTAACAATACGTATTTCAGTTTTTCAGATCACGGGTATATTGCCGAAATGAGCCGTGAATTTGATAAAATACATGCATTTTAAAGCCCATGACCCAAAATACAAAAAAATACCCTGAATGCTTCGGCCGTCTTGAAACGGTTTTCCCGTTGAAGGAAGATGGTCTGCGACATACCCCGGAAACATGTATGGCATGCGGTGTCAAAACAGACTGCTTAAGAACGGCAATGGACAAAGTCGAAGGATTGACCGTTAAGGAAGAAATTATTGACAGATCTTATCGGGCGGGTACCATCGGCTTTCTGGCCAGGTGGTCCCGAAAAAAAGACATATATCGAAAAAAAAAGGGGGGGCGTCCATGAAAACCATAAATGACGTTCAATTATCCGGCAAAAGAGTATTTATCCGGGTTGATTTTAATGTCCCGCTGGACGACCGGCTGCAGATTACGGACGATACAAGAATAAAAGAAGCCCTGCCCACCATTCAGCTGGCCCTGAAGCAAAAAGCAAAAGTGATTATCGCCTCGCACCTGGGAAGGCCCAAGGGGAAAAAGATTTCCGAATTCAGCCTTTTGCCGGCCGCCCTCTGTCTTGAGAAGTATCTTGATCAGGCCGTGACCATGGCAGACGACTGCATCGGACCGGGTATTGAAAAGATAGTGTCGCAATTAAAGCCCGGGGAAATCATCATGCTTGAAAACCTGAGATTTCATGCGGAGGAAGAGCAAAATGACGAATCCTTTGCCGAGAAACTGGCCTTGCTTTGCGATGTTTATGTAAACGATGCGTTTGCAGTGTCCCATCGGAGCAATGCTTCGGTTGCGGCCATTACAAAATTCGCACCGGTGTCCGTTGCCGGGCTTCTACTGGAAAAAGAGATCAGATATTTTGAAAAGGCCATGAAAAATCCGGACCGTCCCCTCGCGGCGGTTGTCGGAGGTGCAAAAGTATCCACCAAACTGGCCGCCATTCAGCAGATGCTGCATCAGGTGGACAAGGTCATTATCGGCGGTGCCATGGCCAACACGTTTCTGGCCGCAACCGGGCTGGAAGTGGGGAAATCCAAAATTGAACCGGACTTGATACCCGCCGCCAAAACCATCATGGAAGATGCAACCAGGCGCAACGTCAAACTCTACCTGCCGGTGGACGTGGTGGTTGCCGACCGGCTCGATGCCGATGCATGGTCCAGAACCGTTCCGGTTAATGAAATCCCGACAGACCTGATGGCCCTGGATATCGGGCCTGATACCGTCTCGCTATACGCCGAAGTCCTTCGGGATGCAAGAACCATCGTGTGGAACGGGCCCATGGGTGCCTTTGAAACGGCTCCCTTTTCAAACGGAACCATGGCCATGGTGAATACCCTTGCCGAGTCCGATGCCCTGACCATTGTCGGTGGTGGAGATACGGATGTGGCGGTTCACCAGGCAAACAAGGCAGACAAGATAAACTATATTTCAACCGGCGGCGGCGCCTTTTTAAGTCTTTTGGAGGGAAAGCAGTTACCCGCATTGGTCGCCCTTGAAAACGCCGGCAAATAACCTTTCGGGCACGGAGGGGGAAGGTGACGACGAACAGTAACAAGATCGAAAAATCCAGAAGGATATTTACCCTGATTTGTCTTGTCTGCGCGGGTTTGGCGCTTGGTGTTCTGATTTATGTCAACCGGCTGATATTATGGGATTATGCAATACGATATTATGATTTTCTTACCGACAGACAGCGTATCGCCCAATTTATCAAGTCATTCGGCCTTGTGGCACCGGTTATCTTTATCATTCTGCAGGTTTCACAGGTCCTGTTCGCCCCCGTTCCCGGTGAGGTCACCGGCTTTATCGGGGGATATATATTCGGAACGCTTCCCGGTTTCATTTATTCCACCATCGGACTTTCCATCGGATCATGGTTGAATATTCTCATCGGACGATCTCTTGGCAAACGGGTTGTAAGAAAATTAATTTCCCCGGAAAGACTGAAACGGTTTGACAGGATTCTCAGACGCCAGGGCATCATCGTATTCTTTCTCCTTTTCGTATTTCCGGGTTTCCCCAAGGACTATCTCTGTTACTTTTTAGGGTTAAGCAATGTCCCCTTGCGGGTGCTGGTTCTCATTGCTTCTTTGGGAAGACTTCCCGCCACTTTTCTGCTGAGCCTCCAGGGCGCCTATTTGTTTAACAGAAATTACGGTTCCCTGCTGAGCATTATTTTAATCTGCCTCTTGATCGGATTTTTCTGTTATCGGTATAAGCAGAAAATTTATAACTGGGTGGAAAAATATAACGGAACGTTGCAATAGAATCCTGCAGGGTACCATCTGATTGCCCGGCTTATTCTTTTTATGAATCCATAACCTGAATGAATATTGACGAAACCATCCCGGCATGGTATCAAAATAAATATTATTCAGGCATTTAGGGTATATTCAACACCAGCCGCAGTCCATGGCGGAATGCGGGAAAAAACAGGAAAAACCCAGATGAAAGTGTCACATTGGAATGTAAGGGAAGAGTTGAGTATCAACGACCGGATAAGACGCTCCTACTATGAACTTTTAAGGGATGATCTCGATCAGCAGATGGTTCATCACGCGCTCATCGATTCTTATGAAAATTTCAAGTGTAAAAAAATACCATACCCTTTTGTGGAAAAGCGGGAGCTGAAGCCACGGGCACGCATTCCGGATTTGGAATACGACTGTCAGAACGTCTTTCTGGTCATTTTCATAGAAGACACCATTCCCAACGAACTAAAAAAATACGTCCGCTTTTTCGACGAAAACAAGACCACCAAGGCCAACCTGTTGACCTCAAAAACCCTTCCCCTTGGTGAAAAATTCGACAGAACCCAGAAATACCTGGATTCAATACATTTCAATAATTTCATCAAGACCCTTCTGCCTGTTGATTACGCCCTGTTAATTCAGAAAGATCCCACGGTGAAATTAAAAAACCGGTACAGCCTGACCCATTTTCATGTTCGAATCGACTGGCCAATCGCTGATGCGGCCGAAGATCTCGCCCAGAGGCTTCGCTATATTTCAAAGGATCTGTATGAAAAAGGGGAAAAATATGCGGAAGATATCCAGAAAAAGTTTTTTGAATATTACTGTCTGCCCACCATGGCCGGTGGCAGACGAACCGCTGCCATCGTAGCAGCCCAGTACCTGAAACGAATCCCCTGTATCACCACCATATATGCGGGAAGCTGCGAATCAAGGGCCCTGATCAGAATATCGGAAAGGGGGGTATCCAAAATTGTATTGATGCCCTTCTCCAACCAGGAAATAGCCCAGATCGCCGAGGAGAACCACATTTCCCTGGGTGCCCTGAAAAAAAATTACATGGTGGCCCGGAAAGGAGGAAACGGCATTTTCCTGTTTCAGGCCACATATGCCCATACCAGTCATGCCAGACCGCCGGATGACGGAAAAATAAGGGAAATAAAACCTGACCTGTCCTGGACAACCGTAAGCGGACAACATATTATTCCAAAGCCCGGCGTACTAAAATACCCTCCGTTGTCCATAAATGTCATTTATACAAAAACGGAGACGGACTAATTATATGTCAACTCCCTGATCATTGCGGTTTCATCACAATCCGGAAATTTCACGCACATGATGCAATCCGCCCAGATCTTCAACGGAAGTTCGGATCGATCGATAACGAAAAACCCGAATTTCTTAAAAAACCCGGGCCGATATGTGAGAACAAACAACTTCTTGATTCGGAACTGCCGTGCCTCTTCAACAGCGCGGGTGACAAGCTGAGTGCCGATCTTTTTTCCCACATGGTCCGGATGGACCGCCACGGACCTGACTTCGGCCAGATCTTCCCAGCAAAACTGGAGTGCACAGCACCCCAGCACCTTTCCTGTTTCCGGATCAACATAGACCGAGAAATCCCGCACATGGTCGTACAGCCGACTCAACGGCCTCGGAAGCAGTTCGCCCCTGTAGCCGTATTCCTGAAGAAGCCCGTGAATCGACTTGATATCCGTTATCACCGCTTTTCGAATCATAATGTGTTTCTTTTCCTCTCAAGTAAACCGAAACAAGCCGCAACCAGAATCAAAAGGGCCATATATATCAAGCCGGCTGTGAAATCAAGATTTTCCTTTGCGGTGGATATGAAGCACCCGCCGCCGCCCGAAGCGCCGATGGCACCGTCCTGAGGATCGGTCATGTCCGGGGGATCCGGGGGCGTGCTTCTCGTCGCGTATGAAGACGCAAATACATCCGGTATGATGCTGCCCACCCATTTTTTAAACCTGTTTTTCGCCATCATCCGCCGGAGGCTGTCGGATGGTGGTGTGGCCGGTGCAATGGAAGAACTCGTGGTTTTCATGATTCTTACAATCACGGGATAGGATTTCAGATTCCTTACCCAGTAAGATTGATTCGGTTCAAGGGTCCCCTGGTCAAAGGCCAACTCGTCATACCAGTTTCCAGGTTCACCGGCCTGGCCCTTAAATCTGAAAAAACTCGCAGACACCAGGTCGTTTGCCGATGAAGCAATGGAAACCCAGTTCAGAAGGTCATCGCTGACATCTATCTGAAATGCCGGCATGGACACGCCGGTTTTCCATGGATGACTGATGATGCTCCACCCCGACGGCAAAAACAGATATACTATGGAACCCATGGCATCATCGGTTGACAATGCCTCCACGATGACATCTTTTTTCTCCCGGGATATCAGCCAGAACCCCATACCCGTGTCCATCCGGAATTCGTCATCAAACCGGTCCATGTTTTCATCCGTTGCCTCAACATATGTTTCAGCATACGGATCGTAAGCAAACAGTCGCCACATGGTTTTGTCGTAAAGACCGAATATTTTTTCCAGACGGTTCCGGATATTTTTTTCCAGCGCATCCCCTTCCACAGCCATCATGATATAATCTTTTTGCGTGATCCCGCCGTTCACATAAAATTGAGACTGCCCGGGAATAACACCGGCGAAAAGTGAAAACCGCGTGGTTTGAAACCTGATCGTCCGGTTAACCGTATCGATCTCGAGGGGCGATACAGGTTCGTATTCTCCGGTTTGCTCGTTGTAATGCAAAATTACGATGTCATTGGGATCATCCCCGGGGTTGATTAACCCGTCATAGGGAATCGTAACGGTCACAGGAGTATTAAAAACCACGTCGTCTCCATCCGCATCCGTCGCCTTGATCAGGATTACGACACCCAGGAGCTCCTCATCAGATATAAAGGGGGCACCCGTTTCCACCACGGAAAAGGACAGGTCCAACTGGCCGGAGGGTGCTGAACCGGGCGGCACGTCGATCCCCGAGCCGCTGAACGGCGATCCTGGTTCGTCTACTTCCAGAGAAATTCCCTGGCTTCCGTCGGCAACCGTTTCCGATCCGATCTGGGTGAAGGTGATCGTGTTGATTTTTATCGCTTCCGAAGTGGTTTGAAATCCCCACCGATCGGTCACTTTCAAGTAATACGAACCGTCAGGCCGGCCGGTTGTATCAAAGGTATAGGTATAATCCGACGTGTCTTGCACGTCGATTATCTCCGGTGTTGCACCTTCATTCAGGATATCAAGACGGTAATAACTCGAACCTGAATAAGGCGTTCCGCCTGAAATCCGGAATTCATCCTGGAAATCCCGGACGGTTCCCCCGTCATTCTCCCGGATAAATGTCCGGTTTTTGGGCGTAATCACCAGCTCATCAGCCACGGTGAGGGTATAGGCTCCGAATTTTGTCTCGTTTGTGCCGTCGGATACGACAATATCGATGGTAAAGGTTCCCGATCCCGGTGGTACGAATTCCACCAGGCCTTCATCACAGGCAGTATCCCCTGCCGGTTCAACAGCAGCGCCTTCAGGCGGATCTAAAAGGCTGTATGTCAATCCATTACAGACACCGCCACCGGCCTGGGCCGCCACCCGGAAGGTATACTTGCGACCCACCATGCCCTGGAGATCCCGGTCCGTGGGAGGCGGCGTGATGAACCGGGGAGCTGCGCCCTCCGGCAGACGAAACGAATACGGATCATTGGGATCGGTCCCGTCATTGACTTCCGTTGCGTCTCCCACGGTGTCGCCGTCCGTATCCGCCTTCTTGGGATCGGTTTGATAAGTGTTGATCTCTTCGCCGTCCAAAAGACCGTCATTGTCCGTATCCGGATCCAGTGGATTTGTTTCAATCTGCGCCTCCTCATCATCGGTAAGGCCGTCATCGTCATCATCCGGATCGCACGCATCGCCAAGGCCGTCTCCGTCAAAGTCTTCCTGGTTCGGGTTGCTCACTTCCGGGCAGTTGTCCACGTCTCCGCAGACA
>CAYLRU010000027.1:0-40910 GCA_964386565.1 uncultured Desulfobacteraceae bacterium | reverse complement strand
GGCGTTGTCCTTTCTCTGGCGGTTTTTTTATTCAAAGTCATGCGACCCAAGGTGTCTTCCCTTTCCCGTTATGAAGACGAAGGGCTCCGCGCCCATGACGCCCACGGTCTGATGAAGTGTGAGTATATTGATCTGATCCGGTTTGATGGTCCCCTGTTTTTTGCCAACGCGAGCTATCTGGAAGATGAGATCAATGACCGGATCTTAAACCAAAAGAATTTGAGGCATATTATTATTGCGGCAAACGGTATTAATGATATAGATGCATCAGGGGAAGAGGCCCTGTCCCTGATTATCGACCGTCTCAGAAGCGCCGGTTACGGCATTTCCTTCAGCGGAATCAATGAATCCGTTATGGAAGTCTTCAAACGGACGCATCTGCTGGAAAATATCGGACGCAATAATATTTATCCCACCATGGAAAAAGCCATCGCGGCGATTCACGCTCAGGCGCATCGGGGCGCCATTGAACCGGAATGCCCTCTTTTGACCGTATGTCGAACCGTGGAAAATGAGAAAGAAAAAGGAGACCATTAATATGTCTGCACTGACCGTATTCAGCGGAATTTATTGCCGCAAGGACCCCATCGTGAAAATGGTGGCGGAAAAAACAGGGTACCGTATTCTCACAGACCGGGATCTGGTGGAAAAATCCGCCGATTTGTCCGGAATTGCCGAAAAAAAAATTCAGCGGGTATTTTCAGACAAGGTTTCGGTCTTTAATAAGTTCACCCATGAAAAGGAGCGCTCCTTGGCCTATTTACGGCTGGCTGCGGCAAAGCTTTTGGTATCTGACGACAATTTTCTCATTGACGGTTTTTGCGGTCTATTGGTTCCCAAAAGCATCCACCATGTCCTGCACGTCTGCATGATCGCGGATATGAAAAACAGGGTGCCCGTGGCAATCCAGGAAAGAGGGTGGGTTGAAAAAGAAGCGCTTAATGCCATTCATCAGGCGGACAGCCTGTGCGCTGCCTGGGTGAACGATCTGTTCAAGTTGACGGATCCCTGGCATGCATCATTATACGACATCGTCATCCCAACAGACAAAATGACGGATGATGAGATCCTTACACTGATTTACGACAACCTGAAGAGTGAGATTATTCAGCCGACGGAAAACTCAAAGAAGGTTGTCCAGGATTTTCTGCTGGCCGCCGAGGTGGAAGTAGCCCTGGCCAAGCAGGGCCATGCCGTGAGCGTAGATGTGAGAGACGGTTCGGTTACTTTGACGATCAACTCTAACGTTCTCATGTTAAAACGACTCAAAGATGAATTAAAATCCATTGTCGAGGATGTTGACGGGGTAAAATCCGTGGAAACCCGAATCGGAAAGGGTTTCTACCAAGCCGACATCTATCGGAAATATGATTTTGAGGTACCGTCCAAGGTGTTGCTGGTGGATGATGAAAGAGAGTTCGTCCAAACCCTTAGCGAACGGCTCCTGATGCGGGATGTGGGGTCTGCCATCGCCTATGACGGGGAATCGGCGCTTAACCTCGTCAAGGAAGACGAGCCGGAAGTCATGATTCTTGATCTGAAAATGCCCGGTATTGACGGTATCGAAGTGCTGCGGAAGGTAAAATCCACCAATCCGGATATTGAAGTCATCATTTTGACCGGGCACGGGACCGACGTTGATCGGCAAAAGTGCATGGAACTCGGCGCTTTTGCCTACCTGACAAAACCCATTAACATCGACCTGTTAAGTGATACGTTAAAAAAGGCGAACGAAAAAATTAAACAAAAAAAATCAGGCGATTAAGCCAATCTTCGCTTGTGAGGAGCACTTTCGCGACCTCGTGTTGTTACTTGATGCCGCCTCAACATACCGGGGTTTTGTAAAAAAAACAGGGATCCCTTGGAGGCTTTGCACCGATGTTTGCAAAGGTTAAAGATATCAAAAACAAAAGTCAGCACGAGGAAGAATTTTCTCTTTTGCGGCAGACTCTTAATTTCCGCCGCATCTGGATATTCTTCGTCCTGTTGACATCCGGTTTTGCTATCGTGCCGGTGGTCTTCTTTGCCCTGATCGACTATAACGTCACCAAACATTCGGTGGAATCCGAAGCCATGTTGAGGATCTCCAGGGTTGTTTCCAAAAACTGGCGGTCTGTTTCCTTTTTTTTGAATCAGCGGAAATCAGCCCTGTTATTTACGGTTTATGATAATTCATACGAAGCGTTAAAAGATTCAGGACGACTGACCGATATTTTGACAAACCTTCAAAAAGGGTTTGGTGATTTTACCGATATCGGGGTAATTGATGCAACAGGACACCAGATAACCTATAAAGGCCCCTATAATCTGGAAGGCAAGGATTACAGCGGACAACAATGGTTTCAAAAGGTGTTGAGCCGGGGCACTTATATCAGCGATGTATTTTTGGGCTACCGAAATGTTCCCCACCTCGCCATTGCCATCAAGCATGACCTTCCAGATGGGTCATTTTATGTGTTGAGAGCCACATTGGAACATCAGTTGTCCAGTATGCTTCCCCAGAACGAGGAGGTGGGGGAGGGGGACATGTTTCTCATCAATTCCAACGGCCTGCTCCAGACCCGGTCAGGGTATTTTGGTGATGTATTTCAAAAAATACCCTTTCCCGTTCCTGAAGCCACGCCGCATACCAATGTGATCGAAGTCGATATTTCCGGTTATTCGGTCTGCATCGTGAGCTATGCTTATATTCCTGAAACGCCGTTCATTCTCATGGCGGTTGAACAGAAAAACAAACTCATGGAGCCTTGGCGCGAAACCCGGATGGACTTGATCCGTTACCTGATCATCAGCATCACCGTTGTACTTGTCTGGATTCTCATTGCCATTTCGTATATGGTCAGACGGTTGATCCTGTCGGACCAGAGACGGATAAAATACCTTCATATGCTGGAGTATTCCAACAAAATGGCAACTATCGGCCGACTTGCCGCGGGAATTGCCCATGAAATTAATAACCCCCTGGCCATAATCAATGAAAAAGCCGGACTGATCAAGGATCTGTTTACCTTCAAGGCCCAATACGCAGAAGATTCCAAGCTGATCCAACTCGTTGATTCCATCACCTCCTCGGTTGAACGCTGCAGCCGAATTACCCGTCGACTGCTTCGATTTGCACGGCACATCGACGTCAGCATTCAACTGATTGATTTAAAGGAAGTTATACAGGAAGTACTCGGTTTTTTGGAAAAAGAGGCGGACTACAGGGCCATCAAGGTCGAAGTGAAAGTTTCGGACAGTATTCCCAAATTTGAAACTGACCGAGGAAAATTGCAGCAAATTTTATTAAACCTGATTAACAACGCTTTTGCCGCCATGAGCGATGGGGGAAGACTTGAAATCACGGCTGATCTCGAGAAAAAGAATTCCGTAAAAATTACCTGCACGGACAACGGGTGCGGAATTTCAGAAGATGACATAAAGCACGTTTTCGAGCCATTCTTTTCAACTAGGGCAACGGCAGGGGGAGGAACAGGGCTGGGTCTTTCCATAACATACGGATTGGTAAAAGAACTCGGGGGCGATATCGACCTGGTCAGCAAGATCAACGAAGGGACCACGTTTACCGTTGTCCTGCCGCTAAAACCGGTAACGCAAATAAAAGGTGACACCCATGAAAGTATTGCTGGTTGATGATGAGGTTGAACTCATTTCCACATTGGCGGAACGATTGTCATTTCGTGGAATTGATGTGGACTATGCGACCACGGCGGAATCCGCCATCCGGCTGGCTGATGAGAAGTCGTATGACATTGCGGTACTGGACGTTAAAATGCCAAGGGTCCGCGGATTTGAAATTAAGAAGATTTTGGAAAAAAAACAACCGGAAATGCGATTTTTATTCATGACCGGGCATGGGTCTGAGCATGATTTTCGAACCGGTGTTGCCGAGACCGGTGAAGCGTTTTACCTGGTCAAACCTGTAGCCATAGACGTGCTGATTGAACGGATGAAAGAGGCGATGGAAAAACAGGGAGATGCATCATGACGAAAGATACGGGTGTATTAAGGGAAACCGGGTTAAAGTTTTTCGGATTGATGACCGCTTCTGTTTCCCATGAATTAAAAAATGTATTGGCCATATTGAATGAAAACGCCGGATTAATACAGGATTTGACCCTGATGACCCAAAAAGGCGCACCCCTCAATGTAGAGCGCATGAGTTCAGTGGCGGATCGGTTTGCCGCTCAGATTGCCAGGGCGGACGGGATTATCAAGGATTTAAACCGGTTTGCACATACAGTGGATAATGGTACAGCGAAAACGGATGTGTGTGAAATGCTGCGTCTTTCCGTTGCCTTGTCCAAGCGGTTTGCATCCATGCGGGGCGTGACCATTGATCTGGATCATTTGCCGTCGTCCGTTTTTGTGACAACCAACCCGTTTTTTTTAAATTACCTTATCTGGCTCTGCCTCGATTATGCCATGGATGCGGCAGGTGAGCCAAAACGGATTGTCATTACGTGTCAACAAACAGATTCCCGTGCCAGTATTGCTTTTACGGAACTCCACGGCAATATGGAGGTATCGGAAAAGCCCCTGTTTTCGGATACGGGAAACCATGTCCGGGAAATTTTAAACGCCGAATTGAACATTCAACCTGATAATCGTTCATTGACCATCGTTTTATAAGGCATTGCGGTTTTAGCCGCATGTCGTCATAACTGCTGGAATCAAAAAAAGGAGGAGGCCATGACGGAAAAAGTCCTATTGGTTGACGACGAAGAAGAATTTATAACGGCACTGGCCGAAAGAATGGAAACCCGCGGAATGAATGTCACCACGACCGTTTCGCCCAAGGAGGCCCTGGATATGGTGGGCAGGGAATCATTTGATGCTATAGTACTGGATTTGCAGATGCCTGAAATGGACGGACTTGAAGTTCTGAAAATTTTAAAAAAAACACACCCCGACATTCAGATCATCCTGCTTACCGGTCATGCCACCGTACAAAAAGGAATAGAGGCCATGAAGCTCGGTGCCATGGACCTGATTGAAAAACCCGCTGACATCGCTACGCTGACGGAAAAGATCAAAAAAGCACAGGCGAAGAAGATGATCCTGGTTGAGAGAAAAACCGAAGAAAAAATCAAGGATATCATTTCCCGTAAAGCCTGGTAGACGCCATGCCCGTACAGCACACAGGCCTTAAAACACATCAAAAAGTCTTCTTCACGGCACCGGGAGAACCTCCTCATGACGGAATGCCAAGGCCCGGCACGAACAATCGCCGAGGCCCTTGGCATTCTTCTTGACCGATACATTTTTCCGTTACACAACTTTGGTTTGTCTGGAAAACACGGGATACCGGACAATCCGGACAGGAGGTACTTCGGTGCTGATACATTCCATGACAAATTTTTCCGATGACATCGGGGATTTTTTCGCCTTTGCTGATCCAAAGAATACGATATTTCTCATCGATGATATGAAACGGCTCTCTTATGCTGTTTACCACGGCATGATGAAAAGTCGTCTTTATGTCTTTTAAAGAAAACGGCAAGGTAATACCGCCGTTAAGATGTACTGCAGCGTAACGTTGATTCGCGCAATTTCATATCGTGCGGTTAAAATGCATATGGTTTCTGATATTGCAAAGCATAATTTTCTGTCAACAAAAAATGGGCGCTTAAACGCCGTAAACCTGTCTTCTGATAATCTCCCCTGGTCTCTGGTTGATGTGTTCTTCACCGTTTTGCCATACCGGCACACCGTTGATGATGACGGAGTGGATACCTTCGGGGTATTGAAACGGTTCGGAAAAACTTGCCCGGTCGCAGATGGTGTCTGCGTCAAATATGACCAGATCCGCTTTTGCGTTTTTCCTGATAACACCTCGGTCTGCCAGGCCGTATTGCCGTGCCGGAAGGGAGGTGCATTTGCGAACGGCTTCTTCCAAGGAAAACGTCTTGTACTGCCGGACATGCCGGCCGATAAAACGGGGAAACGTGCTGTAGATGGTGGTGGCCCGGGAGCCCCGGCCGATGCCCACGGAATCCGTCATGAATGAGCAGTCCGGCAGCTGGAATACCGCTGCCGCCGCCACATCCAGCTCATCAAGATTCAGGCTGTCGCTTGAAAACCCCGTAAAATACAACCGGCCTTTTTCCGCCAGGGTCAGGTCGAAAAGCGCATCATAGGGATCTTTATCCGATTGTTTTGCGATGGTGGCAATGGTCTCAAATTCAAATTTTACATTTTCAGGCCTTCTGAAACCACCCAGCCGGATGCTTGTCCAGCTGGGTTTCCCGTCTTCGTTGACATAAGAACACATATTATCGGCCCAGCAGTTGTATTGCCAGCTTGGCCATTTTGCTTTTTCACCAAGGTCGTTTCTGATTTTATCCCGCAATTTCAAATCCGCCAGTCGCTGCAAAAAAGCGGAAAATCCACCCTCGAACATCCAGGCCGGGTAAAGATGGCAAACCGTGGTTGAAGACACCGGCGGCGTGAGCATATCATAGCCGATCTCAAGTCCCCGGGTCCGGGCTTTCTCTATTAATTCAAGGGTTTTGAAGAATTGATCCAGATACTCCAGGCTGTAGGGTACATAATGAGAAATTTGCAGCGGGACTTCCAGGGTTCGGGCCACGGAGATTATTTCCAATACCGCCTTTTCAAAAAAATCGGTCTGGCTTCTAAGGTGTACCGTGATGCGGCCGTTATGGGCTTTCAGATCCTTACCCACGGCGATCAGCTCGTCGGTATCCGCCCAAAGACCGGGAATATACGTCAGCCCGTAGGAAAGCCCCATGGCCCCGGCATCGAGGGATTGTCGAATGAGAGTGCGCATGGATTGAAGTTCTTCAGACGTCGGCGGGCCGCTTTTACACCCCATGACGTTGAGTCTCACCGTTCCGTGGCCCACCATCTGGGCGACATTCAAAGGCGTTTTCCACCGGTGCATATGGTCCAGAAAATCCTGCATGGATGACCACGTAAAAAACAGCCCTTCCTCCGGCAAAAGGCTGTCCCAGTAATATCTTAAAAATTCCCTGGCACGATCGTTCACCGGCGCAGCGGAAACACCGCAGTTTCCCGTGACCATGGTGGTGATCCCCTGGCGAATGAACGGCGTCATATATTCGCTGCATCGGGGGGATGAGAGGATAAATTCGGCATGGGTATGGGCATCGATAAACCCCGGCGTAACGGTCAGCCCCACGGCATCGATGACAGGGACATCGCCGGGCGAAATATCCGGCCCAACAGATGCGATTCGATCATTCCTGATAAGAACATCCGCCTTGTTTCCGGGCGTGCCTGTGCCGTCAATCACCATACCGCCTTTGATCAGCATTTCTTTTGCCATGTCCTTTCCTTTGAATTTGGTATTGGGTATCGGAGCGTGTATTGTTTAGGATATACAATTTCTCATTCCTTTGCAATTGACAATACCATAATAGAAACGTATAGTTTTTTCATTTAAAATTATGCCTTAGCTGATTTTAGACGCATAGTCCCCTTAACGTGGAACGGTTTGCCGTCCCGCTGTCTTGATATCGCAGAGGTAAAACCATGAATCAAACAGCCGACAATACCCCGTCTGAACACATCGAGGCAATAAAGCAGGATATCCTCAAGCACATTTCATCCACTTTGGGGCATGATCCCGCCGCCACCAACAAATATTATTTCCTGAAGGCCGCCATTTACAGCCTGCGGGACCGCCTTGTCACGAACTGGGTTAATACCCAGCGTGCCTATTATAATGAAAAGGCAAAGCGGGTTTACTATCTTTCCATGGAATTTTTACCCGGCCGGTTTTTACGAAAAAACCTCGTCAATACGGGAATGCTGGAAGACTACCGGCAGGCGCTTTTTGAACTGGGATGCCCCTTTGAAGAAATTGAAGAACTGGAATGGGACGCCGGACTCGGAAACGGCGGGCTGGGGCGTCTTGCCTCCTGTTTCATGGATTCCTTGGCCACCCTGAAGATACCTGCCTATGGATACGGCATTCGTTACGATTACGGCATATTCTACCAGGTCTTTGAAAACGGATACCAGATCGAAAGATGCGACAACTGGATGCGGCACGGAAATGCCTGGGAATTTGAAAGACCGGAACACCTGTATGAAATCCGTTTTTACGGGCATGTCAGAGACCGGGTGGATGATCAGGGACGGTATCGTCCGGTCTGGGAAAACACCGAGAGTATCATGGCCATGGCCTGCGATACCTTCATTCCCGGGTACAGAACCAATCATGCCATCAACATGCGTCTCTGGGCTGCCAAGTCCAGCCGGGAATTCAACCTGGATCTTTTCAACGTGGGCCAGTACATCAAGGCCATGGAGGATAAGATAAACAGTGAAAATATTTCCAAAGTCCTCTATCCGAGCGAAGAGACGATACAGGGGAGAGAACTGCGTCTTAAACAGCAGTATTTTTTTGTTTCCGCCACGTTTCAGGATATCATCCGTCGATTCAAGAAACGGGAAAGCGATTTTATCCGGTTCCCCGAATCAATTGCCGTCCAGCTCAACGACACCCATCCGGTAATCGCCATTCCCGAGTTGATGCGGATATTCATCGACGAAGAAAACCTGGACTGGGATAATGCCTGGGACATCTGCAAAAAGACATTTGCCTATACCAACCATACCATTTTACCGGAAGCACTGGAAACATGGCCCGTGGAAATGCTGGGCAAGGTTCTCCCCCGCCATTTGCAGATCATCTATGAAATCAACCAACGTTTTTTAGACGATGTGTTAAGTATTTATCCGGGCGACATGGAACGTGTTCGCCGAATGTCCCTGATACAGGAAGAGCCGGAAAAGCGTGTGCGAATGGCACACCTGGGGATTCTGGGCAGTCACTCCGTTAACGGGGTATCAAAACTCCACACCCAATTGTTGAAAGACCGTATCTTTAATGATTTTTATGACCTTTTTCCCGAACGGTTCAATAACAAGACAAACGGCATCACGCCCCGACGATGGCTGCTGAGCGCAAATCTACTGCTCTCCAAATTCATTTCCGAGACCATCGGCAGCAGTTGGGTAACGGATCTGTCCCGCCTCGAGGAACTGGTCCCGTATGCCGACGATTCATCTTTCAGGATGCGCTGGCGGCAAATTAAATATGAAAACAAACAGCACCTTGCCGGTTACATCCTTCGCAAAACCGGTATTAAGGTTGATCCGTCTTCTCTTTTTGATGTCCATGTTAAACGGATTCACGAATACAAGCGACAGGTCCTGAACCTGCTTCATGTGGTCACCCTGTATCATCGTATCAAGAATGGCCGGTCCGAATCAATGGTTCCTCGAACGGTGATCTTCAGCGGCAAGGCAGCACCCGGTTACGATATGGCAAAGATTATCATCAAACTGATTAACTCCGTGGCGCGTACGATTAACATGGACCCGGATGTCAATGGCCTTCTCAAGGTCGTTTTCCTGCCCAATTATTGCGTTTCCCAGGCGGAAAAGCTGGTGACCGCCACGGACCTTTCCCAGCAGATTTCTACGGCGGGAATGGAAGCGTCCGGCACCGGAAACATGAAATTTTCATTAAACGGTGCCCTGATTATCGGCACCCTGGACGGTGCCAATGTTGAAATTTTGGAACAGGTGGGCAAGGAGAATATTTTTATTTTCGGATTGACGGTTGAAGAGATCAGCAGGCGTCTTGAAAACGGGTACCGGCCATGGGAATTTTATCACGCTGATGAAGAGTTAAAGGCCGTCATTGACCTGATCGGCTCCGGGAGGTTTTCACCGGAAGAGCCTCATTTGTTCGACCCGGTTTTAAACAGTCTTTTTTCAGACAATGAGCGATTTATGGTGTTTGCCGACTACCGCGATTATATCAACTGCCAGGAGATAGTGAACAGCACCTATCTCGAACCGGATACATGGACCCGCCGTTCTATTTTGAATACGGCATTTATGGGATATTTTTCCAGCGACAGAACCATTCTGGAATATGCAAAAGATATATGGCAAGCCAAACCCCTGGAATCGGTGTAACAAGCCGTCAAAATAAATATGGGGGGACAGAACCATGATGTGAGACGATTTTCTCATATGGCGGTTTATCATCGGACGTGCTCCGTGTTTTTCAACGAAATTTCCATTGCAATGATTCTTTTTATCGCAGCAGTCGGCCGTATTAAACGCAAACCCGGGGATTAAAGGAAAAGGCTAGGATTTATGTTGACATAATTTTTTTTTTTATTTTAAATGACTATATGTCAATATGCCCATTCAACTATAATTAATGCGTGTTTTTTAAAGGAGGATGATGTTATGGCAGAGAAGATCGAGATTAAGGATGAGTGGAAGGCATTGATCGGCAAGGAATCGCCACCCTGGACACACGAAGTGACCACCACCAGTGTCCGGGCCTTCGCACGAGGCGTTGGTTATACCGATCCCGTTTATTATGATATTGAAGCCGCCAAGGCGGCCGGGTATCGAAATCTTCCGGCACCCCCCTGCTACCTGGGTACTCCTGTGTTTATTCCCGGCAAATCCGACGATACTTTCAGCGGCCCCAAGGAAGGCGCCATAGACTTCTTACAGTTCGGCCTGACAAACGTTCTGGACGGCGGAACCGAAGTTGAATATTTCGGCGATATTTGCGCCGGTGATACGCTAACGGTAGTGAGAAAATTAGCCGGACTGGATGTACGGGACAGCAAGTCACTCGGGCAGATGCTGATTATCAGTACGGAGGCCGAATACAAAAACCAGGACGGTAAATTGGTCATGATTGAACGAGGACAGGTGATCTTATACTAAGGAGGGAATGAAAATGGCGGTAACATGGGAAAGTATTAAAGAAGGCGATGCACTGCCCGAAATCAAGAAAACCCCGGGCGTTACACAATTGGTAAAATATGCGGCAGGCGGCGGGGATTTTAATCCCTTGCACCATGATTATAATTTCTTCCAGTCAAAGGCCATCGGCTCCATCATCGTTCACGGTCGGTTCAAGTGGTCTTCCCTGGGAGAGCTGGTATCCAACTGGTTGGGGCATCAGGGCCGGATCAAGAAGGTTTCCTGCCAGTACCGCGGAATGGATTTCCCGGATCAGGAAATGACCGTTAAGGGCGTTGTTGAGAAAAAATGGGAAGAAGGCGGCGAAAAACTGGTCGAAGTCAACGTCTGGACGGAAAATACCCAGGGCAAACAAACCACGCCGGGAAAAGCAATTGTGGTATTTAATTAGTGTTAATCCATAAATGGCATCTTTCGGCCCATGCCTGCGTTTTCGCACCTCGGCACAGCGCTAACTACGTACGTGGTCTCAAAGATGGTACGGCCTCGGCCTGTAGAAGATCCCCCCCGATCTTTAGCGGGGAATCAGAATCTGCCATTTCCGGATGGATACTAAATAGGCTTGAATCGTGGTTTTGGTGCAACGGATCACGATCCGCTGCACCAAAATTTTCATGACGATTTTCTTAGATTCACGATTGTTGCACCCCACCCTCCTGCTTCCGGTGGTGCCGGTTTATAGGATTCAACCATCGGATGCCTTTCCAGCAGGATTTCCACCCTTTTTTTTAGTACCCCTTGGCCTTTTCCATGAATAATTCTGACGGACAGGATGTTCTTCCGGACACATTCCGAGAAGTAATCCTCCAGCAGATCGGGAATCTCTCTGGGTAAAAATGTATGCAGATCCAGAACATCCGTAATTTGAAGATGTAACGGCTCCATGTAACGATCTTTCTTCCATAACCGTAACTGCTTGATATAAAATTATAAATATTATATATGAGATATGATGATTGGTCAATGATGATATTCCGACATCGTTTAATACAGGTTGATTATGGAACCGTTTAATTCATTGGCGTTCTGGGTACTTTTTCTGTCGGCCTATATTTTCGGGTCGATTCCATGGGGCCTTGTTTTCACCCGGATATTCATCGGCGAAGACATCAGGAAACAGGGAAGCGGCAATATCGGCGCCACCAACGTGGGGCGCATCGCCGGTTTAATTCCGGGAGTGCTGACCCTCTTAGCAGACATGGCAAAGGGTGCCCTGCCGGTATGGCTGGCCGTTATGACGGCCGGGGCCGGTCGAGCCGGTGACGATCTCTTCATCGGACTCGTTGCGCTGGCCGCTTTTTTCGGGCACCTCTATCCTTGTTTTCTAAAATTTAAAGGGGGCAAGGGGGTGGCCACGGTTGCGGGATGTTTTCTGGTTGCCTTGCCGGTTGCGCTTGTCTCGGCGGTCCTTGTTTTTGCCGCTGTTGCACTTTTATGGAAAAGGGTTTCCGCGGGATCATTGTCCGCGGCATTGACATTGCCGCCGGCGGTTTGGTGTTTTTATCATTCCGGCATATTGACGGTATTCGCTGGTATCATCTCCTTGTTCATTTTTATCCGGCACCAGGAAAACATTCGCCGAATGATCGCCGGCAAGGAGCCCGAATTCAGCTTAAAAAAATCAAATGATGGACCATAAAAAGGTCAACACCCCTGCCAGTAAAAAATGAGAATCAATTAAAAACTCCAGGCGGATCCCGGGTAACACGAATCCCCGCTCATGGGTGTAAAGAACAACCAGCATCAGGACCGGGCAAATCAGGAGTAAAAAGGCAAGGTCCGGCACCCATCCGAATATCCCGGCGCTGAAAAACACCCCGGTTGAACCTGCCAGAATATATTTTAACATTTTCATGGTCTTTTTTTCACCCATCAGGATGGGAATGGTTTCCTTGCCCACGATTCTGTCGCCCTGCATGTCGATGATGTCTGAAAAGGCTGTACGGACAAAAACCAGGGAGGTGGTCCATAAAAATACGAAGACCGTTGCCTGCTGAAAATGCTTATTAATCGCCAAAATCGGATAAATAGATGTGATAATCCCCCATGCCATGGAAATGGCAATGGTTTTTGATCCGGGAATATCCCGGATGCGGAAATACCTGCCAAGGGTGAATGGTTTCGGGACGAGGCGAAGATTGTAAGAGAATCCCATGAAGCTCATGGCCAGAATAACCAAAAATGAAGTGGTGCCATGAGAAAATGCAACGATGAGACAGACAATACCGGCGATAACAGCGAGAGCGGCAAGGGGAAGCCGATATGTTTTGTAAAACAGGGCCCGATCCGGGTCATTGTAATCATCCGATTTGCTGCCGGTGAGATTGTTCATGATATGCATGGCCAGTGTGTAAAGGATGGAAACATAAATGGCGGTAAGAGAACCGGGAATTTGCTGGAGTTTGGATGCGGCAAAGCACAGGCACCCGGCACCCAGTGCCGCATAGGTGTTTGTCAGAATCAGTGATCGCTGGATATTGAAAAAATACGCCTTTACAGAGGAGCGGGGCATGGTTTCAAGGGCTCTGTGGACCCGCTTGATTATCCAGTTGGGTGTTGAAGCACCGGCGGTGAGCCCCACACAACGTAAATTCGCCAATAATGCAGGGTCCAGATCGGATTCCGATTCCACATGAAAAGACGGCTTTCCGGATTCTTTTGCGATTCCGGCCAGCCTTCTGGTATTCCCGCTTTCAAAACCGCCGACGACGACAAAGGCATCCACCTCTTCAGCCAGGCGACGGACTTCGGCTTGACGATTTTCAGTGGAATCACAAATCGTGTCAAAAACTTTGTAATGAGGATATTTTTGCCGTGCCCAATCTTTAATTTCTTTAAAAAAACTTGTATTCTGTGTAGTTTGGGCAACGATTACGGCTTTTTCAAAAGGTTCAAGCGCATCCAGTTTCCGCATACTCCCGACCACATGACCGTTTCCCCGGGCGAAACCTAAAAGCCCGATGACTTCAGGGTGTTTTTCATCACCGATAATAATCGTTGCATATCCCTGCCCGGCATGCTTGTCGATGATCGTCTGGACTTTAATGACCCTGGGGCAGGTGGCATCAATGACTTGATACCCGGCCTGTTTCAACCGCATCTTGGTCTCCGGGGGCACACCATGGGCCCGGATGATGACCGTGCCGTGGCCTTTTTCGGGAATTTCATTGATAATGCGGATATTTTTCTCTTCCAGAAGATTCAGGACCTGAGGATTGTGGATTAAAGGACCGAATGTGAAAATAGGGGGATCGTAATGACGGGGGACATCCAGGGCAAGTTCAACGGCTCGGCGGACGCCCATGCAAAAACCCGCTGTTTTGGCCAGAATGATTTTCATGGGCTTACAACGATCATTTTAATTTCTTCAAAAACACTTTGTGATCCACGAGCGAAAGGGAATGGACGGCGGCGCGCAAAAATTTCTGGTTCCCGAAAATATCGACCAATTTTAGTCCGTCATCCTCCGGTTTTACAATATCAACCGCCTTCATGATCAGTTCCTCTTTTTCACCTTCAATTAAATAGGCATTGGCTTCACACATGTTATTTACCTTCTGTATCGTCAAAACATTTTTTTAAATTTTCATTCATCAGCAAGTCTATCAAATGGGGCAGGGGGATTGCCGGTGTTCCGACAATCTCAATGTTTTCCTGGGACAGTGGGATGAGGATCTTTCTGGCAGTACTCGTAGATACGGCCTCAGCCATTTTCGGCGTCACCTCGCCCATCATGGCATTGGCCATGATAATGGACACGGGTCCGATGATGACATCCATCTGCTTCACCATGACCAAAATGGCATTTTCTCCGGTAGCGCCGCGGTTTGCCCTGGCTTTTAACATCTGGGCGGTGGCAATGGCGTTTGTTCCGATGGCGACAATCTCAATGGATTCCTGGTAAACTTCTTTGAGCTTTTTAATGATCGTGCTGCCGATCCCCCCGCCTTGGCCGTCAATGACGCATATTCGTTTCATTATTCACGCCAATCACTTTCGTTGCTGTCTTTCCATTTTTTCAGCAACCTGTCCAGTTCGTCGTTGCTGTAATATTCAAATATCACTTTTCCCTGTTCGCCCGACCGTTGAATGACGACCTTAGTTCCGAAATTCCTCGAAAGATCCTCTGCCAAGCTTGAAAAATAGATATCATCCGATGTCGGCTTCGTCAACTTCGGTGTCGGGGTATGGGGTTTCCCATTTTTCAGAAGATTCACCAGTGCTTCCGTCTGCCTGACGGACAGGCCTTTCGTCATAACGGTACGCCATGCGGCCATCTGCTGGGGTGTGTTTTTGGCGCTTAACAGGGCCCTTGCATGCCCCATGGTCAGCAGTCCGTCCGTAATACTTTTCTTGATTTCATCCGGCAGGTTTCTCAACCGCAGAATATTGGCAACGGCGGAACGGCTTTTCCCCAGCCGTTTGGAGGCCTGATCCTGGGTCATGCCGAATTCGGTCATTAACCGATGGTATGCTTCGGCCTCTTCAATGGGGTTTAAATTTTCCCGTTGGATATTTTCAATGATGGAAAGTTCCAGCATTTCCATATCCGAAACATCCTTGAGGATCACCGGAACCGTGGACAATCCTGCCAGTTTAGCGGCCCGGAATCGACGCTCACCAGTAATGAGTTCGTAGTTCGGCCCTGCATTCCTGACCAGCAGAGGCTGGAGAATCCCCTGTTGTGCTATGGATCGGCCCAGATCTTCCAATTCTTCCCGGGAAAACCGTTCCCGGGGCTGATACCGGTTGGGGATGATCCGGTCAACATCACATTCAAAAAATGCCCGGGGATTTTTATCTTCCGGATCATCAAAGGGTTCCATGTCGGGAATCAGTGCGTCAAGACCTTTTCCCAAGGCTATTTTTTTTGTTTTTCCGGTCTTTGGACCGGCTTTTTTCGCCTGTTTCGTCTTTTTCATTTTCAAATGCCGACAGCGTTTAGAGAATCATTTTACAGCCTCACTGAAAACGTCTATGAGCTGTTTAGAATTTCCTTGGCCAGTGAAAAATAACTCTTAGCCCCTGTGGAGGCTGCGTCGTACAATAAAATAGGCTTTCCAAAGCTTGGTGCTTCCCCCAGGCGAACATTTCTGGGAATTATCGTTTTATAGACGAGATGCTTGAAATATTTTTCAGCATCCTCAGCGACCTGCCGGGAAAGGTTGGTTCGCTTGTCATACATGGTCAACAGAATGCCGGCAATGGTCAGCTTCGGGTTCAATCGTTTTTTTATCCGCTTTATAGTTCTAAGAAGTTGCCCCAATCCTTCCAGAGCGTAGAACTCGCACTGAAGGGTGATTAAAACGGAATCCGCTGCGGTCATGGCATTTAATGTCAACAGGCTCAGCGAAGGGGGGCAATCCAGAATAATGTAGTCAAAATCGGATTGCAATCCGTCTAATAGTTTTAACAGTAATTTTTCACGATCGGGCTGGGCCATCATTTCCACCTCAAACCCGATGAGTTCAACCCGGGACGGAATGATTTTCAAGGTCTCGATTTCTGTTGGCAGGATCAGATCCGAAACATCGCGTTCTCCGATTAACCCGTGATACAGAGTTTCGGTGATGTCGGACTTGTTCAGCCCCATGCCGGTGGTGGCGTTCCCCTGAGGGTCGCAGTCCACAAGAAGGATTTGCTTTTCCGAAACAGCCAGGGCAACGGACAGATTAATCGCGGTGGTTGTTTTTCCCACCCCGCCTTTTTGATTTGCAATGCAGATAATTTTTGCCATAACCAGGCAGTTCATACCATAATTCCGGGTAATTGAAAAGCAGATAAAATATGGCAAAATCAAAACCGGGAGTTTTTGGCGGATAAATATATATCTTTCATATTTTTTTCCGTTCTCATATAATATCAAAATATCATCCAGGGAATGTTAAGACATTAAAAAGGATTTATTATGTGTAACATGAGAAAAAAGCACCGTTGCGGTGTTCTTTTAATTCCGGTGGTTTTCCTCTGGCTTGCGACCCAGGCTTTTGCCCTCTCCATCCAGAAAGAAGAAGAGATGGGGCAGGAATTCATGAAGGTGGTGTTTGATCGTTACGAAATAATCGATGACCCGTTGATTTCCGGTTATGTCGAAAAGGTGGGGCAGCATATAGTGTCTGTTTTCCCGAACCATCTCTTTCACTACCGGTTTTATGTCATCAAGGAACCGGTTTATAATGCATTTGCCGCTCCTGCCGGGCATGTCTTTATCAACAGCGGTCTTTTTGAAGCCATGGACAGCGAAGAGGAACTGGCGGGCATTCTGGCCCATGAGATTGCCCATGTGGAATGCCGGCATATATCCCAAAAAATTGAGCGTTCGACAAAAATCAATATGATTACCATGGCCGGCATTGCCGCCGGCATATTTCTGGGTGCAGGCGGTTCAGATACCGCGGCCAGTGCCATGACCATCGGTTCCATGGCAGCCGGACAATCCATGGAACTGGCTTATAGTCGGGAGGATGAACTCCAGGCGGATCAACTGGGGTTGAAATATCTGTACAAAGCCGGATACAGTGCAGCCGGATTGCTGGAAATGTTGAAAAAGATTCGAAAAACGGAATGGTTCGGAACAGACGTCATCCCCACCTATCTGAGGACCCATCCGGCTTCTGAAGATCGTATCGCCTATATCGGAAGCTGGCTTGAAACCGAAGCAAAACCGGAATCGAAAAGCCCCACACGTGAAGAGGATTTCAGAATAGCCCACACCCGGCTGACCGCCTTGTATGGTGATGTCAACAAGGCCGCAAACCGTTTTGAAAGTATTTTATCCAAAACCCCTGAAGATCCCATGGCCAATTACGGTCTGGGCATTGTTTACGACCGCAAGGGGAACCGTCAACTGGCGCAGAAATACTTAAAAACCGCTTTGGCGTACAATCCCCGGGACCCTTACATGTTGAGCGATCTCGGCCGAATATATTTTTTAAACGGGCAATACCCGGATGCGCTGACCGTATTAAAGGATTCGGTTTATGTCATCCCGGACAACTACAATGGCCTGTTTTTCCTGGGACGCACGGAGCTGGAACTCGGGGAATATGGAAAAGCCGTCGACACATTTGAAAGCTTAATTCGGAAAAAGCCGGATTATGCCATGGCGCAATATTTTTTGGGCGAGGCTTATGGTCAACTGGGTCAACTTGGCGACGCTCACTATCATTTGGGACTTCATTACAAGAACAGGAGGGATTTCAAGACCGCCAAATTCCACTTTGAAAGAGCGGCCGAAAAAATAGAGGATCCGATAAAAAAAGAAAAAATCCGTGAAATTCTCGAAAAGATGCGGGATCCCCGTAAAAAACCGGATGGTCCGCCGGGTCCTTAAATACGTCTTTACGCTCTTTTTTGTAATGGTGTTCAGGCTTTATCAAAATGAGAAAACTGCATGGTAAAAGTGCCTCTTCCCTGGGTGGCTGATCGAAGAACCGTGGAATATCCGAACATTTTTGAAAGGGGCGTGGTCGCCCTGATCACCTGCAGCCCCAGTTTATGTTCTATGGCGTCGATCTTTCCGCCTCGCGAATTCAAATCCCCGATCACTTCACCCATAAACTGTTCCGGGACAAAGACTTCCACGTTCATCATTGGCTCCAGCAGAAACGGATCGGCGTTTTCAAGGGCATCCTTGACGGCCATGGATGCACTCACGGTGTATGACAGTTCGGTACTCAGCGTTTCTTTGTAAGACCCTCCCGTCAACACCACCTCCACGTCAACCACCGGATACCCCATAAGAGGCCCTGTTTCCAGGGAATCCATCACGCTTTTTTCGATGTGCGGAATAAATATCGCCGGAATTATATCTTCTGAAACTTCCGATCTGAATCGAACCCCTTCACCCCGTTGAAGGGGAAAAACCGTGACGGTCACTTCGCCAAAATGATGTTTCCCTGCCATATCGCGGTCAAATACCGCCGATGCAGAAGCCTCGGTTTGAATGGCCTCCCGGTAAACTACCTGGGGTTTGCCCACGTTGACACTGGTTTTAAACTCCCGTTGCATCCGGCTGATGATGATTTCCAGATGAAGTTCGCCCATTCCGGATAAAATGGTCTGGCCGGTATCCGGATCCTCCCGTACTTTCAGCGTGGGGTCCTCGGCGACAAACTTGTCCAGAACCTGGGAAAACTTTTCCTGATCTGCATGGGTTTTGGGTTCCACGGCCATGGAAATAACGGGTTCATAAAATTCCATCTGTTCCAGAACAACGGGATGGTCTTTGGTGCACAGGGTTTCGCCGGTTGAAGATTCCTTCAACCCCACAACCCCGACGATACTTCCCGGACCGGCCTCTTCGATCCGTTCCCGTTTGTTGGCATGCATTTTTAAAATACGGGAGAGTTTTTCGGAAATTTTACGAAACGGGTTATAGATATCTGATCCGGCTTTTAATTTGCCGCTGTATATTCTGACATAGGAGAGCTTTCTTCCTTCCGCCATGGAAACCTTGAAAATCAATGCGGCCAATGGGCTTTTTTCTTTATGGGGACATATAACGACCTCGCCGGTATCCGGATGAACCCCGGTAATAGGCGGGATATCGGCAGGACTGGGAAGAAAATTCCCGATGGCATCCAGCAGTGGCTGGATACCCTTGTTTTTCAGGGCGGATCCGCACAATACAGGAACCAGTTTCAATGCGATGGTGGCTTTTCGGATCGCCGCATGAATCTTTTCACCGGGTATTTCCTCTTCGGCCAGGTAGGCTTCCATGATCTCATCATCGGTTTCGGCAAGGGTTTCCAACATCTTTTCCCGATGAGGCGCCGCCGTATTCATCATCTCCGGTGTCAGGTCCTCAATGGTGAATGTGGCGCCCAGGTTATCTTCATCCCAGATGACTTGTTTTAAGTTGATCAAATCGATGATGCCAAGAAAGTTATCTTCCTTGCCGACGGGAAGCTGAAGGACAAGGGGATTGGCATGCAGTTTTTGTTTCATCATTTCGATGGCGGAAAAAAAGTCGGCTCCTACGCGATCCATTTTATTGATGAAGGCGATTTTCGGAACATGGTACTTGTCAGCCTGCCGCCACACGGTTTCCGATTGGGGCTCCACACCACTGACGGCGCAGAAAACGCCGATAGCACCGTCCAGAATTCTCAATGAACGTTCCACTTCTATGGTGAAATCCACATGCCCGGGCGTATCAATAATCTGAATGTCGTGATTTTTCCACTGGCAGGTGGTCACTGCCGAGGTAATGGTGATACCCCGCTCCTGCTCATCCGGCATCCAATCCATCACGGCTTCGCCGTCATGAACCTCACCAATTTTATAAGACTTTCCCGTATAATACAGAATACGTTCGGTGACGGTGGTCTTTCCAGCGTCGATATGGGCGATGATGCCAATATTTCTAAGTTTGTCTATTTTCGTCATCGTATCAGCACCATGTTTGAATAAAATGGGTAACGAATATCAACATGACCGGCCAGTGTCAATGCCTCGCGTCCGTTAATCAGGAATTTTACGCCATCAATTTCAGGGATATTCAATATCAGCGAATTCACCAATGAATAAATCGTCAGATGCTCGATTGCGGCACCCCCGGGATGGTCGTTTGTCACATCATCCGACAGATCGATATAGGCGATTTTATCCTTTGTCACATAAAACGCATTCAGCCGTGTTTTTCCAGGAACGGATCGGTGCAAATCAGACCGCGGCCCGTTAATGATGTTTTCCACGATGAATCTTCCCCGGGCAACAGGGTCATGCATAGGGGGTATTTCCCTGGTTTCGGCACTCAAATTCACGTTGTTTTTATGGATAAAATATAAATACACCACCCCGGGGCTTTTGCCGTCATGATTTTCCCATGCAGCCTCAACCTGCCCGGTTCCCCTGATAATCGTCAAGTCATTGCTGACGGCACTCCGGTTAAATCGCCAGAGCCCCATCACAACTACGGCACCGGTCACACAGAAAACCGTTAAAGTATAGAAGGCTGTTTTGCCCATTGCCGGACTCATCAAGGTAGATAGGTGATCCATTAAAAAAGACAGATTATAAAGAAGCTTGTCTATTTATGCCAATAACCGCCTGATGTCAAGGAAAGATGCAGGGGGAAATGTCGTGGTTAGGCGCTTTACGGTTTTCCGGGCGACAGGATGTTCTCGAGGCGGGAGAGTCTTGAACGGATTTCGGATTTATTAAAGGGATAGATGTCTTTACAATAATTGATGATATTTTTACGGACCCGGCTCATGTCCGGGATTTCCGGAAGCCGTTCGATGGGTAAGCGGTCCGGTTCGATTCGCTTGAATGCCAGTTTTTCGTCGAGCCTGGATTTATAATCCGGTGACACGGCACCGGTGATCTTTTCTTTTTGCATCATTTCCGGATTAAATGACCTTGCATATTGAAGCACCGATGACGGCGACTTTCCATGGGCCAGTTTTTTAATGTTTTCGTTGATCAAATCCGCCATGATCATGATCATGCGAAAGTTTACATCCGGTATTTGCTCCCTGTCATTTACAGGGTCGTCATCCGGCTTGTCGCTACCATACAGATAATCGTTCACCCCGGTCACAAGCATTCTGTACACCGATATAACCATCTGAATATATTTATTTATTTTTCTTATTACAAAAGGGATTTCGGGTAAAAAAACACCTTTTTCCAGCTGGCCTTCAACAGCAACAAAAGGGTGCTTGTCAACACCGATACGCCGGTAAAAAGTTTCAACATGCCGCCGGCTCAGCAACAGATAATTCAGCAAGGCCGCCTTTTTCAGAACTTGCCGCCTTTTTAAATTGAGTTGGGAAACACAGGATTCAAAAACACGGATTTGTTCTTCTACCTTTTTCCGTTCACCCAGAAATCCGTTGGCAACTTCGGTTAAAATTTCTTCGACCAGCGAATCACTCAAGTCTTTCATTGAGCTCATTTCTTGCTCCTGCCAATAAAAAATCAAGTCACTGGAAACGATCCATCAGGTTGATATTTTTTTGGACGAGGTTTTGAAACCGCTTATAACCAAAAATGTTTATAATTTTAAACCGTGAGTTGAGAGTTGTTATTCTTGTTTTGATTCTACAGCTCTCAATCATCATAAAAGATGTTCGGAAAGCCACTCCTCAACATCCTTCAGAACTTTCCCGCGCTCCGGTTCGTTGAAGACCTCATGGTACAAACCGTCATATACTTTCAGGGTCTTGTCTGTTGAGCCGATTTTCTGATGAAATAATTTAGCGCCGGCAGGATCCACGAGCCTGTCTAAACCGCCTTGGACAATGAGCATGGGAAGGGTGATTTTATCCGCAATATCGTTGGTACGCCTTATGGCCGAAAAAAGTTCGGCGGCAAGGCGGGCGGTTATTTTTCCGCTGTAAACCAGGGGGTCGCTTTCATACGCCTTGACCACATCCGGATCCCGGCTGATGCCGTCTGCTTCCAATTGCCACAGCCCGGATCTGGGCATGAGGGCTGACTGTACTTTTCCCATGAGTAGCATGAATTTGGGAAGTTTGTTCGACACCTTGACGGCGGGGCCTGACAGAATTGCGCCTGAAAATTCATCCTGGTTGGTGGTCAGATAGGCCGCGGAAACGGCACCCCCCATACTGTGGCCGATTATAAATACGGGTACACCCGGATGGCGTCTTCGAACCAAGCTGGAAAAATATTCAAGAGTCGTTAAGAAGTCGTTGAACCCGTCAATATGGCATCTCAATCCGAAAGACCGCCCGTGACCGGGATGGTCGTATGCATACACGGCATATCCTCTGGGCACGAAATGGTTGACCACGTTCATATATCGCCCGGAATGTTCTGCCAGGCCGTGAACGATGAGCAGCACGGCCTTCATAACACCTTCCGGAAGCCAGTATTGATAGAAGATATCCTCTTTCCGGTGATTTTTAAAGCTGTCTTCCCGATGTTTCATTGGGCAGTTCCTTTATTCCGGGGAATTCCCGTGCCCACATGACGTGGCAGTGGCGGGTGAGTGGCAGGTGACAGCATTTTCCAGGCGACTGACTTCATTTTCAGCGCTCCGGGTTTCCATGGGGTTACCTTTTTTCCGTGTCAATCCCCGATATGTAAGAGCCCCGTCTCTTTTCCTGCAGTATAAGAGTATTGATACCAAAATGGTACGGCAATGTCTACAAAAAGGGGATCAATGATTAAAAATCCGAATTTCTTGAATTTTTTACCTTTTAAATGTAAAGTGAAATCTGATAACAACATCCAACTGCACCGCTGTTCAGGATCTTCCACATGCCCCTTTAATTAAAATATACCCACCGGGGCTGTTGCAGTTGTCTTAAGGTATTGACAAACTTCAGTGACGGAAAGGAAAATTGGATTAATGGAAAATCAAAGAAAAGCATCCTATCGCTGGCCGATGTTGGGCTACCTGTCCTTTATCAACCTGGTTTTCAACGGTATTGCGGTTAATGTTATTCCGCCGCTTTTCCCGCGCATTTCCCAGGAACTAAATCTGAATTATGCGCAAATCGGATCCATTGTGGGGGCCCTGGCACTGGGTATGCTTCTCTTTTCTCTGGTCGGCGGGGTGATTGCTGATCGATTCGGAATAAAAAAAGTCATTTCCATTGCCATGCTGTTTGCTTCCATTTTTGCAGGTGCCAGAGGTCTGGCAAACGATTATATCGCCTTGTGGATGTACACGTTCTTCATGGGTATAAGTTTCGGTTTTATCATCCCCAACCTGACCAAAGGAATCGCCATGTGGTTCGGCCCCGACGAACTGGGACGGGCCAACGGTATCCTTCTCATCGGCGTGTCTGTCGGTGCCGGCCTTGGATTTGCAGTAGGTCCGCCCGTGGCTGTCATGGTAGGGGGATGGCGGAACGTGATGTTTCTTTGCGGCGGTATTTGCCTTGTGTTATGGGGTTTGTGGATCATCGCCGGCAGGGAACGTGAATATACCGGCGCCATCGCAGAACTGATGAAACTGCGGCCCGGTCCCCTGGAAGGATTGAAAAAAGTGTTTTCGGTAAAGGAAATATGGCTGCTCTGTATGACCGAGGTTTTTGTTATCGGAAACATGATGGCTGTTGGCGGCATATTGCCCACTTACCTGGTCAAAAAAGGCATGTCCGAAAATCAGGCCGGCGTATTTATTGCGCTGAACACACTGATGTTATTAATCGGCCTGGGGGTGGGGCCGTATCTTTCGGACAAATCGGGTTTAAGAAAGGTGTTTGTCTGGCCGTTTTTTCTTGCCAGCGCATTGACCTTGCCCTTGTATGCCGTTTTGTGGGGGTGGCCTCTTTACCTTGTCAATTTAATCGGCGGGTTTGTCGTGGGGTGCGGCATGCCCCAGTTAAGGTCCATCGTAATGGAGCTTGAGGAGATCGGACCCGTTCTTTCGGGCAGTGCATTCGGAGCTCTGTTTACCTTCAATCGAATCGGCGGATTTATGGTTCCCTGGCTGATGGGCGTGGTCATGACGGCATTTAATGCACAAATCGGAATTTATTTTATAGCTATCCTTGCCCTCATTCCCCCTGTTCTGGTCCTTTTTGTAAGAGAAACCGGACGACGGCATTAGGGACCAAAGCAGTGTTTTCTGAGGTCTGATCAAAGAGGTTGAAAATGTTCAGCCGATTTTTCCGCTAAGGAAAAATCGGCTGTTTTATTTTTGGCGGAGAGAATGGGATTCGAACCCATGAAGCAGCTTTCACCACTTACTCGCTTAGCAGGCGAGCGCCTTCAGCCGACTCGGCCATCTCTCCGGTGTTGGCATCATCCTGGCGGAGGGAGTAGGATTCGAACCCACGGAGCTTTGACACTCAACGGTTTTCAAGACCGCCGCCTTAAACCACTCGGCCATCCCTCCTTAAATTTTTCTGACTAACATTTTATGCTTTGTCGGTCAATAAATTTATTAAGGCCAAGTTTTATGGGTTAGGGTTAAAGATATTTGATAATACTGGTTTTCCCTTAACCGGTTATACGGAACATCGGTGGTCCCTGAAAAGAGTATATAAGAGTTCCAGTTGCCCGGGGGTCTGCTTTGGTTTTTTGTCAACAATTACCCTCCAGGCGGAATTGTTTTCCAGTAATTGGAGCATCCGGGATATTTTAAACAGGATGTCTGCCGGATGCCCGTCTTTTAATAAAACGGTTTCTGATTCCTGGAATGAGGCTGGATCACCTTGATGGGTTCCCGGTTCCAGTCCTACCAGCATGGAGCCCTCCCCGATATCCAGCAGAGCCCGGTTGATGGCTGCGGACAGCCTGGGTACCACGGGAGACAACTCCCGGTGAATGATTTTTGCGGTTTCATGCGGCGTCATGTAAATTCCTGTGATATGCTTATAAAATTAATTGAGATTAATACATCCGAAGTGATCTGTCGTCAACCCGGCCCGCAAATTTTTTTAAAATTGTATTGACAACTTTACCAATAGTAGGTATTTTATGACAGTTTTAAAATGATCGGCGGATTGGGATGTATGTACCCATATTTCCGTCATGCTCAAGGAGTGGATACCTTATCCGGTCATTGGTACCTGGATTCCTGCCTTCGTGGTAATGACACCTGACCAGTGGAAAAGTGTCCCGGCAACTGAGAAAATTGCCAAAAGGAAAAAATGATGCTGAATACGGACTCACCCCTGCCGTTGTACCGGCAGCTTGCGGATATCATCAGTGAGAAGGTGCGAAGCGGTGAATATTCACCCGGAACCAAAATCCCTTCGGAACATGACATGGCCAGGACGTACGGTGTCGGGCGGCCCACGGTGAGACAGGCCACAGATATGCTGATTCGAAAAGGCATTCTGCGGCGGAAACGGGGCGCTGGCACGTTTGTGCGAAACAAACACAGGGAAGTGGATCTTTTCAGCCTGGCCGGCACCCTTTCAGCGTTCCGGAAAAAGGGGATTCCCATGATGTCAAAAATCGTATGCCAGACCCGGCTGATGACATTTGACCGGGATTCTGACAACCCATTTTCCAACGGGGAAGCCTATTTTTTTTCACGAATCAGTTATGTCGAAAATGAACCGGTGTTGTTGGAGGACATCTATTTGCATCCGGGCCTGTTCAGCGGCATCGATCGGTTCAATTTGTCCGGCCGGTCCCTTTCGCAAATCGTTTCGGATTATTTTTATTTAAAACCGTCAGGGGGCAGGCAGAATTTCAAGATCGAATATCCCGATTCCATAAAAGCAAAATTACTTGAAATTCCGAAAGACACACCAATATTGTCGGTAAGCCGATTTATCGATTTCCCTGCTGTCAAAAACGGTGTCTATTCCGATCTTTTCTGCCGTACGGACCGGTTTGTTTTTTCCCAGACGCTCGGAGGAATGCATGATGAAAAATAGGGGTTATTACGATCAATTCGGCGGGGCGTTTGTTCCCGAAATACTGACGGCAACCTTTGACGAACTTGAAGCCGTTTTTACGGCAGCAAAAAATGATTCCAGATTCTGGGAATCTTATGAAAACATTATGTCGTCTTATTCCTGCCGACCGACACCGTTGACTTATGCCGAGAATTTAACCCGATATTTCGGCGGCGCAAAAATATATATCAAACGGGAAGACTTGAATCACACCGGTGCGCATAAGGCCAATAATGTCATGGGGCAGGGACTCCTGGTCAAACGCATGGACAAAAAAAGGGTGATCGCTGAAACCGGAGCCGGGCAGCACGGTGTGGCCTGTGCCACCATGGCGGCCAAATTCGGCTTTGAGTGCACGATATACATGGGCGAAACAGATATTTTGCGCCAGCGGCCCAATGTATTCTGGATGGAAAGACTGGGTGCAACGGTCGTCCCCGTGACCGACGGTACGCGGATTTTAAAGGATGCCATCAATGAAGCCTTCCGGGACTGGGCCAGGAATATGGCGTCCACCCATTATGTGCTGGGAACGGCCAGCGGACCCCATCCCTTTCCCGAGATGGTGTCTTATTTTCAGTCCATTATCGGCAAAGAAGCCAGGGCGCAGATTCTGAAAATTGAGGAAAAGCTGCCGATGCGCATATATGCCTGCGTGGGCGGGGGGTCCAATGCCATGGGAATATTCCAGGCATTCATGAATGATCCGGTTGAGCTGGTGGGGGTTGAAGCCGGCGGAAAGGGCCTGAACACCGGACTTCACGCGTCCCGGCTGAAATCCGGGGACGGGAGTATCGGCGTAGCCCAGGGATACAAAACCTATTTTCTTCAGGATGAAGACGGCCAGATGAGGGAAACTCACAGTATTGCCGCCGGACTGGATTATGTGGGGGTTTCGCCGATTCTGTCGCATTTAAAGGAAACCGGGCGTGTGCGGTTTGAAGCGGCAACGGACAAGGAGGTGGTGGAGGCCCTGTCGTTGACTGTGGAAAAAGAGGGTCTGATCCCCGCGTTGGAATCCGCCCATGCCTTTGTCCAGGCATTCAAGGAAGCGCCGGATCTGGCAAAGGATGAGGTGATCATCATCAATCAGTCCGGACGGGGCGACAAGGATATTTTTACCATAGCCGATGCTTTTGATGATCCCAAATGGAAACGGTTTATTATAGACAAAGCAGAGGAATACCGTGCTTGAATCCTATATCAGAAATAAGTTGAACGAAAAAAACATTCTGCTGATGACCCATATCGTATTGGGATATCCCACATTCGACGATTCATTTGAAATCATCAAGGCCATGGTGAATTCCGGCGTGGATATCATGGAGCTTCAGATTCCTTTTTCAGAACCCATTGCAGACGGTCCGGTGATTCTCCATGCCAATCAAAAGGCCCTGGCCGCCGGCACCCGGGTTTCCCGATGCTTCTCTTTTGCCCGAAAAGTGACGCAGTCTTTTGATATTCCGTTTTTGTTCATGACCTATTATAATATTTTATATCGTTACGGAGTGGATCGGTTTGTATCTCAGATGGCCGACACCGGCTTAACGGGCGCCATTGTCCCGGATCTTCCCCCTGAAGAAGGTGCGGATTACCAGGCTGCCATGAAAAATCATCAATTGGCGCCCATCTATATATTTGCGCCCACAACGCCGGTTGAGCGGATGCGATTCATTGACGGATATGCACAAGGCTTTATCTATTGTGTGGCCAGGAAAGGGGTGACAGGAGAAGAAACGGCATTTTCAGATGAGCTCACCGCATACTTGAAGCAATGTCGTGGCAATACCCGGCTTCCCCTGGCAGTCGGTTTCGGCGTAAAAGACAAGGGTGATGTGGGCTTTCTGCAGGGCAAGGCGGATATTGCCGTTATCGGGTCCGAAACCATCCGGCTTGTCGATGAAAAAGGGGTTGGTGCTGTGGCAGATTTTATCGGAAATTTACGCTGACAGCCACCGGATAAACCGGTTATTACCCAGATATTCCATCCGAAGCTTTCCGTTGATACGGTAAGCTTCAAAACCCCTCATAAACTGCGGATTCCAGCCCTTTATGGTAAAATTACAGGTAAAAGAGACCCTCATGGCGGAAAATCCTTTTCGGTTGATTCACAAAGGATTTTTTCACCGCCTCTAAAAACACTTTTACTTTACGTGTATCCTTAATTCCCGGTTGCAGTTCAACCCCTGAACTGACATCCACGGCATCGGGTTGGGCATCGGAAACGGCTTTACCGACGTTTTCCGGCGTCAGCCCTCCGGCCAGAACCAGAGGGTGATTTCGGCTTAAACCCCGTGCTTCTGACCAGTTCCATTCAAGGGCATTTCCCCCCGGCAAAACCCCTTTTCCACATTCCACCAGATAAGCTGATGCGTTGTAATTCGATACATCCGTTATGAACGGCGGTTTCCCGGAAAAAAGCGCTTTGATGACGATAAGCTTTTCCGCGGCAAGACGGAGGACCAGATCCGGTGTCTCCAGCCCATGGAGCTGAACAGCGGTGAGTCCGCAGTATTCGACTTTTCTCATGATCCCTGAAAATGACGCGTTGACGAAGACCCCGACGGTCGCTACCGCTTCAGGCAGCCGGCGGATAATGTCTCTGACCGTTTCGTCGGATACATACCTGGGACTTTTGGGAAAAAAGACAAAGCCCAGGGCATCGGCGCCGAGTTCAGCAGTCGTCAGTGCATCCTCAATTCTTGTGATCCCGCAAATTTTAACCTGGGGGGATGCCCGGTGGTTTTTTGTTGCTGTGTTCATTTTTACTTCAACCCGGGTTTAAAATAATGATCGTAAAAAGGTTTTGGGATCTTCCGCCCGAACCAGGCTTTCTCCGATGAGAAAATTGAATATCCCCTGCCGTGTTATATTGACAATATCATTCCTGGAAGAAATGCCGCTGGCCGCCACCGGCACCTGTCCGGGATTCAGCAACGATGCCAAACGGCCGGCCGTTCGGATATCCGTATTAAAGGAGCTTAGGTCACGGTTGTTGATGCCGATCAATTTGGCCCCGGCAAAGGCAGCCGTTTCAATATCTTCTTCATGGTGGATCTCCACCAAAGCATCCATATCGATATCGTTGCACAAATCCAGAAAGTCCTTAAGCTGCTGTTTTTCGAGAATTCTGGCGATCAACAACACGGCGTCGGCCCCCGCGGTAAAGGCTTCATGGATCTGGTAGGTCGAAATGATGAAATCCTTCCGAAGTACCGGAAGGGTCGTTGCTGCTCTCGCACTTTGTAAATCTTCCAGACTCCCCTTGAAAAACGGCCCGTCCGTTAAAACGGATATGGCTGAGGCCCCGCCCGCTTCGTAGGCCCTTGCATAGTCGGAAGGATTCAGATCCGGACGGATAGGCCCCCTGGAAGGAGATGCCCGCTTGATTTCCGCAATGATGTTGATGCCCGTTTTTCCGGGTTTTGCCAGATTTTCAAAAAACGGACGTTTTATCCTTTCCCGGGACATTGTCCGGAAAAGATCCTGTTCGGACATCCTTTTTTCAGCGGCCGCAACCTGGGATTTCTTGGCTTCTACAATCGTGTTTAAAAAATCGATTCCCATGGCGGTTACCCGTTTTCCCGGGTGTATTGAATTAATGCGTTTAACTTGTCCATGGCAGCGCCGCTGTCGATGGCGTTTTCAGCCAGGGTGATGCCGGATGCGGGGTTTTCCGCTTTTCCGGCCGCAACCAGGGCTGCTGCCGCATTCAGTACAACAACGTCCCGACGGGCGCTTTTTTCTCCCTTTAAAATATCAAGGGTGATTTTGGCATTTACTTCAGGATCGCCACCCAGCAGTTCTTCCGGATCCGCCTGCCTGGCGAAGAACTGCTCCGGTGAAATATCATATGTTCGGACCAGGCCGTCTTTTAATTCCGAAATCCGGGTGAGGGCGCATACGGATATTTCATCAAGTCCGTCATGGCCGTGTACCACAAAGGCCCTTTTTGCACCCAGCAAATTCAGGGCGTTGGCGAACATTTCCGTAAGCTCCGGTGCATAAACGCCCAGAAGTTGACAATTGGCCGCCGCCGGGTTGGTCAGCGGACCCAGCATGTTGAAAATTGAGCGCAACCCCACCTCTTTCCTGGCAGTGGCGGCAAACCGCATGGCGCTGTGGTAAACCGGGGCAAACAGGAAACCGATACCGATTTCCCGCAATGCTTCTTCCACGATTTCGGGATCAATATCAATTTTGACGCCCAATGCCTCCAACAAGTCGGCACTGCCGCACCGGCTGGATATGGATCGATTCCCGTGTTTGGCCACGCATACGCCGCATCCGGCCACCACAAAGGCCGTGGTGGAGGAGATGTTGAATGTGTTGGCGCCGTCTCCCCCGGTGCCGCAGGTATCCACTACGGTATTGGCAGAAGACTGGATGCGAATGGCTTTGCGTCTCATGGCCCTGGCCGCTCCGGCAAGTTCCTCGAAGGTCTCGCCCTTGGTGGCCAATGCCGCCATCATGGCACCGATCTGGGCATCCGTTATCCCGCCACTGAAGATTTCGGTGATCATTTCTCCCATTTCCGTTTCACTTAAATCGGTTCGGCTGACGATTTTGGCCAAGCTTTCTCGAAATGCCATTTTGTTCTCCTTGGAAAAATGTTTATGGTTGATTGTTGACGATATAAAACGTTTTTTCAAATGACTGATATCCGTTAACCTGAATTCAACGAATCAGGCACAATATGATTCGGTCATCTTCAAAAAATTTCGCAGCATTCGCTTTCCCAGCGGTGTCATGATCGACTCCGGATGAAACTGGATACCCTCGGTGGAATACGACTTATGCCGAATCCCCATGATTTCACCGTCATCGGACCTGGCGCTGATATCGAAACAATCGGGAAGATCCGCCTCGCGTACGGCCAGCGAATGGTATCGCATGGCCTGAAAGGGTTTTTTGATTCCCTGGTAGATAGTCCTGCCGTCGGCGCTTATCATGGATATCTTGCCGTGCATTAGTTTTTTTGCCGAGACAATACTTCCCCCAAAGGCATGGGCAATGGACTGATGCCCCAGGCAAACGCCGAGAATGGGCAGCCGGCCTGAAAAATATTCGATCACCGAAAGGGATATGCCTGCGGATTCCGGCCTGCCGGGGCCTGGTGAGATAACAATACCTGCGGGATTCAACCCCTCTATTTCCGAAACGGATGTCTTGTCGTTTCTGAAGACCTTTACATCGGCACCGATTTGCTCCATATATTGAACCAGATTGTAGGTAAATGAATCATAGTTGTCTATCATGACGATCATGGTTAATCCTCCTTTTGCTTTGATGCGCTTTGCAGGAGCATGAGCGCCCTTTGTATGGCTTTGGACTTGTTGACGGTTTCCATGCGCTCGGTTTCCGGATCGGAATCCGCTACGATTCCGCCGCCGGCCCGGACGGTGAGGCGCCCGTTTTCAATACAGGCGGTTCGTATGGTGATGGCCATGTCCATGTTCCCGTTAAACGACACATATCCCACGGCACCGCCGTAAGGTCCCCGGGGCTCTTGTTCCATCTCGGCAATGATTTCCATGGCCCTTACCTTGGGGGCGCCCGACAGGGTTCCGGCGGGAAATGTCGCCCGCAACAGATCCCATGCGTCGCATTGGGGTTTCAGATCACAGGTGATATTGGAGACCAGGTGCATGACATGTGAATACCGTTCAACGAACATCAGGTCAGTGACCTGGACGGTCCCGGTTTGGGCCACCCGTCCCAGGTCATTTCGTCCCAGATCCACCAGCATCAGGTGTTCGGCCCGTTCTTTTTCGTCCTGGAGCAGCTCATCGGCCAAATGTCGGTCCTCCTGCTCAGATTGTCCCCGTGGACGGGTTCCGGCAATAGGCCTTAACGTGGCCACCCGGTTTTCCAAGCGAACCATGGTTTCCGGTGAAGATCCCACCAGGGCCGTATCACCCAGATGAAGAAAAAACAGATAGGGAGAAGGGTTGATATATCTCTGGGCCCGGTACAGCATCCAGAGATCGGGAGAGCCATCACAGGCAAAGGGCTGTGAAATGACGGCCTGGATGATTTCCCCGGCCCGGATATACTCCTTTACCTTGGAAACGGATTTTCGATATACTTCCGGATCAAGTTTCGGCACGGCCAGATAAGGTTTGTGCTCCGTATCCGGCTTGGGAGAAACGGGGTTTGCCATGGTTGCCAGGAGCCTGTCAACGCGCGTCATGGCATCCTGGTATGCTTTGTCCGGCAATGTCTCATCGTCTAAAAAGACAATGGCAACAGCCAGGAGCGTATTTTTGAGATTATCGAAAACAATCAGTTCGTCCGTAATGATGAAATGCGCCAGGGGCTTTTCCTTTGGTAATTTATGGGGGATATCTTCGAAAAACGAAACCATCTCGTAGGTCATATAGCCGACCATGCCTCCCCAGAACCTGGGCACCTTCTTCATGTCTGCCGGCTTGTAAGTCGACATGACATTTCTCAAAACGGAGAGGGGATCTTGGTCGTGGCGTATTTTCCGGACAGACCCGTTTTCAGAAATTTCCACAACATCCGAATAGACCCGGATATGGGACCGGGCGGATGTTCCCAGGAAACTGTATCGGCCCCAGCGTTCCCCACCTTCCACGCTTTCAAAAAGGAAGACAGGACCTTTGTCGCTGTAAAATTTGTTCAGTAATGTCACCGGTGTTTCCGTGTCCGCCAGGATCTCCACGCAGACCGGAATGACATTGTGTGTCCTGGACAATTCCACGAACTGCTGTTGATCGGGAAACCGGTTTAACCGCATATGCATGTTCCTTTTTTTGCTGTTTTCCATCTCACCTGCTTTCCGCCTGGAAGAGAAAGAGGGCCGCGTTTTCCCCGCGGCCCTCTTTCTCTGCAAAAAAAAACCGCGGGCTTTTCGGCTGCCCACGGTTTTGAATTTTTTATCCAGTTATCATATTCATGGCGATCCGCCGGCATGCCGTAAACTCCAAGCGCACCACCACCACCATTTGTTTCCTGATTTGATATGAGTTGTGTTAAACATCATTTCTTCCTCTTAAGATATTGACGGGATAGTCGGCTTTTTTCCCCCGTTTGTCAACATTTTTTTATAAAATACTAGATATCTTCATATGTCGAATCAAGTAAAATATCTATTTTTTTCATGGCGGCCATGAATTTTGACCGGGTGGCCTTGGCATATGGATTGTACTTATGCATGTCCAGAAACAATTCCCAGGTATCATGCTGCGTGACCTCCAGTATATGTAACAGCCTTTTGTACCCCTCCGTATCGATATCAAGCCGGGTTGCGCCGAATTCCGCAAGGGATCGTCCCACAAAATGGACCAGGGAGAGAGTGGTTGCGATCTGTTTGTCGTGCTCTTCCGGTGACGTCTCAATCACCGTCAGTTTTTTTGAGACAAGGTAGGCCTTGATTTTCCGGTATCTGTCTTCTTCAATGCGTTCTCTGCACAGTACAATTTTTCTTCCCGCCAGGGAATTCGCCGCACTGTCCGGACCGAACATGGGATGTGTGGCGAGTATGGAAACCGTATCCGGCAATATATCCCTCATCCATTTTACCGGATGCGTCTTTACGGAACAGACATCGATGACAAGGGTATCAGGCCTGAGAAGGGAAGAAATTCGCCTCAGCATGTCTTCCATGGCTGAAATGGGCACACTGAGAATAATGCAGGGCAGACGGCATACGTCTTCCAATGAGACCTGGAAAGCCCCGAGAGCCTTTATGTCTTCCTGCCTGTTTTTCCGTGTTGAAATTCTTATGTCAAAATCGCTGCTGAGATAACGGGTCATCAGGGCTGAAAACCGTCCGAATCCAATGATGCCGATCATATTTTTTTACATCCTCGATTTCTGTATTAACGCCATATCGGCAAGAACCAGTGCAGTCATGCTTTCCACAATGGGCACGGCCCTGGGAACAACACAAGGGTCATGTCGGCCTTTCCCTTTGATCTCAACGGGGGTTCCGTCAAAATCAGCGCTTATCTGGCCCATGGCAATGGTGGCCGTGGGCTTGAATGCAACATTGAAAGTTATCATTTCTCCGTTTGTAATTCCGCCCTGGATACCGCCGCTGTAATTGGTGACGGTGCCGAGGCGGTCTTCCTTTTGAACGAACAGGTCGTTGTGGGCCGACCCGGTCATTTTCGATCCGGCAAATCCTGACCCCACTTCAAAGCCCTTGACCGCGGGAATCGAAAGCATGGCATGGGCGAGTTTTGCTTCCATCTTGTCGAACACCGGTTCTCCCCATCCGGCGGGAACCCCCCTGCAGATGCATGTAATGATACCGCCGGTGGAATCGCCTGCTGTTTTTACCGAATTCACCGTTTCAATCATTTTTTGTGATGCTTTTTCATCCGGACATCGCACCAGGGAGACATCAACCTGTTCCCGGGTAATTTTTTCCATGTCCACTTCCGGTGACAAAACCGGACCGACAGCACTTACCCATGCAATGATATCGATGCCGTAGATATCTTTCAGAAATTTTTCAGCCACGGCGCCCGCTGCTACCCGGCCGACGGTTTCCCGTGCACTGGCCCGGCCCCCGCCGCTTATCGACCGAATACCGTACTTCATCTGATAGGTATAGTCCGCGTGGGACGGCCTGGGAATATTATTTAAATGGGTGTAATCCGCCGGCCGCTGGTCGGTACTTTCGATCACCATGGCAATGGGCGTGCCCAGTGTCCGGTTGTTTTCAATACCGGACAGAATCGTTACGGCGTCTTTCTCGTTGCGCCGGGTAGTAATCCGGCTCTGCCCCGGCCTTCTCCGGTCAAGCTGTTTCTGGATATCCGCTTTGCTGACGGCCAGTCCCGGCGGACAACCGTCCACCACCGTACCCACACCCCGGCTGTGAGATTCTCCGAAAGTAGTCACTTTAAATATGCTGCCAAAAGAGCTTGACATGATGGGTTTCTCACCAATGCTAAGTTTTAAGTTTGATTTGATCTTCTCTCTTTAATTTTTTAATGCTTAAAAACGAAAACGCAACACTTTCTTTAAATTGTCATTCCCTTTGATAAAGATCCGCCAATACTTTCCAGTAATCCGGAAAGGACTTTCGAACGCACATTTCGTCTTTAATAAAAATTTCCGGAACTTTCAAGCCGACTAACGAAAAACTCATGGCCATCCGGTGGTCGCCATAAGTATCGATGCAGGCACCGTGGGGGCTTCCCCCTTCTATGGTGATGCCGTCTTCGTGGGCCTGTGCGTTGATACCGATTTTTTTCAGTTCGGTTACCGTGGCATTTATCCGGTCGCTCTCCTTTGTCTTTAGATGGGCGACATTTTTAATCCTGGTGGTTCCTTTGGCAAAGGCAGCGACAACGGCCAAGGTGGGAACGATGTCGGGCATATCCGACATGTCCACTTCAATACCGGACAACGGTCCGCCGATAACGACAATGCCGTCCGGTTCATGGACCGTTTTACATCCCATCATCTCAAGCACCTCGGTAAATCGGACATCTCCCTGGCGCGTATCCCGGGTGGTTCTTTTGACCTTGATCCCGGATCCGCAAATGGCCGCGGCAGCCCAGAAATATCCGGCCTGGGAGCAGTCCGGTTCCACGACATAATCGCCGGATGCATACACCTGCCGCCCCTTGATGTCAAACCGTTCGTATCCGTTTCGGGAGACCTCGACCCCCATTTTGGCCATGATGTCCACGGTCATGTCGATGTACGGCTTGGAAACCGGCCCCTGTATGACGTCAATTCCCATGCCGTTTTCAGTGTACGGCGCGATGAGCAGGAGAGCGGAGAGATATTGGCTGCTGATATGGCATCGAATCCGGGTTTCCCCTCCTTGCAGGTTTCTTCCGTTAATGATCACGGGAGGACATCCGTCGTTGTTTCGGGACCGGGCATCCACTCCCAGGAGCATCAGTGCGTTCAGAAGATCCTGTATGGGCCGTTCTGACATTCGCCGTGTTCCGGTCAGCACATATTTCCCCTTGCCCATGGCGGCAACACCGGTTAAAAGGCGCATGGAAGTTCCCGAGTTCCCCAGATAAATGGGGGTGTCCGAGGGTTTCAAGGTACCGCGGGTACCGTGAACGAAAAGCGAGTCTCCCTTTTCCTCGATGGTAACGCCCATTTGTCTTAACCCGTCCTTGGTCAGGTTCGTGTCCTCACTCTTCAAGGCATGGGTAATGTTGCAGATGCCGTCGGACAGCGATGCAGCAATCAAAATCCGATGGGTGTAACTTTTTGATCCGGGAACCGTGACGTCGGCGGATTTCATCCGTGTGGGTTTGATTTCTATCATACCGGTTATACGCCTTATTTTTCCGTTATGGTCTCATCAATTTTCATGCCGAAATGCCGGCCGCTTTCCTCGACTGCCACCAGTACCTTGTCCCCGGACCGAACACTCACTACGGAAACGGCGTTTCCTTTGGAATCGGTCAGCCGGATGGTCTCGGCATTCTGCAGAATGGTCGTGATCTCCCTGTCGGCAACCGACGCCCGGACCAGCATCAACGGACGTTTTTCTATTTTCAGCCTGCCGACGGTGGCCGTCTGGGTGTTTCCTTCATGGTCGATGATCAACACCGAATCACCGGCTGAAAGCTCGGAAAGATACCGTGTCTTTCCTCCAGGAACCCGCGTGTAGGCATGGACAGCACCAGCATTGACACGAAACGGCCTGGGAGCGACATAAGGGTTTGAAATGCTTTCGGAATGCACCAGAAACAACCCGCTGCTGCTGTTGCCCACCAGCATGCCCTCGCCGGGCTTCATCGACGTACAGGTGTCCACGCAGACCCGATCCCCCATTCCCACGGGCGTAACTTCCAGAATTTCGGCGACCTGAAGGGGGGTCTTATCCGCGGAAGATCGAAGGGCTGAAAGCGAATTTTTCAATTCAACCGGATCCGTGGTATGAAATAAGATGTGGTTAACTCCTTTTTCCAGAATCCTGAAGGCGGTTTGGGCCTCTTCCAGGTTGCTTACCTGTGCAATGACGTTCGCCCCTTTTGCAATGAGATTTTCGAGGGGAATAATGGTCCAATCCGTGGTTTGAAGGACCACTTTTCGGGATTTGCTCAGCCTGGCGATTTCATCTTCATCCTCGCCGCTTTTAATCTGAAATATAACCACATCTTTTCCGAGAACCAGATCCCCGTCTTCGGATATGGTCTGGATTTTTCCCAACTGCTTCACTTTTTCGGAAAATCCTTTTGGAACCATGATGCCGTCAGCCCCGCCTTCCAGGGCCGTGGTAACGATATGTTTATCCCAGGGGTCTACTTTTACCCATATTTTTCGCATGGTTTTCTCTCTCCTAGTTGTTTAATATCAGTAGCGCTTCATCCACATCCTTGCCGTCGTTGACGATGGCGGAGATAGCCCGTACCATTTTTGCGGGATTTTTATGCTGGAATACATTCCGGCCGATGGAAACCCCCGAACCCCCGGCATCGATGCTGCCTTTTACCATTTCCAATATTTCACGGTCGGATTCCATTTTTTCCCCGCCGGCGATCACCACGGGAACGGAACATCCTTCCACCACTTCGTGGAAAGTTTCCGCACTTCCGGTATAGGACACTTTAACGATGTCCGCGCCCATTTCACTTCCCACCCGGGCCGCATGCTTGATCACCTTGACGTCGTATTCATCCTTTATTTTTTCCCCCCGCGGGTAGATCATTGCCAGAAGGGGCATTCCCCAGGTTCTGGCTTCATAACAGACCTTCCCGAAATCCTTCAGCATTTCCTTCTCCTGCCCGTTCCCCAGGTTGACATGGATGGATACGCCGTCGGCTCCCAGCTTGATGGCTTCTTCAACGGTACAGACCAGGGTTTTTGCATGGGGGTAGATGGACAGGTTGGTGGAGGCGGATAAATGAATGATCAGACCGATGTCTTTTCCTTCGCCCCGATGGCCTTCTTCAACAAGTCCCTTGTGTTCCACGATGGCGTTGGCACCTCCCTCCGATACCTTACGAATGGCCTCTTTCATGTTGATGACACCGGGGATCGGGCCTACGGACATGCCGTGGTCCATGGGCACGATGAGTGTTTTCCGGGTGTTTCGGTTGATGATGCGTTCCATTCGAATCTTTTTGCCTAAAATCGTCATGGTTTAATTCCTCCTGGTGTTCGCAAAAAAGGCCGGGGGGATTTTTCCCCGCGGCCTTTTAAAATTAAAAAAGCCGCGGGTTTTCGGTCTACCCACGGCTTTTTGCTTTTATGGTGTTATTCAGCGAACCACAGGCAGACCGGTCCTAAAAAAATAGTACCAATAAGAATAAAATCTGCCCGTATTGTATGCCATTTATCCGCCTGTTTTTTTTGGGGTCATTTTAAAACCAGAAGCGGTTTCAGAACCCCGTCCAAGGTCAATCAACAGCAGTGTTGCAACTCTGCCCAAAAATATGTTTACACTTCAGCGAATATGCTCTGTTTTTTCGCCGAACCGTGCTTACTAACCTGATTCGAGGCGAGGTGCTGAGATTTTTCTGAATAAATCGTATCCTATCACACAGGGAATTTTTATGTCAATGCTTTTTTATTCCAATTGTGGCCAATCAAAAAAAATTGACCCTCTGATTATTTGCCGGTAAATGGATCTTGTTTACTTGGCCATCATTTTAATAATGGTTTTGCATGCGCCTTCAGCGTTCGGCCTTTCCTTTATTTTATGTTCATATGACGAAGCAGAATCATATCCCTTGCACGTTTGTGCAAAAACCGGTTCAGCCATAGAAAAAACGTACTGGTCATATCAACCTGGTTTCTGAACCTGGGGTTTTTCGATTCAATGACCTTTACAATACGCCGGGCCGCCTGCATGGGAGTGGGGGCATTCTTAATGAGTTCACGGTCCCGCTGGATAAATCGTTTCACTCGTTCCCGGTACGGAGATCCCTCCGGGGGCTCCTTGTGAATTTTGGCTGCAAAATCCGTGGAGACCTGGGCGGGTTCAATGAGTGCGACGCGTATTCCAAAGGGCTCAACCTCATACTTGATGGACTCCATCAGTCCTTCCACGGCAAACTTGCTGGCCGTATAAACGGATTCAAAGGGAAAAGGGATCTGGCCCACCAGGGAAGACATGGCGATCAGTCTTCCGAATTTTCTTTCCCGCATAGCCGGAATGAACGCCTGAAACACGGCGGCAGTACCGATTACGTTGATTTCCAGGCATTTCAACGCTCCTTCAAGGTCGATCTCTTCAAAAGGCCCGAAAAATCCTATCCCCACGTTGGACAAGACTGTATCCACCCGTCCGAATCTTTCCAGCACCCCGTCCCTGAACCGGAGAATTCCCTGTCTGTCTGTTATATTTAACGGTGTTAAAAAATGCTGCCTGCCGGCATCACCGAGGTTTTTCTTCAGAATTTCAATTCCCTGGGCGTCCATGTCGAATCCGGCAATGGCATACCCTTTATCCGCCAGTATGTGCGCCACATGTTTTCCCATACCATGGGCCAGTCCTGTAATGACGACGACCTGCATCATGGCCTCTCCTTTCTATATATGGCTAAAAAGACTTCCCTTATCGGTTTATTTTTTTGCATGCCCACCACCGGCCCATCCGGTCACGGATTAGATGAAATCCGGACCCATGGTATAACGGGTGTTCGGCTCCGGTACTACCGAACCTGTTTGAAATCGTTTTGCCCTTTCCGGATTTCCGGAATTAAAGCCGGGAAAAGTCATCAACGGCCGGTAAATCGCGGCCCTCTTTTTTCCAGAAAATGCAGAATACCTTCCTTAAAATCTTCCGAATCGAAGCTTTTCACCATTTCTTCCTTTGAGGCACGAATGGAATCCTCCAGAGTCCAGAAAAGATCATTGAAAATCTGCATTTTCATCATTCGGATGGATCGGGGAGACGATGTCACGGCCATATCTTCTGCATAGGCCCTGACACGATCTAAAAATGTATCATGGGGAAAAACCTTGCTGACCAGGCCCTTTTGCAAGGCTTCTTCCGCCTCGACGATACGTCCGGAATACAGCAGTTCCGCCGCATTTCCGATGCCGACGGTGCGGCCGAGGATCCATGTGATGCCGTATTCCCCCACTAGGCCCCGCTTTGAAAATACGGTCAAGATTTTGGCCGTATCCGAGGCAAACCGAAAATCACAGAACATGGCAACAACCAGTCCGATACCCGCCACTGGCCCGTTAATGGCGGCGATTACCGGTTTAGGCACGGAGGGGAAGAAATTGAAACGGTCGCCGAAACATTTCGGAACATTTTTGCTGATTCTGAGATCGATTTCAGTTTTTGCTTCGGAGGAACTCCCGGTTGAACCACCGGCCTGAAGCTGTTGCAGGTTCTTCATGTCGGCGCCGGCGCAGAAACCCCGGCCGGCCCCGGTAAGAATGATCACCCGAACACCGTCGTCTTCGGCAGCCCGTTTCATGCAATCATGAACTTCTTCACCCATGACGTCTGTCCATGCATTGAGTTTTTCCGGACGGTTTAGGGTGACTGTCGCCACGAAATTTTCTACATGATAGATAACTTGTGAATAGTTCATATAAAATCTCCTTTTGAGTCGGTGCGGGTCCCCTCAAAACCCGAGGTGCACCGTGCATGGTGAGAATCGGCGATTGACCGGAGCACTTTTTATTTGACAGTAAAAGCGGTTTATTGTTATGGGATGCCTACAACAGTCATGAAGACTGTATAACAGATTTTACGGGTTTATCAATTATAATTTAGATTTAACTCAAACCACGAAGGGTATTCACCAGGAAGGTGTAAAAATCCTTTGTGGTTTTTTTTGGACGAAAGGAGACGAAAGGAGA
>CAYLRU010000026.1:0-43544 GCA_964386565.1 uncultured Desulfobacteraceae bacterium | reverse complement strand
CGTCGTCCGTCCGGATACAGGCCACATTTGCGCCGTCATATGCAGTATTGACATAGACGCGTTCTTTGACTTTTTCGATCCCCATTCAGACCTCCTATTGGTTTAATAACATTGGATTATAACAATTTTCCGTCGGTTTAGTTTCAATCAAGTCGTTTTTCACTGTTAGGGTTGCTCAGACTGTCAGTTGTAAACGTTTAGTCCGGTTCAACAACCCAACAGCCTGTTGCCCGATTAACCAAACTCTTTTAACGTATTTAATCGAAATTTACAAAATCATATGGACAAATCATCCACAAGCGGTTATTTTTGCAGAAACACAAAATCATACCGGGGGAAATATATGAGCGCTATTCTACTCTTTTTGATTTTTCTGGGCATATGGGTTCTGCTGCAGGCCTATATCCTGCCCAAGATGGGGGTTTCAACCTGAATGCGGCAATCCTGTCAGGAGACGGGTAAGAAAGGTCAGGTTCCGAAGACTAAGTATAAGCCTTAAAAGTATAAGCCTTAAAAATTTAAAAACGAAACGCCGGGTCCATACGGCCCGGCGTTTCGTTTTTTGGGGTGCGGTGGTTTATTCCTCTGTTAAGACAAGCCTTTTTGATTGTATCGGATTAGAACATGTAATGAACACCTACAGTCACATTGATTCCGCTTAAGTCTAAATCCATATCGTCGTCATCATTTTCAATGTTTAAAAACTCATATGAAACTTCCCAGTTGAAACCGAGTTCAGGAAGTCCCTGGAAGCTGTACTGAGCACCCAAAAGCGGCCCGACCATCCAGAAATCGTCGTCAGCTCCATTATCTATATCATATTGACCGTAACCGAAATCAATTCCAACATAAAACTTGCTGTTTTCTTTGACAACAGCCGCATACATCAACTGAGCATTCAGCAACCAGACATCGGCCTCAAAATCACCACCAAGACCAAGATCTGCATCGACCTGGCCATAAAAAATGGTGCCTTCATACCCGACCTGATCAGACCAGCCGCGCACACTGAGACCGCTAAGATAATTATCGCCTGTTCCGATAAATCCCTGATACCCGACGCTCACTTCCTGGGCACTTACCGTACCGACGCCAAAGGCCAGTGCTACGACTAACGCCAAAATCCATAAGCTGTGTTTTCTCATCCCTTTTCTCCTTTTTTATCCGCACCCCTGTCAAAAAATTTTGTTCTACGTATTACAATTTTATCGTTTTGTCAATACATAACAGGTAGGAATAAAACCGGACCATACACAATATTTTGTATTTCCAACCCTGATAAAATCGAATATATAGTATATTAAATATCTTAAGCACCTCCCGATCCGTTTTATCCTGAAACGTCAAGGGAAACGCGGTTTTTTTAGAATGGTTATATCATCTGCTGATTCGGGTGACATAGTCCTTATAAACCCGGTAATCATCTTCAGAAAAAAGAACAAAAACCACTTTTTCCGGCAAATCATTGTCCTGTAAAAATTGCAGGGTCGTATCCACGGCAATTTTACAAGCTTTTTCAATGGGATAGCCGTAAACACCGCAACTGATGGCAGGAATGGCAATGGACTTCACATTGTTTTTTTGGGCAAGGTCCAGGCTGTTTTGATAGCAGCTTTTGAGCAACCGGGCATCCCCGGGTCTGTCCCGGTAAACCGGCCCCACCGTGTGGATGACATAAGCGGCAGGGAGGTTGTATCCCCTGGTAATGCGGGCCTCCCCGGTGGGACATCCCCCGATGGTTTTGCATTCGGCAAGCAATTGGGGACCTGCGGCCCGGTGTATGGCACCGTCCACACCGCCTCCTCCGAGAAGCGAGGTATTGGCGGCATTTACAATGGCATCGACGTTCAGTTTCGTAATATCTCCCTGCTGTATTTCGATCTTTTCCAATATTTTCGGATCCATGCCGCCTCCTTTTTTTTGCCTTGTCAAGGCTGGTGAATTCGTAAAAAAATCGTCTTCCGACTTTTTATGAGCCGGTCAAGGTTATATATGAAACCGCACGAACAAAAATTACAGGTCATAAAGGGTTTCATCATGTACCGGCCGGGATAAAGTTGATTTTCCATGCTTTCCCTTGGGCCCCGGCATCGTAAAGGGATCTTCATTTTCCAGAATATCCCCCAACTCAGCCTCAATCTTGTCGGGATCCTCTCCCTTTTCCATTCGGCTGAGCGCTTCTTCCATACCTGAACCGAGTTTAAGACCCGATATGTCGGACAGTTTTCGCATCAAACCGGCAGCCTGTTTCGGATCATCCTCGTTGATATTCTCCGCTTCACCTGCCAGCAAGTCCATTGCCTGCTCCATTTTGGTCTCATCAAACGGCAAATCATCTTCCTCACCCGGCTCTTTTGCCCTACCGGTAAAGGAAAACAGGGAGACCTGCCGGGTAAGTTTTTTGGTTTTGCATTTAGGGCATTTGGGAACTTTTTTCGTATTGATGGTTTTTGAAAAAAAATTAAAAATCATATTGCAGTCATTACAATAAAACTCATAAATAGGCATGGCAAAACCCCATTGAATTAAAGCAGGTTGTATCGTTATGGCCGGGAAATGCAATATGAAAAATTATAAAAACCCATTTTCCCTTTGTCAACTTCATTTCCAATCACCATTTTTAAACCGGCAAGAGCGGGACCAAAAGGCATGAGATGAAAGGGCATAATGGGTTTTTCCTGTTTTTCCATTGAAAATATCCATTTTCTTTTTTTTCCTCATTGACAAATCCGATTCTTATCACTATGTTGATGGCAAACTTGATAATCATTATCGGCTGTAAATTCTTTTTCATCCGGTAATTATTCCAAAGGAGGGCGTCATGGTTGAGGTTACGAAACAGGCGACGGAACAAGTTGCCGAGTATTTCAAGGAGAGAGAAGTTTCTCCCATCAGGATTTTTCTGAACGAAGGCGGATGAGGCGGTCCTTCCCTGGCAATGGCTCTGGATGAGCCAAAAAGCACGGACGATCGTTTTAAAATCGACGGATTTGAATATATCATCGACAAAGATCTTTTAGAAAGAGCCAAGCCCATTAAGGTGGATTTCCAGGGGATGGGATTTAAGCTCGATTGCAGCATTGATTTCGGTGCGGCTTCCGGCTGTGCAGGATGCGGGAGTGCCGATGGCTGCGGTTCATAAATAAAAAGTTTCATTTTTAAGGGCAATACCGGTGTAAATGGTGTTGCCCCTTTTTTTTATTCGGTTTATGGAAAGGCATTCTTGGATTGTCGGTGCAGTACTTTTAATGACCATCAGTCATAGGAGGTTTGTGAAATGACGGATTTTATGAAAATTGTAAAAGGGAGAAGAAGTATCCGTAAATACCAGGAAAAAGACGTCCCGGAGGAATTGCTGAATCAGATCCTGGAATCGGTCAGATGGTCCCCGTCCTGGGCCAACACCCAATGCTGGGAAATCATTGCGGTAAAAGACGGCGCCATAAAAGAGAAACTCAAAGAAACCATTGCTCCGAAAAATCCTGCCACCAACGCGATTACCGGTGCACCGGTGGTGCTCGCCTTATGCGGAAAACAAAACAGCTCCGGATTTTATAAAGACCAGGTGACGACAAAATTCGGCGACTGGTTCATGTTCGACCTGGGGATTGCCTCCCAGAGTATCTGTCTGGCGGCTCATCAGTTGGGGCTTGGAACGGTTATCGTGGGGCTGTTTGATCATGATAAAGCCAAGAACGTCTTAAACGTACCTGACGGATACGAGCTTGCGGTGCTGATTCCCCTGGGATATCCGGCAAAGGATTCACCAGCGCCCAAAAGAAGGGAAATCAGCGAGTTTTTCCATGAAAACTCATTTTAAATAAGGATTCGGATGATTGGAGAACCCATTGGTTTCATACCAGCATTCTGGGGAGTTTTTTCCTTTTCATTTTTAACGGCATTGACCGGTGCCATGGCTCCCGGCCCGCTTTTAACCTATACCATCATCAAATCCGCCCGGACCCATAAACATGGATACCTGATGGGGGTCTGGATCGTCACCGGCCATGCCCTTTTGGAAATGGGCATCATCCTCTTGTTATTGCTGGGTTTTTCATTTGTTCTGAAAAATATCATCATGGTCCGCATTATCGGGGTTTTAGGCGGCGCCATTCTTTTCTATTTCGGGGCATCCATAATCCGCGATATCCGGCTTGGAAAAATTTCAACGGATTTTATGGATACGTCCCCGGAGGAAAAAGATCACGGGACCGGCAACAATAAAAACAGGCTGGATAATCCGGTGGTGGGAGGCATCATGGTATCCATGGCAAATCCCTACTGGTGGGTATGGTGGGCCACCATCGGGTTTGCCTTCATGGTCCAGTTCGATGTTTCCTTTCAAAACGGTTCAAAGCTGGTAGCGTTTTTTCTGGGGCATGAAACAGGGGATTTGTTATGGTATGTCATTGTTTCCACCCTGGCTTTTTTCGGCATCCGTCATTTGAATAAAAAAGCCTACTATACCATACTCGGCTGTTGCGGACTGTTTATGATTCTTTTCGGCATCTACCTGGGCATCTCGCCTTTTTTCAGGACCGGCGTGTAGTCGGCATTCCGGCTAAAAGTTGTATTTCACTTCGAAATACAGCCTGTCATTATCGCCGATGTCGGTAAATTCCGGCAAATCACCGGTCTGGTAGAGGAGTACGCCGCCCAGCAGCTTAATGGCATCATTCAGATCATATTCGCAGGAAAATCTCTGGAATTTTCCATCTTTTCCATCCGTACCGAAAAACGATAACAGGCCTTCCAGTTCCAGGGTCTCATTTAGAAAAGTCCGCGATATCCGGACCACTGACTGGAATACGTTTTCTTGAGCCTGATCCGGAAACCGTTCCAATACCCGGTCAAATCCGTTGATATGCCGGTTCGCCGCCTCCACGATAATCACCATGTCGTCAAATCCATAATATTCAATGCCCACCATGGCATCTGTCCTTGAATACGACTCCTTGGGATTGTTGAAATATTCCAGCCCGTCGATATAGGCGGCTTCGGTTTTCAAAATCCAGTTCCCCAGGGCCATATTGACGGCACACCCCGTCATGGAGACGGTTGCATGATTTAACCGTATTTCTATGGGCCACGTATTATTGACGATTTTAAGATATGGCATGTCCCAGAAAACATCTGCATAGAAAAACGACGCATCCCATCCCGAGAAGGTTCCTTTCAATGCTACGGCATACTCCGTGTTATCCCCCCCGTGAGCCGGTTTGTCCTCTTCAGGTAATGGGCCGGGGAAAGGGAAAAAATCGCTGCCGAATTTCGGGTATTTGTCAAATCTGATTTCGTGAACGGCGATTCCCGACAGGTTCCACGATCCGAAATAGTAATCCAGTTTGGTCATGGTCAAGGGCAGTCTTAAGTCTTCCAGATCCGTCAGGCCGGGTTCCCGGTTGTCCAGCGGATTCAGAATATCCGTTACCCGGATGGTGTCGGATTTGCCCCATACCACGATCTGGCGTCCGAACTTGATGTCTATGTATCGATTCAGACGACCGATGATGTATGTTTCCCGAAGTTCCAGGTCGTCTTCATAATGATCCAGCACGTCGTCGGTATAATCCGCTCTGCCGTTGATCCTGTAAGAAACGTCGTAAAACCCTTTTCCGCTGATGAGTCCCTGCCACCTATCCGAAAACCTGATATTCAGTTCGAGCTGAAGCTCTCCGCGCAGCTTGGACAATCCCCGCCAGTCGGTTTCACCGGGATCGGGTTTGTCATGGGCAAAATTATACGCCGAACCGATCTTGAAATACCCGTCCAGACTGAAGCGAGAGGAGGGGTGAACGGATCCTGCAGACCGTGAAGGCAGCGGTTCTTCCACGGATTGGTATTCCTTATCGGTTTTTATCCCTTCATCCGATGCAGCATCGCTTTTAATATCATCAAATCCCTCGAGCAATTCATTCAGACTGCCCGTCTCGGCTGCATTTATGGAAAGATCTTCGGCAAAGCCCGGGTTCTGCACCCAAATTCCGGAGAGATGCAAGGCCATAACCACAAAAACCGTCAGTACAACGGAACCTGTTTTTATCCTGTTGTGTTTCATGAGGCCGTCCTTGTTAGAGTCCTTTTTCAAGCCGTCTTAATGTAAATAAATCATATGACAAATCCTGATTGAACTTTACGTCGTTTAACTTAAGTTCTGTTTTATGTACCGGTATTTTCCCCTTTTTCCGAACAACATGGAGTTCCGTGGCCACCCAGATATTCTCAATCCGGTCGAGTTTTTTAACCTCCATGAATTTGATGTAATCCCCCCGTTCTTCCCACGAGACCGATCGGATTACAAAGTAATTATCCTGGCGGACAAAAAGAAGAGACTTCCTGTATCCGGTTTCATCGATGACTTTTTTTGATCGGGGGGTGGCCATGATCAGCCAGCATTTATGGCCTCCCACCTCTGTTTCCCGGGTTTTGTAAAATGAAAAATCATAATCACCGAGGTCTCTTGAGGTCATATCCGAATAGTTCAGATCCGATCCCATGAAACTCCCGCTTTTATCGTTTACGGCAATCCGCTTTGTTTTTTTCAGCGCCGGCAGGTACAGCCACTGATCATCATCCTTGTCCGGATCGTCATAGTCATAATTCAAAAAACCCGTATTTTTTACCTCAGCAGGATGGACAAAGAACATCAGTTTGTACGTATCTTCCCCTTTATCTTTGCTGAACATCCGGAGTTTGCGAATACGCACCTTGTTTTTTTTGTCGATTAAGATCATCTCCATTTGGGCGGTCATATTATCCCCGGTGTCCCGGTCCTCCACTTGTTCCATGATTTTACGAGCCTCGGGATCATCGTTCTGCCCCATAGCCATGTGATTTATCAATAAAATCGCAAACATAACGACACTTAACAAAATGATTCTTCGCATAGTCTCCTCCGGGGTTGTAAACAACCTCACCGCCTGACGGGTTAGGTTGTTTTTCGATGGACAAGGATCATCAATGCCGGCGCTATGAAATAATCCGCCAGCAGTGCCATGATAATAGTGATGCCGGTGAGCAGGCCGAAATAGAAAATATTGTACATGCTGGCGAACATGAAAATAAAAAATCCCATGGACAGAACACAGGACGTCACCAGCATGGCCCTTCCGGTTGTATGAAGCGTATTGATAATGGCCTGCTCAGCATCCTTTTTTTCCTCATAGTAACGCCTGAAATTATGCATAAAATGGACCGTGTCGTCAACGGCAAGGCCTATGGCGATATTCCCCACAAGCATGGTGAAAAGGTTCAATGGAAAATCAAACCAGTGCATAATGCCCAGGGCCACGATAATCGGGAAGAGATTCGGAACCATGCTCATCAGCCCGATACGCCACCGGCCGATGAGAAGAATCATCAATGCGGTGATGATGATTAAGGCGTAAACATAGCTTTTTGCCATGCTGTTTATGGCATGGGTCATGGTTCTGAATAAAAGCGCCGTCATGCCGGTGACGGTAATGTCGACTTCCGGGAAGGTTTTCTCCAGGTAGTCATTCACGACTTCAATAAATCGATTGTAGGCAACAGCATCCTCAAACGGTACCTTGATCATCAATCTGATTTTGCTGAACTGGCTGTCGGTGAAATCTTCAAGATCATCCGAACCGCTGTTTTCAAACAACAACAGTTCCTGGGCCACCAGTTGTTTGTCCTGGGGTATGGCATAAAATTCCTTCCTGTTTTCATTCAAGGCCCTGTTTATTTCCTTGAGGATGGTACTGATAGACCAGGCCTTGCCCACAAAAACCTTTCCCAGCGAAAGATTTTCTAAATATGCGATGGTTTTTTCCAGCCGGTTGAGCAGGTCCACATCATAAAGGCCGTTTTCCTTGCCCGTGTCTAAAACCACCTCAAGGGTGATGGAGCCGCGCATCACCTTGTCGATTTTTTCCGTTCCCACCCGCACATAGCTGTCTTCCGGCAGCCATCTTAATATGTCATGGGAAAATTGAAGCTGAACCGCTCCCATAACGGCAACCACGGTTATGATCAGCATGATCAGCAATATTTTATGGGGATGTTTGATCGCAATACCGGCGATACCCCCAAGGATCCTGTCCATCACCGGTTTATGCGAGGGATTCATTTTTCTTTTTCCGGCCTTAATCGGGGTAAGGGCTAAAAGCGGCGGCAGCAGGACAAGGGTATACATCATGGCCAGCAAAACCCCTGCACCGGCAAAAACACCCAGATCGGCCACGGGCGCTACTTCGGATGTGGAAAAAGAAAGCAGTCCTCCAGCGGTTGTTGCGGCTGTCATGATGATGGCAAGGCCGGAGTGCCCGATGGCATATTCAATGGCATTCTCTTTGGTAAAGCCCTGATCATATTGATGGAAAAAAATTGCAAGAATATGGACGGAATACCCGACGCTGACGGCAAGTATAAATGACGGCAGAATCTGCGTCGGCAGTTTAATCGGCGCCTTGAATATCGCCATAACGGCAATGGTGGACAACAGTGACACAACAACGATCATCAGCGGATATATCACACCGGATATCCGCCTGAACATCAGGTAGAGGGATAACGCCACCGCAATCAGTACCAAGACGACAAAGCGCCGGACATCCTTCATCATGGACTGCTTTAAAAAATGGGTTACTGCCGACGATCCGGCCATGCTGATTTCAAAATCTTCAGCCTGGTATTTTTTGATGATCTGTTGTACCGAATTGACGACCTCGCTGTTTTCCTTGTCCGTCAGGAATTTTTTTTCAGCCGGGCCGAAATCGGTCCCGATGTCCATTCCCGGGACATTGCCGGAATCCGAGAATGCCGCCAAAACATCATCTTCCCGGCCCATTGAAGAATATGTCTGGGTCTTGATAACGATTGTCGTGGTTTTTAGATCTTCCGAAACCAGCATATTCTTATACAGCGGGTTGTCCACCACCCGTGAGGCAATCTCTTTTGCCTGGGCATTGTTTTGGGGCATGACTTTCAAGAGATCTTCCACGATCAATTCGTTGTCCTCGCCGCGGGTGTTCCTGGCATTGATCATGCTGGTGATATCGTCGATGTACGGAACATTTTCGCTTAAATCATCATGGAGGGTTTTCAACCGGTTCAAAAACGCCGTGGTAAAAATATCCGGGGAACTGACCGCCAGCACAATAAACTCGTCCCGACCGAATTGATCGCGAAAGCGGTTGTAATCCTTCAATATGGGATCATTTGCATGGAGAAACCCTTCGGTGGAAATATCAATTGTGATTTTGGGAATCTGGGTAAAGAAAGCCGCCGTGATGAGTCCCACGACCAGCAGCGTCTTAATTCGATTCCGGTAAAGGATACCCGCAGTCGCGGCAAAGGTCTTTTCCAGGCGGTCTCTGAAATTTTCCATGATCTCTCCCAATGATTATGGCAACGTCATCAAACAACAACCGGACCGTTCAAATCCTTCAGTTCCACTGTTCTTCCATTTGCTTCTGCCTGATATTAAATGAAGCGGTTTCTGCTTCTAACGTTTCCGTAAGACACTCCAGTTGATCATACAGTTCATCAATATGGGACTGGCATGTAAATAACGATTTGGATATATTTTCGATGCCGGTGCTGTCTTTTTTTTCCGTAGCCGTCTGCATGGCCTGTGTCAACGCATCAAGCTTTTTTTCTTCGTTCTCAATGCTGTTTTCCGTCTTTCTGATCCTTTCTTTTAACGGATTCAGGATCTTGGCCCGTTCATTGATGAATTCGGAACGCAACCGCTTAATTTCTTTTTTGGTATATTTGACACCTTCTTTCTTTTTTTCACCGACCTCAGACGCTTTCCCAGGACCGGCCTCATTTTCACCCCAGCCGAAACGGTCGAGAAAATCCTGGTAGGTTCCTTCAAACACCTCGACTTGGTCATTTTGAAATACGACAAGCCGATCGGCAATGGCGTGAAGGAACATTTCATTGTGGGTTACCATCAATACCGTACCGTCAAAATTGTCGACAGCGGCCAGCATGGCATCGGTGGACTCCATGTCCAGATGATTGGTGGGTTCGTCCAGAAGCAAAAGATTAACCGGTGTTACCAGCAGTTTTCCCAGTATGACACGACTTTTTTCACCACCGGACAGGACCCGGATTTTCTTTAACGCATCATTGCCTTCAAACATCATGGCCCCGGATATGTTCCGCGCCGTCTGCGGATCCACTTCGGGGTTTGAATACAAAATCTCTTCCACCACGCTTCGTGTATCCACAAGGCCCCTGACCTGATGTTGTTCAAAAAAGCCTTTTTCCACGGCCGGGTGATAGGCAATATTTCCCCGCCATGGCGTCAGTAATCCGGCCAGCAGTTTTAAAAGCGTTGTTTTCCCTTTTCCGTTCCGGCCGATAATACAGATTCTGTCCCGGGCCCCCACGGCCAGATCAAGGCCCTTGATCAACGGTTTTTCCGGCTCATAGCCGAATGTCAGGTCCTTGACGATGCAGACATATTTACCAGGAAACGGTTTACTGCGAAATGAAAAATCAAGGGATTTTATTTTTTCAAGCTTGTCGCGCTTCTCCTGTTTGGCCAGGGTCTTGATTCTGGATTGAACCATGTTGGCAAGTCTTGCCTTGGCCCTGAAGCGATGGATGAAAAGCTCGATCTCCTTTTGCCGTTTTTCATCGTTGATCCGGGTCTTTTCATATATTTCCTCTTCCTGGGCGATCTTGTCGTAATATTTTCCGGTATCTCCCTGCATTTTTCTGATTTTTTTACGATGAATGCCCAAAATATGCGTCACCACCTTGTCCATGAATCCCCGATCGTGGGTAATGAGCATGACTTCACGGGGCCAATCCGATAAAAAATGCTCCACCCATCTGATGGAAGTGATGTCAAGATAATTGGTGGGCTCATCTAACAGCAGCAGATCCGGCTCCGATACCAAAACTTTTGCCATATTCAAACGGACCTGGTAACCACCGGAGAATTCCAAGGGATTTTTATCCAGGTCCTGTCGGGAAAATCCCAACCCGAAAAGAATTTTTTCCGCTTTCCAGTGGTGATTTTTTTCATGGGGCAAAAGACCGGTCATGCACTCTTTAAGAACGGTTTTTTCTTTAAATTCAATTTTTTGCGTCACATATCCCAATCGATAGTGCTTGGGGATAACAATGGAGCCGGTATCTGCCTGCTCTTCCTTCACCATCATTCGAAAGAGCGTTGTTTTACCGTGACCGTTTCGTCCCACCAGGCCGATGCGTTCCCTGGAATTGATCTGAAAATTCACATTTTCAAAAAGTGTGTGGGAACCGAAACTTTTGCTGACATTTTCAAACCGGATCATATGTTTTCAAGTATGGATAGTTCGGGACCTGTGAGTTGAGTGTTTTAAAATTAAAACCAAAGCCCGACAAACACAACAACTCTCGATTCCCGGTGTAAGGGCTCATTTTTTTTGGTTATATTTATGCTCTTTTTTCCTTAAGGTCAACAAGGAGCCTGAAATGAATTCAAGTAAACGATTAAAAGACAAGGTCGCCGCCATCACCGGTGCGGCCTCCGGAAGGGCCGCCCTCCTTTCGTACTTGCGGCGGACGGTGGGAACACGGCTTCTTTGGACATGCCCGGTATGAAGGGAAGAGGGACTACCGAACAATGCAGGTCTTGACCCGACCCTCTGCCAAGGATTTCAACTGCAAAAATTCCGCATCACTGAAAAGGCGATCGTTATCGATGAAAAATTCAGGGTGAAGAACTGTCGTATGAACAAAGCGCTGGATGGCATAAAGATCAGCTCCGCGAATCAGTTGCGTGATCGTATCCATGATGTTTACATCAATTATCGGCTTGACGCAGGTCGTCTTAAATTCATAGGGAACCTTTCCCTGCATGATGATGCTGATGCTGGCCAGAATGTTTTCAGGATCGCAATGCCTGGTAATTAAGGGGACATACTTCCGGGGATCGGTCTTTATATCCATGGCGATATAATCCACGAGCCCGCTATTTAAAAGGCGGGATATCATCTCCGGTCTGCTGCCGTTCGTATCCAGCTTTACCGGGTATCCCATGGATTTGACTTTTTCGCAAAACGCCGGGATTTCATCCTGCAGGGTAGGTTCTCCGCCGGATATGACAACACCGTCCAGCCATCCTTTCCGGCGGTGTAAATATTCGAGAATGTCAGATTCGGTATATCGGTTTTCGCCCCCTCGAGCGAGTTCGGGATTATGGCAGTACGGGCAGTCGAAATTACACCCGGAAACAAACACGATGCAACAAATCTTTCCGGGAAAATCGATGAAGGAATTTTTTTGAAGTCCACCGAAATGCAATGCCATTCTCTTAAGCGTCGACGGCCATGTATAAACCCGCGGCCGTCAATGACGATTCATGCCACTTTAAATGTTTTTCTTTTGTTAAACTCGGCCCGTTTTCCTTTATTCCATTGTTTAACAGGTCTTAAGTATCCCACGACCCTTGAATAGATCTCCGTGGCCATACTGCAGGCGGGGCATGACTCAACGCGTCCTTTTAAGTATCCGTGGGACGGGCAGACGGAAAAGGTCGGCGTCAGGGTGAAATAGGGAAGCGTGTGATTCGTGGAAATCTTTCGAACCAGATTTTTCACTGTTTCCACGTCTTCCACCATTTCTCCTAAAAAGACATGCAGCACGGTGCCGCCGGTATACTTGGATTGCAGTTTATCCTGAAGGGCGAGGGTTTCAAATAAATCATCCGAGTAGTTGACCGGAAGCTGGGTGGAATTGGTATAATAAGGATCGGCACCGTTTCGATAATCCTCTTCATTTGCACAAAAGCTGTCCGGATACATGGACTTGTCCATGAGTGAAAGCCGATACGAGGTTCCTTCGGCGGGTGTTGCTTCAAGGTTGAAAAGATCTCCTGTTTTCTCCTGGACTTCGGACAGGATTGTGCGAATATGGTCCATCACTTTCAGCGAAAACGCCTGGCCCGTCTTTGAAGCGATATCTTCGCCGATAAAATTCAGGCATGCTTCATTCATACCGATGAGGCCGATGGTGGAGAAATGATTTTTCCAGTATACATTGGTTCTGTTTTTTATCTCCCTTAAGTAAAAGCGGGTATAGGGATAAAGATTGCCATCGGTGAATTTCTCAAGAATTTTGCGTTTGATGGAAAGGCTTTCTATGGCCAGGGCCAGTTTCTGGTCCAGGCGTTTGAAAAAGTCGTCTTCGGATTCGGCGAGATATCCGATTCTCGGCAGATTGATGGTCACAACGCCTATGGAACCGGTCAGGGGATTGGCACCGAACAGCCCGCCCCCTCTTTTCAACAGTTCCCGGTTGTCCAGCCGCAGTCTGCAGCACATGGACCTCGCATCTTCCGGAGACATATCAGAATTTACAAAATTCGAGAAGTACGGGATCCCGTACTTTCCGGTCATTTTCCACACCATCTCGAGGTTGGGATTGTTCCAGTCAAAGTCTTTCGTGATGTTGTATGTGGGGATGGGAAACGTAAAAACACGTCCCCTGGCGTCGCCTTCCATCATGACTTCGGCAAACGTTCTGTTGATTAAATCCATTTCCGGCTGAAATTCGGCATAGGTTTCATTCATCTCCCGGCCTCCGATAATGGCCGGTTGGTCTTTTAAAATGGCCGGAACATAAAGGTCCATGGTAATGTTTGTAAAAGGCGTTTGAAAACCCACGCGCGTGGGAATATTGATGTTGAACACGAACTCCTGTAATGCCTGTTTGACATCCTCATACCTTAACTTGTCCTTCCGGACAAACGGGGCAAGAAGGGTGTCGAAATTTGAAATCGCCTGTGCACCGGCTGCTTCTCCCTGAAGCGTATAAAAGAAATTCACGATCTGGCCCAAAGCCGACCGAAGATGCTTCGGCGGCGCACTTTCAACCTTTCCTTCAACGCCCTTGAATCCCTGTTTCAGTAAATCCTGGAGGTCCCATCCCACACAGTAAACCGACAACAGGCTTAAATCATGAATGTGAATATCCCCGGATTTATGTGCCTGGCGGACTTCGGGGGGGTAGATCTTATTGAGCCAGTACTCGGACGTCACATCAGAAGAAATATAATTGTTCAGCCCCTGCAGGGAATAGCACATATTGCTGTTTTCTTTAATTTTCCAGTCCTGCTTGGTTATATAGTGGTCCACCAGGTCGATATGCGCCCGGGTGGTGATTCGTCTGATCTGGGCATGCTGTTCCCGGTATATAATGTATGCCTTTGCGGTTTTGTAATAGGGCGAATCAAGGAGCACCCGTTCAACGATGTCCTGGATTTCCTCGACTTCCGGAACCGGTCCCAGCTTCAGTTCGTGGGCCAGGGTCAAAACCCGGAGCGTCATTTTTTTCGCTTCCCGTATGTCGAATTCACCGGTGGCCTTGCCCGCTTTTGCAATGGCCGCCGTTATTTTGGAAGAATCAAATTCCACGATCCTTCCGTTTCGTTTCCTGATCTCTTCAAACACCTGTTTCACTTCCACCGTGCTTAACATTTACTGTTTTCCTTTCCTTTAACATACACCGGCACGATAAATACCCATCATCCACCGGAACAATATGAATCCGCCATGTTACCCGTTTGTGCTGTGAAAGAATTTAAAAAGTACTGATCCTCTGGCCGTGTCATGTTATGCCTCAGAAATGAATTTCCGAATAAGATTAAAAGAAAAAACGGTTATTGAGTGAAATATGAGATTTAAAACGTGATTCCTGTATAACTCAATATATTGTGCTTGTCAACAGGAAAAATCTACATATAGCGTTTTTCCCCGATACCCCCCTGTTTCTCAGATAACAGTTTTCCAACTTGATTTTTTGTGCAAATCATTTAGCATAAATACATGCGTATTGATCATAACCCCATTCATCGAAAGGTCATTGTTCCCTGGTACGACTCGGAAACCGCCTGCGCCGTGATCATCATGTTAATGATCCTGGTCCTCCTGTTCGGGATTTCCGGCATCCTTGTTTCCCGCGAGGTGGAACAATACCGAAATTTTGGTTGGCTTGCAGTGCTGCTGACAGGTTTAAGCGGGTGGGTGATCCTCTCGATCAGCCTTCGGCTGATTTTCAGGCGCATAAAACGCTATTGAAGATACCCCGCAACCAGCAGCGGGGGATCTTCAAGACAGGGTCGTTTAAAAAAACATGCAAAATCCTATTCGGATTTCTCAAGACTCGTGACATACTCCTTAAACGTCATTTTTTTATAGCTGTCCGAATGGATGAATTGCAGGATCTGGATGAACATTTCAGGCGGAATATAGCCCGGCAGGCTGCTGATTTTTTCTCCATCCGGTTCCAGGAACCATGTCATGGGAAGCCCCCTGACAAAATGCTTACGTGCAATTTCTCCTTCTTTTTCCGTGTTCACCCTGATGGAGATGAAATACTGGTTTAAAAATTTTATAACTGCCGGCTCCTTAAAGGTTTCTTTTTCCATTTTTGCACAAAAGGTACACCAGTCGGCGTAAAAACTTAAAAAAATCTTTTTCCCTTCTTTTTTACCCGCCCGGGTTCCTTCGTCGTAGGAATACCATTTTACGTTTTCGTTGGTGGATACGGATTCCGAACATGCCAACACCAGACATAACAATATAACCCAAAATATCAGGCTTTTTCGATCCATTTGATTGATTCCTTCTGTGTATAATATATATTGATTGCCGCCAGGCAAAGGCAGCCTTCTAAGTCACAATCCACATCAGCTTGTTGGTGACCAAAAAAATCCCCAGGATGATCAACAATATACCGGCGAAATAATTAAGGTATTTCATAAACTTCACCGCTCTTTGAATAAATGAGATCAGATAGTTTACAAAAAGGGACAGAATAATAAACGGAATCGCCAGTCCCAAGGCATAAATGCTCAGAAGCAGGGTACCTTCTCCCATGGTATCTTGGTTTCCCGCAATAATGAGCACCGATCCCAGAAGCGGGCCGATACAGGGGGTCCAGCCCGTTCCAAATGCCATCCCGATGACAAAAGTGCCGAAGATGTGCAACGGTTTATTCATTTGTATCCGTTTTTCCACTTCGAGAAAGCGAATGCGAATCAACCCGGTCAAATGGATTCCCAGGATGATGATCACCACACCGCCGGCAATTCTTATAAAGGGACCGAATTTCTGAATCAGCCCTCCCAGGAAGGAGGCTGAAGCCCCCAGGAGGATAAACACCAGGGAAAATCCGGAAACGAAAAATAACGTTGAAATAACGACTTTGGCCCTGATTTTACCGGATCTTTCACCGATCAGTTCTTCCAGCGAGAATCCCGTGATAAAAGTAAAATATGCGGGTATCAGGGGAAGGATGCATGGTGACAGAAAGGAGAGCAACCCGGCAAAAAAGGCGGCATTATATGTAATTTCCGTATAGAGCATTGTTTCTATGTGTTGAAATATCTATACTCTTGATAATGCGGCGACTTTTTCCTGTTTAATCCGATGATAAAATATCCAGATGCCCATACAGAAAAGAACAACATCCCGGATCAGGTATCCTAACATCTGCTTTGATACCGTCATTGTTGTTGAAAAACACCCGCATGTAATATCGACGCCGCGTATCATGTTGGCGGAAATCGCAACCGTAAAAATCACGACCATCAGGTTGATGGTCATGACGCTTCCCTTGATGAGGTATCCGGCAATCAGAAAAATGCCGCATAACAATTCCAGCCAGGGCAGAATCAGGGCAAAAGGATTTATAAATATGGCCGGCAGGATTCGATAATTTTCAACGATACGGACGAATCCTTCGGGATCCAGTATTTTGCCGCAGCTCGCCGCTATGAAGGTCCCGCCTAAAATGATACGAAAAAACAGGTACAAACGGTTTTCAAGACCGGGGTTTATCATGAATCGTTTTTCGATCTCCTGATTTGTTAAACGGAATTGAGCGGTTTTTAACCTGTCTGCGTCAATCTCCTGTGCATCAAGATCCCGGCACATCTCTTTATAAAAAATCGCTCAACTCAGGTTAAACCGAACTGAGTTCCTTGGAACGTCTTGCCGCGGAATGAATTCCCTTGATAATATTTTTCTTAACACCCGTTTTTTCGAATATTTTCAACGCCGCTTCAGTGGTTCCGCCGGGAGAGGTCACCTTCCGTCGCAGAATTTCCGCAGGCTCCCCGCTTTCTTCAAAAAGCTTTACACTCCCTTTAAACGTTTGCGCTGCAAGCGTCACCGCGGCTGAGGATTCAAGGCCCAGTTCAATACCCGCCTGTATCATGGATTCTATAAAATAAAACACATATGCCGGTCCCGAACCTGAAATCGCCGTAACAGCATCCAGTTGTGTTTCTTCAAACTCGATGACCTTGCCCATGGCACCGAGAATCGTCTGGGCGGTATGAATATCATCATCCGTACAATTTTTATTCGGGCTCATCCCGGACATTGCATTCAGCACAAGAGCCGGCGTATTCGGCATGACCCGGACAATGGGCAAATTTTTCCTATCCTTATCATCCAGCTTTGAATATAGCAAGCTTTCAATTTTGCCGATGGTAATGCCGGCGGCAATGGATATGACGAGTTTTCTTGACCTGACCCCGTAATTTTCATCCGAAACGATTTCCAAGAGCACTGAAACGATGTTCTGCGGCTTGACCGCCAGCACAATGATATCGCAATCTTTAAACAAAGCGATGTTATCGGTTTGGACGGCAATACCGTATTCCCGGTGAAGCGTTTTCAATAATTCAGGCCGGACGTCGCTGGCGATTATCATATTTGCATCAAAGATTTGTGATCGTACCAACGCTCCGATGATGGCTTCGCCCATATTACCGCTGCCGATAAAACCGATTTTAGGGTTCAACAAGGTCACATCAGCTCCTTTTTTTCCGTATCCTTCAACAAAATCGAGACAATTGTATTGGATTTTCGTTATTATCCTTTCACCAGGCCGGATGTCAACGACTTTGAACGAAATCGCTTGACTTATCGGCGAGAATATAATTTATTCAATCCATGATTTCCATGTAATAATGATGATTTATTAAAACTGACGCATTGGTTGCGCCGTTTCAGGATAACGATATACAAAGGTTTTATTGTCTATGTTTATCATCGGATATCTGTTAATGGCTGCTGCAAGGGTTCTGGACGCCGTTCTTCTGTTTTTCATGATTTTTATTATCGCGCGAGCCGTCCTGTCGTGGGTAAGCCCCGACCCCTATAATCCTATTGTCCGTTTGATCCATAACGTTACAGAACCCATACTGTATCGTATCCGGACAAAAATTCCCGTTGTTTTCGGGGGCATGGATTTTTCGCCAATCATCGTTTTTTTGATCCTCATGTTTTTAAGAGACTTTGTCGTCAACAGCCTTATCGGAATATCCAGATCTCTCATATAACCATCAACAACAGGAGGATGGATGAAAATCTCGCCGATCGATATCCAAAACAAACAATTCAAGGTCAGGTTCAGAGGCTTTGACATTCAGGAAGTTGACGAGTTTCTCGAGGAAATGGCCAATTCTATTGAACTGCTGCAAAACGACAACAAAAGCCAGGCGGAACGCATCGAACGACTGGAACAGGAAAACAAGGCATACAAAGAGCGTGAGGAAACACTCAAGAACACGTTGATTCATTCCCAGAAAATCATGGAACAAATGAAGGAAAACGCCAGGAGTTCCGCTGATATCATCATTGCCGACGCAGAAGTCAAAGCCGAAAAAATCTTGAACAAAGCCCACAACCGCCTATCCCAACTGCATGAAGATATTGCTGAATTAAAACGCCAGCGGATGCAGATCGAGATCCAGATACGATCCGTACTGGAAAGCCATACCCGACTTCTTGAAATGGGAAGCGCGGAAAGAGAAGAGCAGGATGAGGCAGATGCAAAGGTAACACTGCTTAAGCATACCCAACCGTAAAAAAGCGCAAAAGGATGTTTTGGATCATCCCCCGTTTTTTTGTTGCCGTCCACTCAATTTTATTATATAAAAACTAATTCATAACATTAACCCCTGTTCAGCCCGATCCGAAACATTTGGAAAATATACATTATATAGAAGTTTCCAATGGTCCTGCAGGGCCGGAAGGGGAATTCATTCGCGATTTCGGTTCAAGGTTTGACCCGTGTGATATTTTCCCAACCCTTTTATTGGTCGAAAAAAATACCATTTAACTTCAGGAGCAATTCATGGCAAAAATAGATGCTTTTTTCAAATTGATGCATGAGCAAGGTGCTTCGGACCTTCACCTCGTATCCGGCCAGCCCCCTGCATTACGGATCAGGGGAGATATGGAAAGGGTCAAGTACAAAACCCTTGATAATGATGAACTGAGAAGCATGCTTTATGAAATAGCACCCGAAGAAAAAGTAAAGGTTTTTGAAGAAACAGGGGATGTTGACTTTGGATATGAAATTCCGGGCCTGGCAAGGTACCGTGCCAATTTTTTCATGCAAAAATACGGTGTTGCTGCGGTTTTCAGGGAAATTCCCAGTGAAATCATGACGGCTGAACAACTTGGGCTGCCGGCGGTCATCCCCAAGCTGGCCTCTTTGCCCAGAGGCCTGGTCCTTGTTACGGGACCCACGGGCAGCGGTAAATCAACAACTCTCGCCGCCGTTATTGACGTTGCCAACAGGACGCGGAAAGATCATATCATCACCATTGAAGATCCCATAGAATTTGTTCATCAAAGCCAGGGTTGCATCGTGAATCACCGGGAAGTGGGGCTTCACACGAGATCGTTTAAGGCGGCATTGCGCGGCGCACTCCGGGAAGACCCCGATATCATCCTGGTGGGGGAAATGCGGGACCTTGAAACCACTTCCCTTGCCATAGAAGCGGCATCCACGGGCCATCTGGTTTTCGGCACCATGCATACGCCCAGCGCGCCAAAAACGGTGGACCGAATCATCGAGATCTTTCCTTCAACGGAACAGGCCCAGATTCGCTCCACTCTTTCAGACGGGCTTCGGGCCGTTATCGCACAGGTGCTGTTCAAACGCATCGACAAGAAAGGGCGCGTGGCTGCACTGGAAATCTTGATCGCCAATTCAGCTGTGAGGAATCTGATTCGTGAATCCAAAACCCATCAGATTCCCTCCATGATTCAAACCGGAAAGCGATACGGAATGCAGTTACTCGATGATGCCATCATGGATCTTTACAACAGGGGAATGATCAGCGCGGATGATGCGTATCAGAAGGCCAATGACAAATCCCTGTTCAGGCCGCTGATCAAAACACCGCCTTCGGATTTTACGGAAGCCTGATAAAAGCCATGAGGAAAGGGGGATACCTGTGAGAAAACATGAGATCGACCATATATTAACACGAATGTTGGATGCCCACACCAATGTTTCAGACCTGAACGTTACCGTGGGCAAACCGTTTCAGGTTGAAAGTTCCGGAGAACTGGTTTCGGTGAATTTAAAACCCGATTTCAAAGCCCTTACCCCTTTTCAAACCGAGATTTTTGCCCTCAACCTGATCAACCGTGATCATCGTTTAACCAAGATCCTGCTGAAGGAAGGGTCCTGCGACATGTCCTATGCCCTTCCCGGCAAAGCGCGGTTCAGGGTCAATGTCTTTTCACGCACCGGTAATTATTCTATCGTGCTGAGAAAGCTCGAATCCAAAATTCCCACGATTAAGGAAATGAACCTGCCGGACGCCATGTATAAAATCGCCCAGGAGAAAAACGGCATTGTCCTGGTCACCGGCGCCACAGGGTCCGGTAAAACCACATCCCTCGCCGCCGTCCTAAATGAAATCAACACGCACAAATCCGTTCATATCGTCACACTGGAAGATCCGGTGGAATACCAGCACCCGCACAAGAAATCCACCTTCAACCAGCGGGAACTGGGGATTGATTTCGACAGTTTTGCAAATGGTCTTCGGGCGGCCCTCCGGCAGGCGCCGAAGGTGATTCTCGTGGGGGAAATGAGGGACCGGGAAACCGTGGAAATCGGTTTAAGCGCTGCAGAGACCGGTCACCTGGTACTGTCCACCCTTCATACGGTCGATGCCGGATCTACCATCAACCGTATTCTCGGCATGTTCAGCACTGAAGAAGAAAACCAGATCAGAATCCGACTTGCCGATACGGTTCGGTGGATCGTCTGCCAGCGGTTGCTGCCGAAAGTCGGCGGCGGACGGGTGGCTTCTTTTGAAATTATGGGCAGTAATCTAAGAGTCCAGGACTCCATTTTAAACGGAGAAGCCGAGGGAAAGACATTTTATGAAATCATGCAGGCCGGCAGGGCTTTCGGCATGACAACGTTTGATGACTACATCGTTAAATTGTATGAACAGGGATTGATCACCCAGGAAACGGCCTTGGCATATGCATCCAGAAAAGGTGTTGTGGGACGCGGTATCGACTCGGTGAAAAGCGCCAGGGGAGAAGCCACAACAGATATTGAACAACTGGAAATCGACAGTGACTATGATAAATCATATTCAAAAAGCCAGATATAGCCGGATACTATGGAAATTCAACCGGAATTTTAAGTACTGGGCAATAAGGAGGAACCGTTAATACTCATGGATATTACCTGCGAACATTGTCAAAGCAAGTTCAGGATTGCGGATAATAAAATCCCGCCGGGCAAGACCGTCATACTAAATTGCCCGAAATGCAAAAACAAGATATCCATAACAGCGGAAGCGGCCGCACCAGAGCCTGATGAACCAAAAGAGACCGCCTATGCGTATAACGACATCGATTCCGATACCTATGATGCTTCTGAAAAGCCCTTTGATTTCGTGGAAGAAGAAGGAAAAACCGCCTTGGTTTGTGAATCAAATGTTGACATAAAAAAGCCCTTGACAGATGCGCTGGGCTTGATGGATTATCATATCACGGATGCTGAAAATATCCGGGACGCACTGACCAAAATGCGATATCACAATTATGACCTGATCCTGTTGGATGAAAATTTTGATTCATCCAACCCGGATGAAAACGGCGTTCTGGTTTACCTTGAGCGACAACCCATGTCCGTCAGAAGGGATACATTTGTTGCGCTGATCAGCAGTCGGTTCAGAACCATGGATAATATGATGGCGTTTAACAAAAGCGTCAACCTGATTCTGAATACCAATAATATTGCCGACACTGAGAAAATTTTAAAACGGGCTATTGCCGATAACGATCTGTTTTACAGGGTATACAGAGATGCCCTGAAAGAGACCGGGCGGATCTGACGTCGGTTTGCGCTGCATTTTGCAAATAACAGGTATGAAAAAAGACAACATCTATACGTGCGCCGAATACAGGGAGGAGATGATGCTCCTCGGGCTTAAGCGGCGCCTGTCGAATCATAATATAACAGAAGAAGAACGGCAGGCGATCCTGCGGGAAATCGAAAAACTCGAGATAGCCATGGATATCAACTGAAGCATAACCCATACACCGAACCTTCTAACGTGATTAGAAGGTTTTTTTTGCCGAAAAACCATGAAAACCGCCAAAATCGAACAAATATTGGAAGATCTTTTTTTTATTACGCTTTGTCCGCCGATAAACGGGTTTGAAAATTTTATCGGTGTCTGGGTAAAAACCGGGACCCCGACCTATATCATAGATGTCGGTCCCACCGTCACCATACTGGATTTAAAGAAGGCGCTGGATGATCTGAATGTGGTTAACCTGGATTTTATTTTCATTACCCATATCCATATGGACCATGCCGGCGGAATCGGTGATTTTTCCAAATTCTTTCCGAAAACGCCCATAATCTGTCACAAGGCCGCGATTCCCCACATGGTCGACCCCGCCAGATTGTGGAACGGCTCCTTAAAGACACTGGGTGACATGGCCCGCGCTTATGGTCCCTTAACCGGCGTCAACAAGGACCTCCTTCTGGATGCAGAGCATTTTACCGGTGAGGATATTATCCCCCTTATCACCCCGGGGCATGCCCCGCATCATGTAAGTTTTATGACGCCCCAGTGCCTTTTTGCCGGGGAGACATGCGGGGTGCATCTGGCCCTGCCGGGCGGAAAGGATTATCTGCGACCGGCCACCCCGCCGAAATTTTTTTTGGAAACGGCCATCAGCAGTATTGACCTGTTGATTGAAAAAAATCCCCAAAACATCTGCTTTGGGCATCATGGCATGGAAAAGGACGCAACATCGTGGTTAAAGGCGCACAAAAATCAACTTATCTTTTGGAAAAACATCATTGAAGAAGAGATGGCAAGCCCGGACCGCGAAGACTTTTTTTCCCGGTGCATTGAAAGATTTAAACAGGAAGATCCGCTGCTGGCGGACTTTGATTTATTGAGCCCCGCTGAAAAAGATCGCGAGACCTATTTTATCACCAACAGCATTAAAGGGTTTAAAGGGTATATCGAGTCTTCGGACAAACCGGCTTAAACCCTTTCGCCGATAAGCCTCAACCCTTCAAGGGTCAAGCCGGGCTCAACAACTTCTATACTTCCACACACCTTATCCATGAGCCGGGCCAATCCGCCGGTGGCAATAACTTTGGGCTGGGTCCCCATTTCTTTTTTCATCCGGATGACCATTCCATCCACAAGACCGGCATATCCGAAAATGATGCCCGATTTGATGCTGTTGACCGTATCTTTGCCGATCACCAGGTCAGGCGGCTGGAAGAGCTCGACCTTGGGGAGCTTTGAAGCCTTTGAATACAGAGCCTCTGCACAGATTTTCATGCCGGGAGCTATGGCGCCTCCCAGGTACTCGCCTTTTTCAGAGACAGCGTCAAAGGTGGTGGCCGTCCCCAGATCAATAACGATCAGATCGGTTCGATATTTTTCAAAAGCCGCCACGGCATTAACGATCCGGTCCGTCCCCACTTCGCCGGGGTTGGTATATCGAATGGGCATCCAGGGAACCATTTTTGCATCCACCCAGTGCGGAGCGGTGCCTGTATATTTACGGCAGAACGAATCCAGGATGTTCATCATGGGCGGCACCACACAGGAAATAACGGTTTTTTTTATATCTTTCAGGTCGATGTTGATCCCTGAAATCATGGCGTATGCCAAAACACCGAATTCATCCTCCGTGGCGTTGCTGTTCGTATGGATTCGCCAGGATTTCAGCAGCGCACTTCCCTGGTAAACCCCCATGACAACATTTGTATTTCCCACATCAATGACCATCAGCATCTTTATTAATTTCCTGTTCGCTTTCAAGCTTTACGGTAAAAATTTCTGGCTCAACATCGACAAGGGTGATATTGACCGGCAACCGGATGGTTGCGTGCCGAACATAGACGCCGGGTTTCAAATCTTTAAGGTCCAGGAAAACTTCGACATCTTCTGTTGTTGAAAGTTTTTCAATCATATTTTCCGGCCCCTTGATTTTCAGATGAATAATGGGCGGCGTAATATTGAAAGCATACCCGGCACCCTTTCCCTTGACCTTGACATCCTTGATTTTTTTGACAATGATATTGTCTTCGATATAGATGGCCGAACTGATCCGGTCCGTTGGGAACATCACTTCGACATTTTCAGGCAGGTCCAGTGTTACTTCCTTTTTAATGGGGTCCCGGGCGCCGGCTACGTCAATCGGCTTGGTTTTGATCACGGTAATGGACGAAAGGATACTTTCGGGTCCTCTTAAAATGGCTTCCGCCGGATCCGTCACGGCATCGGCAATAATATACCCTGTTGCGGGCTTTCCTGAAAATGCCACTTCTATGGGAATACTTTTTTTGATTTCCTTGTCCGCCTTGAGGATCAAGGAAGATGGATTTGTTTCGACAATGGAAATGCCCCTTGGAAAGGAAAAACAATTCCGGTCAATGGGCACGGTGTTAATCCCGTCTTGAATTCCGGAAAGATCTAGGCTGCAGACGATATTGTTTTGTTCCAAAGCGGAATTTATGCGGGATTGAACACCCCTGATTTTTATTTCCAGACTGACCGGCTGCTTGCCCACAAGCGCCAGACCTGCTGGTATATTCTCCAGGCGGATCATGGCCGTGATAACGGCTTCCTGTGGATACAGTCGGGGCCACAGGAGAAAAAAAAGGCAAACCGGAACAGCGAATAAAATAATCCATGTTGCTTTTGACGAGAAAAAAGAAAGCTTCGAACCTGGTTTCATTGTTTATCCGGACGGACCTCTTTTTGTGAATCAAATTTTGATTGTCTTGTAAAAAGCCGAAAAACAACTTTTTGCGAGAGTTTTACGTACCGGGTATTTTCATAAATTTTTTAAATTAAGCACCTGAAAACATGACGAATCCGGATTTTGTGAATTCACCGGAATTTTATCCGGGTGCATTTTTTATTGCATCAATGACTTTTAGTGTGACAACCGTATCGGCAACGTCATGGACCCGGACAATATGAGCGCCGTTTACCGCGGCCGCTGCAACAGAAGCCTGGGTTGCGGCCTCCACTTCGGGTTGTTTGGGATCAACTGAATCACCATCGTTTTCAGCCACAAGATTTCTCAAAAATGCCTTTCTCGATGTTCCCACAAGAACAGGGGCATCCAACTGCCGGAATCGATCCAGATGCTTCAAAATAAGCAGGTTGTGCGCAAATGTCTTTCCAAAACCAATACCCGGATCCACAATCAGTGACGATCGGCTGATCCCCCTGTTTTCGGCAAAGTCCATGGCGTCCTTCAGAAATTGCAGAATTTCCCCCATGACATCGTCGTAAACCGGTTCCACCTGCATATCCTTCGGTCTCCCTTTCATATGCATGAGAACAACCGGTGCGCGACATGCGGCTGCCACGCTCACCATATCGGGGTCAAACCGAAGCGCACTGATGTCGTTAATAATGGCGGCGCCGGCCTCGACAGCCTGCCTTGCAACCGCCGCTTTTGTCGTGTCCACTGAAATGGGAATGGTCACTTTTTCCGCAAGGGCCCTGATGACCGGTACAACCCTTTTGATCTCTTCATCAACAGGAACCGGTTGGGAAAACGGCCGGGTGGACTCTCCTCCGATATCCAATATATCGGCGCCGGCCTCGTATAACCGCATGCCTTGCCTGACGGCTTGATCAAAATAGAAAAAATCCCCGCCGTCGGAAAAGGAATCCGGCGTCACGTTGACGATGCCCATAACAAGGGTTCTGCGTCCGATGGTCAATACACCGGATCTTAAGGGGATATCGTATGTTTTCATGATGGTTCGCCGGAAGTCGTTTCTGATGTTGAAGAATCGGTTTCCTGTTTTTTATCCGCCGTTTCTTCGTCCGTTTCATCTTCGAGGGAAATGGACGGAAGTTTCAGACCGGGCCGCATGGCATGTATCAGTTCATCGAGTTCCTTGCCCATGACGGTTTCCTTTTCCAGCAGCAATTCAGAGAGCTTATGAAGAATATCCATATTGTCCTGCAGAAGTTGCTTTGCCGTCTGGTACGCTTTGTCGATCAACTGATTAATCTCCTGATCGATTTTTCTGGCGGTTTCCTCAGAATAGTCTCTGTGCTGTGAGATCTCCCTTCCGAGAAATATCTGTTCTTCATGCTGTTCATAGGACAATGGTCCCAAATTATCACTCATCCCCCATGAACGAACCATTTTCTGGGCCAGTTCGGTTGCCTGCTTGATATCGTTTGCCGCGCCGGTGCTGATCCTCTTGAACACAAGCTCTTCGGCAGCCCGGCCGCCAAAAGCAATGGCCAGTTCGCTTTCCAGTTGATCCTTGTATCTAAAATCCCGCTCTTCCTGCAAAAACCAGGTGATTCCTGCGGCCCGTCCCCGGGGAATGATCGTAATCTTGTTCACCGCATCCGTATTGGGTAAAAAGCGGGCCACCAGTGCGTGACCGCCTTCATGATAGGCCGTGGTTTTTTTATCTTCCTCTTTCATTACCTTGGACTTTCTTTCCAACCCCATATAGACCTTGTCTTTGGCGTCTTCAAAGTCCATCATGTCCACTTTTTCCTTGTTCCGCTTGGCCCCCAGCAGCGCAGCTTCGTTAACCAGGTTTTCAAGATCCGCCCCTGAGAATCCCGGTGTTCCCTTGGCCAGTCTTCTTAGATTCACATCATCCGCAACAGGCGTTTTTCGCGTGTGAACCGTCAGTATTTTTTCTCTTCCCGCAATATCGGGCAGCGGGACCACCACCTGCCTGTCGAATCTTCCCGGGCGAAGAAGTGCGGGATCAAGAACATCAGGCCGATTGGTTGCGGAGATCAGGATCACGCCTTCATTGGACTCAAAGCCGTCCATTTCCACGAGAAGTTGATTCAGGGTCTGCTCCCGTTCATCATGACCGCCCCCCAGTCCAGCGCCTCTGTGTCTTCCCACCGCATCGATCTCATCGATAAAGATGATGCATGGGGCATGTTTTTTTCCCTGAACAAAAAGATCTCTGACACGGGACGCGCCGACACCGACAAACATTTCAACAAAATCAGAGCCGCTGATACTGAAAAAAGGCACATCAGCCTCTCCGGCGATGGCCCTGGCCAGCAATGTCTTTCCTGATCCGGGAGGCCCCATGAGCAATACACCTTTTGGGATCCGTCCACCCAGCCGGGTAAATTTTTTCGGCTCTCGCAAAAACTCGACAATTTCGCCCAGTTCTTCCTTTGCCTCGTCAATACCGGCGACGTCTTCAAAAGTAACTTTTTCCTGCTGATCGGAAAGGAGTCTGGCCCTGCTTTTCCCAAATGACAGGGCTTTGCCTCCACCGGACTGCATTTGCCTCATGAAAAAAATCCACACGCCGATGAGCACGATCATGGGAAACCATGATATGAGAACAGACATGTACCAGGGAGACTCAGCCGGCGGCTTTGCCGTAATTTTTACGCCCTTTTCCCTCAGGATTTTAATCATATCCGCATCCGGAGGTGCATAAACCTTAAAACGGCTTCTATTCGTATCGGTTACCACGAGTTCCTGTCCCTGGATCACGACCTCGGCCACTGCCTCATTCTCCACCATGGCCAGAAATTCCGAGTAACTGATGCTGGATTCCCCCAGTCTTTGTTGGTTAAACAGATTATACAGCATGATCATCATTAATGTGATAACCAGCCATAACGCCAGATTTTTATAAAACGGATTCAAAGAAATACCTCCCGACCATAAATGGTGACCACCATGCGCTTCAGTCACTTGTAATTTTTAACAATCGATTCATTTTCAATGCAGAATACTATTTTCTGCCGATAAACGCAAAGCTTTCATCCAACCCGGTTCTTTGGACTTTATGAAAAGAGCGTTTCAAAGCCAATTTATTTCCGAAACAAGTACCCTTTTTGTTTTTTCGGTGACCTTGACCGATTCATCGATTCGATATCCAACAACCCATATAATTCCGCGTTTATCCAGCAATACAGGAACGTTCCATCGATCACTTCCGGGTACGTGTCGGTTCTTTAAAAATTTTTTCACGTGCAACGGTTTATCCAGCCCTTGCGGAACAAATCGGTCTTCCGGCTGAAAATTTCTCAATATTAATGGCAGCATAATCTTTTTCATATCAAAAAAGGCGATATTTTGTCCAGCAGAACAAATATCCGGGATATTTTCAATGTCAATTTCGCAAAAAGACAGTACCGCATCGATTTCTTCAATATACACGCGGTCCGGCTCTGCCAGTTTATAAAAAAATGAACGGCTGGTTTTGACATTCGGTTGATACAAAATCGTTCTTAAAGGACGGTTTTTTTTTGAAATTATGATATTTTCCGTTTCACGAAGAACCAGAATACGATCCGGCAGATCCAGCCGGCTGAAAACAGATCCTTTGTGAAGCAGCCCGGCAACGGCATCAATATGAAATAAGGTGATTTTTTTTAAATCCCCCTTAACCTTCTCCAACGCCATTCTGATGATACGCCTTTTTACAGCCGGGTGTTTTTTTCCCAATTCGGAGACGGACAACACGACTTCACCGTCCTGGAAGTTCAATATCGCGGTTTCAAGTTCGGGCATGAGGTGGTGATGAATCCAATCCTCTTCCAGTCTCAAGATCTCAGACAAACGATTTAAGGAATCCGTGATCCTGGGGTTGTAGTGTTCTTTTAACAGCGGAATGAGTTGGTGCCTGACTTTATTCCTCAGGTAGGTTTCATCCTGATTGGTAGCATCTTCAACATATTTCAATCCTTTTATCTCCAGGTACCGATGGATCTCAGACCGGGACAGCCGGATCAAGGGGCGGATGATTGAATGGTTCCGAACCGGCGGAATTCCCGAAAGTCCCAAAGGCCCGCTGCCGCGAAACAGCGCCATTAAGACCAGTTCCGCATTGTCATCCGAGTGGTGCCCCACTGCAACCGCATCAAATCCATGGATCTTTCGCACACGGTGAAAAAAGTCGTACCGCAGCCGCCTGCCGGCCTGTTCAACGGAGAGCCCGTGTTTTTTCTTATAAGCCGGAACATCCCGCTTTTCCATATAAAACGGAAGCTCCAGGTCTCTTGCAAGGGATGAAACAAAAGCTGCATCATTTTCGGCATCTTCTTTTCGAATACCGTGATTAAAGTGTGCTACGCCGAGATCCAGAGAAAACACCGCTTTCAGGCTCATCAGAATGTTCAACAGCGCAACCGAATCCGGCCCCCCGGATACACCGATGAGGATTTTGTTGCCCTTGGTTACCATTTGGTATTTCGAAATCGTCTGTTTGACGATTTCGATAACCCGGGTTTCAATATTTTCATGGGGATTCGGCATGGTCCCTTCGCAACCGCTACCGGTTCAAATATAATATTTCAATAATGCTTTCGGGTATTAAAGTCATTGTAAAGCTTCTTTATTATCAATATTTATTTCACCAGGCAAAATAAAAATAAATTTTTTCTTGAAATGTCGGCCGGCTAAATTATATTAAGCACCAAGGTTGTGCTAGGCGGGGAGCTAGCGGTGCCCTTTACCCGAAATCCGCTTTATGCGGGGCTGAATCCCCTCTAGAGGGTTTAACCTGTGAACCGGTTTTCTTTGACCGGACACCGCGGAACAGACGGTCACGAACCTCGTCAGGTCCGGAAGGAAGCAGCGATAAGTGATGCCGGTTTGTGTCGCGGACCGTTTCCGGTCATGCAGATGCTTGTTTTTCAGAACAAATTCGATAGAGGGTGCACAACCTTTTTTATTCTGCAGGACCCGGATATATTAAAAAACCCGCCAAAACTTTTTCCCCTTCACGGTTTTTGTCTGTTTTCTCTTGCAAAATCTCATAATTACCGACTTGACAATACCCTATGGCGTCTTATGTTTCTGTGAGTTGAAAAGCTGCGGTGCCGACAAGAAGCGGCGCCGCTGATTTACCCAATGAATTCAGGGATCATATGAGACGAGGTGACGGCGGGTTATGACAAGAAAAAAAGAAAAAAAAATAGACGTAAAGGATCAGCAATCGTCTGAAAGCACGATGCCGGATAGCAGGGTTGATGAAACAGCCGGTGAAGATCTTCCACTTGTTCAAGGGACAGAAGACCTTGAAAAAAGACTTGAGGCTGCCGAAAATGAATTAAAAGACACACATGATCGGTTGTTGCGGGTTTCTGCTGAATTTGAAAATTATAAAAAGAGAATAACCCGTGAAACCGAGGAATTTAAGAAGTATGCCAATGAGTCCCTGGTATCTGCCTTGCTCCCGATCGTGGACAATCTAGAACGGGCCATTGAGGCATTTCGGGAGAGTCATGGGGACCAGGCGTCTTTATTGGAGGGTGTTTCACTGACCCATGCGGAAATATTAAAGGTCCTGGAAAAGTTCAGCGTAACATCCATCAATGCCGTGGGTATGCCATTTGATCCGAATTATCACGAAGCCGTCATGCAGGAGCCGTCTGAAGATCACCCGGAAAATACGGTAATTCAGGAATTGCAAAAAGGATATATGATGCATAATCGACTGATCAGACCCTCGATGGTCGTTGTTTCCAAAAAAGGGTAAGGCAGCCGAAAGACAGGGTTAAAAAAAAATCGAAATAATTTGACACTATATCAAGGAGGAAAAAAATGGGCAAGGTAATAGGAATCGACCTCGGTACGACAAACTCATGCGTGGCCATTATGGAAGGCGGTGATGCAAAAGTCATCACCAACCCCGAAGGAGGCAGGACAACGCCTTCCATCGTCGCCATCACGGAAAAAGGAGAGCGGTTGGTGGGCCAAATCGCGAAACGACAAGCCATCACAAATCCTGAAAACACGGTGTTCGGCGTCAAGCGGCTCATCGGCAGGAAGTTTGCATCTCCTGAAGTTCAGCAGGATATCAAAATATTGCCCTATAAAATAGAACAGGCGGATAACGGGGATACGCGCATTTCGATAAGAGGAAAGCAGTACAGCCCTGCAGAGATATCTTCTTATATCCTGGCCAATATCAAGAAGACAGCGGAAGAGTATCTCGGCGAGAAAGTGACTGATGCCGTTATTACCGTTCCGGCTTATTTTAATGACAGCCAGCGGCAGGCCACCAAGGATGCCGGAAAAATAGCCGGATTAAACGTTATGAGAATTATCAATGAGCCGACGGCCGCGTCACTGGCATATGGACTGGACAAAAAGAGCGAAGAAAAAATAGTGGTTTTCGATCTCGGCGGTGGAACATTCGACGTTTCCATCCTGGAAATCGGTGAAGGTGTTTTTGAGGTCAAAGCCACCAACGGGGATACCCATCTTGGTGGTGAAGATTTTGACTTAAGGGTTATCGATTACCTTGCCGATGAGTTTAAAAAAGACCAGGGAATTGATTTAAGGAACGACAAAATGGCGTTGCAGCGACTTAAAGAAGCTGCTGAAAAAGCCAAAATGGAACTTTCCACTTCCATGGAAACGGATGTGAATCTGCCGTTCATTACGGCGGATGCCAGCGGCCCCAAGCACTTAAATATCAAAATCAGCCGGGCCAAGCTGGAAGCCCTGGTCGGCGATCTTCTGGATAAACTGGAACAACCCTGTAAAATCGCATTGAAGGATGCAGGGTTGAGTGCCAGTGCCATCAATGAGGTTATTCTGGTCGGCGGCATGACCCGTATGCCGGCGGTCCAGGAACGTGTCAAGAAAATCTTCGGCAAAGAGCCCCATAAGGGCGTAAACCCGGACGAAGTGGTGGCCATGGGTGCAGCTATCCAGGGCGGTGTCTTAAAAGGCGATGTAAAAGACGTTCTGCTTCTGGATGTGACGCCCCTTTCCCTGGGGATTGAAACGTTGGGTGGTGTGATGACCAAATTAATTGAAAAAAATACCACCATACCGACCAAGAAAAGCCAGGTTTTTTCTACTGCCGCAGATAATCAACCGGCTGTTTCCATTCATGTATTGCAGGGGGAACGGGAGATGGCGGCAGGCAATAAAACATTGGGACGGTTCGAGCTGGTTGGGATTCCACCGGCACCCAGAGGCGTTCCCCAGATCGAGGTAACCTTTGATATCGATGCCAATGGTATTGTGAATGTGTCTGCCAAAGACATGGCCACGGGCAAGGAGCAGTCCATCCAAATCACCGCGTCAAGCGGCCTGTCACAGGAAGAAATCGACAAACTGGTTAAAGATGCGGAACTTCATGCGGAAGAGGATAAAAAGAAAAAGGAGCTTGTAGAAGCGCGAAACCATGCTGATGCCCTTATTTATTCAACGGAGAAATCCATAAAGGATATCGGTGACAAGATAGATTCAGCCACCAAGGCCAACATCGAGGGCGCCATCAGCGATCTGAAAAAGGCGATGGAAGGGGAAAACACCGATGAAATCAGGCGGCTCAGCGAAGCCTTGACCCAGGCCTCCCATAAACTGGCCGAAGCCATGTACAAGGAGGCCGCCCAAAAAGGTCAGCAACAGACCGGGGAAGGGCCCCAGCCGGATATGGGTGAACATGGCGGCGCGCAGTCCACGGATGACGATGTCGTGGATGCGGATTTTGAAGAAGTTAAAGAGGACAAGTAATCCGACAGACAAAGAACCGGTTAAAAAAATCCCGCAAGCAGTGCTGCGGGATTTTTTTGGAATGGAAATGTGAAAATGGGTGATCCCAGGCCGTCTTAAATGAAAAGAGGGGGAATATGGATGGATATCACAACAAAACGGTGTGGATCGATTTGACACGTCGGGAGGTGGAGATAAGGCCTTTGTGTTCCAAAGATACCCAAACCTATGTGGGCGGCGGATCTTTAGGCGCAGCCTACCTGGCCCGGTTGATCAATGCCGAAGTAGACCCGCTGGGCCCCGGCAACCCGCTGATTTTCATGACGGGTCCTTTCACGGCCACGCGCGTTCCCGCATCTTCCCGCCACCAGGTGATCAGCCTGTCTCCATTAACCGGCATTTTCGGGGAAGGCAATTGCGGAGGAGATCTGGGGTGGCAGCTCAAGAGATCGGGATTTGACGGTATTATCATAACCGGCGCTTCGGAGAAACCCGTATCCATCGTAATCGATCAGGATGATATCACGTTCCGGGACAGCGAAGACCTCTGGGGAAAAGATGCATTTACCGTTGATAGGTTGCTCAAGGATGAACTGGATACCAGGGCGATTACAGCCATTGTCGGACCTTCCGGGGAAAAACAAGTCAAGTTCGCCTCCATTTCTCACAACGGCCGTCACACCCGTACTGCAGGGCGTTGCGGTCTGGGTGCCGTCATGGGATCCAAAAAGCTGAAAGCCCTGGTCGTCACTTCCAAAGGAAGCATGGAAACGACTGTAGCGGATCCCGAAGGACTCAAGCTTTCGGTTGGCAGGGTCTTAAAGGTCATCCGGAAACGCCTGGGCGAATTCGGTAAAGTCGGTACTCCAGGCGGCATTATGAATTATAACAAGCTGGGAAACCTGCCTGTCAATAACTGGCGTTCATCCCAAAATCTCGCCATTGCGGAAAAAATCACAGGCACACGCCTGAATGACACCCTTTTTGTCAAACGATCCGGGTGCCGGTTTTGTCCGATCCATTGCGGCCGGTTGGTTGAGAACAGCGATGGTCCCTTTGCTCTGGACGGTATCCAGGAAGGACCCGAATATGAAACCGTGGTCGCTTTCGGGAGTTTATGCTTAAACGATAATTTGGAGGCCATTGCAAAGGCAAACGAGATCTGCAACCGGATGGGAATGGATACGATCAGCACCGGTGGTGTAATCGCCTTTGCCATGGAATGTGTGGAAAAGGGAGTCCTTTCCAAGAAAGATCTCGATGGCATCGATCTGGGATTCGGCAGACCCGAGGGCATGGTGGAAATGGTCAAACGGATTGCCAACCGTGAGGGTGATCTTGCAACGCTATTGGGAGAAGGCATCAGAGAGGCCAGCAGAATCATCGGTAAAGGCAGCGAAGAATATGCCCTGCATGTCAAGGGGCTTGAGTTTCCCATGCACGATCCCCGGTTTTCCTGGGGTCACGCCATCTCATATTCCACCAGCAACCGGGGCGCCTGCCACCTCAGCAGTCTTTCGCATCCTTTCGAACTTTCTGCAAGTCTTCCGGAACTGGGATATGACAAACCCGAGCCGGGACGCGACATGAATGGAAAAGCCCGGTTGACCATTCACCTGCAGCACCTGATGAACAACCTGGACGCATTGTGCTTCTGCAAGTTCGGATTGCTGAATAATGCCGTCAGCATCACCAACCTGAAGGAATGGTACACCCATGTAACAGGATATGACCTTGATGTTGAAGCCTTTATGACACTGGGAGAGAGGGCCTTTACCCTGAAACGGATGATCAATAATCACAGGGGAATCACCCGAAAGGATGATATGTTGCCCCCGCGTATGCGCACTTTAAAAAAGCAGGGAGACGGAATCGATTTTGATGTCCCCCCCCTGCTGCCCATGCTCTCTGAATATTATGACCTGCGCGGATGGACGGAAGAGGGGCGGCCCAAATCCGATACCATCACCCGCCTGGGTCTTGATGAGTTCGCATCTTTAATAGAGACATGATAACATATCGTTTAATAATCATGATGGTAAAGATCCCGACGTTTTTTAAAGGCATAATATCCCGGACGCGCTGGTTTCCGAGATTCATTGACCTTGTTTCCGAACACGCCAACAAGGTGCAGTCGGCATAGAAGAGTATGTTCTTCATCGGTGTCGGTATTAACCAACAGGCACCTCGATGTTTTGGAGCTGGGAAAGAATTTCCGCGATACGGCCTTGATGCTCCGGCGGGATTAACAGGGCGGGGATGGGCCGGTTTGAAACAAGAGAGTCTTTTTGTGGGAGGCGGGCATTATTTTTGTATGCCTCCAGGTTGGACTTTGTTTCCAGAAATAAAACGATATCCGTAAGATTACCGAAAAGACCGCCGGCATCGACATGTTCGATAAATTGAAGAAAAAGAGTGTTGGCCGTCAGCACATACGGATCCATGTCGGCAAATCCGGTGTTGCGGCAATTCTGCACGGAAAGAAAACACCGGCATCCAAAAGGCCTTGCCGGATAGATCGCGCACAGATCATCTACGAGAAAGGGGCATTTCCCCTCGGGAACGTGTTCCTCTTCCTCGGGTGTTTCTTCGCCGCGGGCCCAAAGTGCCGCCATGTGGTTGATGGTGATATCAGGGCGAAACCGGTTTTGATTCCCCTCGTGGATAACCCTTTTCAGGTGCTCCGACTTATGGTTCGACGTTGCATATTGGATGATCTTATACCCTTCGAGGGTAGTCATCGTAACGTGCTGCGTACAGCAGGTGGAGCAGTATCGATCACATGCAACGGCAAGGTTTGAGGCGAATCTTTCATGGATTTGATAGATTTTTTCCAGGATGTGAAGTTTTGTATGGATGTTCATGGCCTGCATTTTTAGGATTTCTGCAAATCATCTGATTTTTGTCCGGTCGGATTGTCCGGGTACTTCCTTTTCCCCTTGCGACATAAACCGCATCTTGTATCACCGCACATCTGGCACGAAAAACAGTCCTCGCAGGCATGCTTCTTTAAATGATCCGATGCTTTGGCCGGGATAAAAATTTTTCCTTTTATATGCTCCGAGGTCTTGAAACCCACCGGTTATCCTCCGGAGGTCTGGGGGAACGTCGTGTTGGTATAGAGATACTCCATTTTTTCTTTGTGTTTCAATTCTTCGTTGGCAATCCGGATCAGCAACTCCTTGATTTCAATGTCCGAATGCAGTTCGGAAAGCCCGGTGTAGAATTCGTAGGATTTGAGTTCCCGGTGTGCAGCCACGAGAAAAATATCCGCACTGTCCATGGCGCCGTCGATATCAGGCTCCTTGACATGTTCGGCGATTTTGTAATTTACGACGGTGGACAACCGCAGGGCTTTGTTGCCGAATTTGCCGTTTTGATAATCGATTAAAAATTTTCGGTGCTTTTTTTCTTCATCCGCGATCCAGTTGAGCGTGTCTTTTACGGTGTCGTCATTCACCGTTTCGATAAGATCCAGGTAGAAAAAATAGGCATCCTGTTCCCGTAAAACAGCCATGTGAATGATTTGGGAGAGAGACAATTCTTGTTGCATCGCATGCCTCCTTATGGTTTAAAAAGTGAACCCATGGTATCGGATATTTTCGATGACCTCAATAAGAAATTAAATATCCGGATCTTGTATGAAACGATTCAAATTAACGGTACTGAGGTTTTTTGATAATGAATAAACCGGATCATGTTAAGGGACTGGATAAAACCGACCCCGGCAGTCTGCTCGAAGCGGCACGACGGATTTTTGAAGAATATATTCCGTTTAACAAGTTTCTGGGATTGAAAATCCAATCAATGGAAATGGATAACGTTCGATTGAGGATGAGGATAAAAGACGAGTTGATCGGCAATTTTACAACGGAAATTCTCCACGGCGGTGTAATTTCGTCCATTTTGGATGTCACAGGCGGCGTCACCACTTTTCTGGGACACTTTCACCGATTACAGGATCGTCCGGTGGAAGAAGTGAGTCAAAAGTTTTCAAAACTTGGAACCATTGACCTGCGGGTTGATTTTTTAAGGCCGGGCCGGGGGAAGGAATTTGTGTCCACCGGTTCGGTGTTGAGGACCGGCAAAAAAGTCACCGTCACAAGGATGGAGCTGTATAACGAAGACGGCGAATTCATTGCCGCCGGCACCGGCACGTATGTGATGGGATAAATTTCAGGGTTTATTGTTTATACCCGATGGCCCGTAAAAACCCCTTTCGTTTTGCGATGTCCTCTTCCGATTCAATTCCCTTGGATTTGAACCCGTCGATGACGCCCAGGATCCCTCTTCCCTGATCGGTTTCCGCGAGAATGACTTCGATCGGATTGGCCGTGGCGCAAAAGATCCGACAGACTTCAGGGACGTTTTTTATGGCATTTAACACATTGATGGGGAAGGCATCTTTCATGAAAAGGATAAAGCTATGGCCCGCAGACAGGGCGTAAGCATTTTTTTTGGCAAGGTCGATCAGGGTGTCATCGGTCCCGGCATATCGGACCAGGCAGTCCTGGGAGGCTTCGCAGAAGGCTAATCCGAATTTTGCCATGGGGATACCGGTGACCATGACCTCATAAATATCTTCAACGGTCTTGATAAAATGGGCATGACCCAGGATCATATTCAATTCATCCGGGTTTTCAATATTAACTGTTTTTATCTCCATTATCCTCCTCCTTTTTTTGTTCAATAACCGGTTGTATGATTTTTATGGGCAGTTTGAGCGTATTTTCCATGATTTTCAACAGGCCGCCGCCGATGGCTGAAGGCGGAAGCGGGGTAAGCTCCGGATTGGAAAAGTCCCCTTTGATATCTATTGCGATGGTGACTAAGCTGCCGTCCAAAATATCATTCACGATGGGAGTCTTTTTAACTATAAAATCAACTGTTTTTAGAGGAGCCACCAAAAGGGTGATGTCCATGGTTCCGGCTTTGATGTTGAGCTCGCCTTTAAACAGCATATCCATGGCGTCTCCGTCAATCACGGCCTTCGTGATGATGATTTTTTCGCCGGAAATGGTCCCTGCGACCTCTATGCTTCTGTATTTAAACCCTTCCCGGGTCAAATCCGGCAGTGTTCCCCTGAAGATTTCGGTGATGTTCAAGATGGAGAATATTTTGGCCATTAAGCCGAATCGATGGATTCTGCCCTGTTGGGCGAAGAGTTTAAAATCCCCGTTTAATGCAGACCATATACGGTCATAAGATCCTTGCGAAGAGATGGTTCCCGTAATATCCGCATTGCCCTGGATCAGGCCGCTTTTTCCACCTGCACAGGGGACGATGTTTTCCAGAAGCGACTTTTCGGCATTGGGTTGAATATGCAACTGCATCCCATCCGGCTTCAGGATAATGGTTCCCGGCGTATTGATGTCGCACAACCGGGCATCTGTAATATCAACATGGATGTTGTCCGGAAAAATATTGACGGCTGCATGGACAGGCGCCCATGAATATTTTCCAAAATCCATGCGGTCTGCGGTGATATTCAGGTTCCATGTTGCATTAAAACCATAGAACCGGTCGCGGTCTTCCTGTTTGCCTTTTCTTTGGACTTGACGGATATGGTTGATAAATGCGTTTAGATCCAAGTATTCAAATGTTATATCAAACCGTCCCGAAAGGCCCTTTTTATCGTGCAGGAGACCGCCGTTGATGATAAAATTTTCCCCGTCATTCATTTTTCCGGAGGCCCGGATGATCGGGTTGCCGTTTTCCCCCGTTGCCAGGGCGCTGTCGATTATTACGGGAAAATTGACGTATTGGGACAAATTGAGGTTGTAAATTTCCGCTTGGCCTGAAAATACGGCGTTTCCCGGAAGACGGGGATCGATATTGAGCTGGAAATCCCCGACAACCAGCGGCGGACGGTTAAAAAAATGTTCCAGGGAAACCGGGCTCAACCGGCCGTTGAAACGGATATCATATTTCCCTCCTTTTTGATGAACAGCGATCGTTGCGTCGGAATCATCATCTTTCACATGTATCTGTTTGATGAACAGCTCTTTTTCGGTACGGCAAAAGTCAAGAAAGATGTCGGGACCGTTGGGGACTGTGAAAGAGCCTTCAAAACGTGTTTTATCCCAAGAGGACCACGTAATTTTCCCGTGGGTTATTCTCCAGGGGGCGTTGGTGGGGATATTTAACGGTAAATTGATTTTAGACAGAACCGAATGCAGAATCCGGGGATTGATTTTTCCGTTAAGATCAGCGGTTATTTTTTTGATCGTGTGCAGATAATCGATTACTTCGCATGAACCGTCAAGTTCGGTATCATCGTATGAAAATACGGCGGAAGAGAACGCCAGCCGCTCATGGGTGGCCTTTAGCAATCCTTGGACATGGACGGCTGTATCGGGTAAGTGTCCGGTTTTTATCTCAAGGTTTTCTGTTTTTCCGGACAGGGCAAATTGCCACTGATCCGGATGAAACAGGGGGCCTTTAATTTCAGTTCGGGACAAAAGAATCTCGCCGTGAACGGCATCCACAGATGAAGATGCGTAAGGGAGGTCCGGAGAGGCGGTCACCAATGGGTATATTTCATCCGCGACCAGAATTATCCCCTCCGCCGTGGTGTTGAACATGGGGATATCCCGCCAGTGGAATGTTGCGGTAAGGTTGGAAATACTGCTTTGTCCCATGCTTCCGCTGATTCCGGACAAATTGATATGCTTGTTGTCGTATAAAAATTTTCCACTTTTGAGATGAATGGAAAAAGGGGTCCGCAGGTAGTCCAGTCGAACGGTGAAATCATCCACCTCCACACGAGGCTTGACGGCGTTCCGCCGGCCGGTCAGTACCAGTTTCCCCGTAGCACTGCCGGTGATGTTCTTGAGCATGTCCATTTCATGGCAAAAGGCATCGTTGTGAATCAATCGGGCAAGAATCGGTGGGAGCTGGGATAAGTCCGCGTCGACCCGGGTTTCCACGAAAAGCGACGCATTGGGGCCGATCATGCCGATGGAAAAATTTCCTTCCCTGCCGTAAGAGTTCCCAAGCCGGGCACGAATATTCATTCCCTGAAGGATTCCCTTGGACAGGACGACATCGCCGGAAACATCCTCCAATTCCAGCTTTGATCCCGGCGTAATGATTTTTCCGGATTTCATTTCGCCTTTTAAGATAATATTTTCTGTTTTCTTGAAATTTTTGGGAGATTCCGCCATGGCCTTGAACGAAATATGGGGGACGGTGCCGTCCCGGATAATGTCAAAAAGTCGTTGCGTGGTTTTAAACCGGCCCACCAGGGCGAGGGAGGCTTCCCGAGCCGAGGCCACATCTTTGATCGACCCGTCTATTTCCAGGAGTGCTTGGGGCTCTTCCTTGTTCCAGTTAAAATGACCGGAAAGCTCGGCCTGGGGATGGGCCATGGATAATTTGTCGACGGTTACGTGGATCAGGTTTCCGGTGACCTTGAAATCACCTTTAAACCGGTTGCAGGACAAGGCAACCGGGCCCCCTTTTTTTGCAGGAATGATCAATTCGGGTATTGAGCCCTGCATTGCTCCGGAAAAAGACCCGGAGCCCCGGGTATTAAAATTTAAATGAAAGTTCGTCCGCAAACTTGATACAGGCAGGGCGGCAAATGAAATGAAATTATCAGAAACGTTTTCAAATCGAAGATCTTCAATATGGATCCGGCCTTCGCTTTTTCGGGTATTCGGACTCATGGAGATGTCGAAGCGGGCCATTTGCCAAAGGCTGGACCGGCAATCGACGGCAATCCTGATTTTCCCGGTGGAAATCCGGATGTCGGCATTCATGGCCGATATCCAGAAAACCTGCCTGTCATCCTTGATGATGTCGATACTGCCCTGGCTGGAAATAATCCTGATGTCCGGAAGTTTTTTTGCCAAGATTTCAGGATATTCATGAATTCGGCCCATGATCGTCTTGGCAGATAAGGGATCGCCTTTGTCATTCTTTTCATGGGCAATCAATGCAATGTCCACGATTGATCGGGGAAAATCCAGCTTTGCAGTGGCCGGCTTGAACTTCCCCCTCAGCAGTGAACTGATCTTAGGATATATGCGGACTTGCCGGATGATCACATCCGCTTTTTCAGGCAGAGACAGGCTGACGCCGTCAAGAGATAGACAGGGAAGTGGGAAAATCTTCAGTTCAACGGCCTGAAATGCGATATGGCCGTTTATCTTCAGGGAAAGCTCGCCGATAACCTGGTTCGTTCTGGCGTTAATGTCGATGTGTCTCGCCACGATAAAAAGAATTGTCGAAAACAGGGCGGCCAAGGCGATGATTCCCGCGATGCTGTAAAATATGTGTTTCTTATGGATTCGCATGAATTTTATTTTTAATGGAAAAACATAAAAAGTTCAACAAGACTTGACTTGTCAGAGATGAATACTAATATATGAAAAAAAAGATTAAAGGGACCCAGGTGCCCTGAATCGATTCCGGCCCGGCGGGATTATTGAATTTTGACGATTTTGTTGCCCGGAACCCGTCCTGTCTTTCGGTTTATCCGGGTTGGTAATTATAAATGAAAAAAGGAGTGTTGTTGATGCCGATTCATGAATTTTCATGTTCAAAATGTGATCACATATTTGAATATCTGATGCTGTCCCCCAAAGATCCGGATCCTGAATGCCCCAGGTGCGGTAATAAAAAGCTTAAAAAACTCATGTCTGCAGGCAGTGTGAGACCCAATGGAATTCCCACTGGTTCAGGCGGATTTGCTCCGCCCAAATGCGCCCCGTCCGGAACGTGAGGCATTTAAGACCATCACCCGGTCGGGGTGATTCGTAATGCTGAATTCCTGGTACCGATATGTCTATTAATTCAAGGAGTGCGAGGATGAGAATTTTTATATCCGGTTCAATGGCCTATGACCGCATCATGGATTTTCCCGGTAAATTCGAAGATCATATCCTGCCGGACAAGATCCATGTCCTGAATGTTTCCTTTGAGGTCAGCGGCATGAAAGAAAATTTTGGCGGTACCGCCGGCAATATCGCCTATACCCTTTCCCTTCTCGGGGAAAAACCCACCATATTATCCGCCGTGGGCAAAGACTTTGACCGGTACGGGAAATGGCTGGCTCAAAACGGCATCGACATGTCCGGCCTTAAACTGAAGCCGGAGGTATTTACATCGGGCGCCTATATTACCACCGATCTGTCCGATAACCAGATCACCGGATTTAATCCCGGCGCCATGAAATTTACATCGGATTATTCATTCGAAGGCGTGGATCCTGAGAATTCCCTGGCGATCGTTTCACCGGGCAATGTCGACGATATGCTGATTTACAGCCGGAAATACAAAGAACTGAAAATCCCGTATATTTTTGATCCGGGGCAGCAGATTCCCGTATTAACCGCCGAATCCTTGGCCGAGATGATCGATGGCTCCCGGATGCTGATTTCCAATGACTATGAGTTGGATATGATCAAACAGGCCACCCGGCTTACAAGCAGTGAACTGCTGAGCCGAACGCTGGTGATTATTACCACCCTGGGAGAAAACGGTTCCGTTGTTTTAGACGGCAACGGCGAAGAAAAGATACCCGTGGTGAAAACCGACAAAGTGGTTGACCCCACCGGTGCCGGGGATGCCTATCGTGCCGGGATGATAAAGGGCATGATCATGGGGAAAACCCTGGGAGAATCCGCCCGCATGGGGGCGACCTGCGCGGCGTATGCTGTCGAATGTCACGGTACACAGGAACATCGGTTTACGGTGGATGAGTTTTGGAAGAGATATAAAGATAATTTTTAGAAGTGTCATCAAAACCTTCTCCCGGGCTTAATCTCCGTGTTGGACATAGGTGTTCAGTACTCGAATGAAATATGTCCCTGTGGCCGAACTTCTGATTACGCCTTGACCTTAAGCTGATTAAAGGTTTTGAAACACCTTCCCGGCAAACCATATGGGTCGCCGGAAAAGGCCTCGAAAGGAGATGTGATGAGTGATATCCGCATGACCGGTGAAATGAGAACCGATTACGATTGCGAGGCAACAGGGCTTCCCGCGGAAAGATGGGGGGAAGCGGTATTTAAAATCGGCAAGGAAGAACTGGTATTTGAGGTAAGCGTTGAAAAAAATGTGATTATCGGTATCATGGCGGGGGAAGATGCCATGTGGAAAGGTACGCTGGAGGGACTGAAGATCCTGCTGAAGGGGAACAGGTAAAAACCCGGAAAAGGTCGGGCCCGCTTTTATGGGATCCCCCGGGGAAAAGCTTAACGTGATGGGTCGGGTTGATTTTGTGTATCCCTGCTTCATGGATGATGATCGCTGGAAAATAAAAAGCTCTGCGATCTGCAACTTGATATCAAAGAAATTATTTTTTACCGAATCGGAAACGCTCTATTTGGGTTAAATGAAGTTTCCGCTCTTTATATGCTCTGAGATGAGGGTCTCAAGACGATGATGATAACCTCCGTAAAAATGGTCCGATCCTTCGATGACCTCAAGGAGGGCCTTTGACTGCCATTGGTCCAGATATTGTTGTATCAGTTCCGGCGGGGCGAATTCGTCCAGACTCCCCGTCACCACCAGTTTAAGGCAATGGATAAACACATCCCCGCTAAAGTCCATGAAACCCACCGGCGGTGAAATAAACACGACATTCTTTATGCCCGGGACATCATGATCAATACGGGAAATGACCCATGTCCCGAAAGAATACCCGGCCAGGTCGATTTTTTCAATACCCATCCCGGCAAGGAAATCCGCAGCAGCTTTGAGATCCAGTTGTTCACCCACGCCGTTGTCGAATTGTCCCTGGCTTTTTCCCACTCCCCGGAAGTTGAA
>CAYLRU010000025.1:0-43929 GCA_964386565.1 uncultured Desulfobacteraceae bacterium | reverse complement strand
AGGTTTATCTTGAATTAACTGTTGACAATAAATTTTACATGGGAGGTCTGAATGGCTGGGCATGAACAGATAGTGGTCGGCCTGGATGTTGGAACCACAAAAATATGTGCGGTTGTGGGTGACGTATCCGGAGATGAAATCAATATCATCGGTATCGGAACCCATCCATCCATCGGTTTGCGAAAAGGCGTTGTGGTGAATATAGAGTCCACGGTTGATTCCATAAAGAAAGCCGTGGAAGAGGCGGAATTGATGGCCGGATGTGAAATCTCCTCGGTTTATGCGGGGATTGCCGGCGGTCATATCACGGGATTTAACAGCCGGGGCATCATTGCCATCAAAGGGGCTGAAATTACGCAAAGCGATGTGGAACGGGTGATTGACGCCGCCCGTGCCGTTGCCATTCCCATGGATCGCGAAGTGATTCATGTCTTGCCCCAGGAATTTATCGTGGATGATCAGACCGGCATTCAGAATCCCATCGGGATGGCCGGTGTCCGGCTGGAAGCTAAAATTCATATTGTAACCGGAGCGGTGACATCAGCCCATAATATTGTAAAATGCGCCAACCGGTCCGGATTGGATGTGTGCGATATTGTTTTAGAGTCCCTTGCTTCCGGAGAGGCGGTCCTGACAAAGGAAGAGAGGGAACTCGGCACGGGGCTCATAGATCTGGGCGGAGGCACAACGGATCTGGCGATTTTTTCAAAAAATAATATCAAACACACGTTCGTTCTTGCCCTTGGGGGAAACAACCTGACCAACGATATCGCAGTGGGACTCCGGGCGCCGCTGGCGGAAGCCGAGAAAATAAAGAAGAATTTCGGCTGTTGTGTCGCCCGAAACATCGGCAGTGATGAGACCATCGAGGTCCCCGGAATGGGCGGAAGAAAATCCAAGAAGCTTTCTCGTCAGGTGCTGGGTGAAATACTGGAACCCCGAATGGAAGAGATATTTTCGCTGGTCAAGCGGGAAATATATAAGGCAGAAATGGAAAATATCATTGCTTCCGGAATGGTGATAACAGGGGGATCAGCCCTGCTGGACGGCACCATTGAAATCGCGGAATCGGTATTTGACGTACCGACAAGGCTGGGCAAGCCCATCAGTATCACCGGGCTGGTGGATGTGGTCAATAACCCCATGTTTGCCACGGGAGTGGGGCTGGTTATCCATGGAGCAAAAAATCAGACATCAAAGAAATTCAGAATTCGGGATAAAAATATATTCAATCGATTGGTATCCCGCATGCGGCGATGGTTTAAAGATGTGGTTTAACGGTTTTTCATAGGGTTTTTTGGTGGGGTAACGGGACAATTAAGATTAACGGTAATTAACAGGGGGAGGACATCATGTTTACTTTTGTCGAAAGTGATAAGGCCGCAAAAATAAAGGTAATCGGAGTCGGCGGGGCCGGCGGCAATGCGATCAACAACATGATCGAGGCAGACCTCAAGGGAGTGAAGTTCATTGCAGCCAATACAGATGCACAAGCTCTCGAGGTGTCAAAGGCCCAGTTGAAAATTCAGTTGGGAGAAAAGTTGACCCAGGGACTCGGCGCCGGGGCCAATCCCCAGATCGGCCGTGAAGCCGCTATGGAGAATCGGGAAGCGATCAGAAGCGCCCTGGAGGGAAGTCATATGGTGTTTATCACCGCAGGATTCGGCGGTGGAACCGGGACGGGCGCAGCATCTGTAATTGCGGAAATCTGTAAGGAGATCGGCGCGCTGACCGTGGCGGTGGTCTCCAAACCATTTTCCTTTGAAGGGAGAAAACGGTTGAATACGGCGGATGCGGGGCTGGAAGAACTGAGGGAAACCGCCGATACGGTCATCACCATTCCCAACGACCGTCTGAGGGGATTGGCTCAGAAGAATGCCAGGATGGTCGACATGTTCAAAAAAGCCGATGAAATATTGCTCCATTCGGTCAAGGGGATTACGGATTTGATCATGCTTCCCGGTCTGATCAACCTGGATTTCGCCGATGTGAAAACCACCATGTCCAAGGCCGGCATGGCGATCATGGGAATCGGTATTGCCAGCGGGGAAAACCGGGCAAAAGAAGCGGCCGAACGCGCCATATCCCACCCGTTGCTTGAAGATGTATCCATTTCCGGTGCAAAAGGCGTATTGATCAACATCACCAGCACCAGCGATCTTACCATGGATGAGATGACAGAGGCGTCGGAGAGGATTTACGGCGAAGTCGGAGAAGATGCAGATATCATCTGGGGTACGGCCATTGATGAAACCGTGGGTGATGAAATCCGGGTTACGGTCATTGCCACGGGGATCGGGTCGGAGCCCGAAAAAAAACCGCATCAAAGATCCAAATCGGATCATACCTACGGTGGAAAGGTCAGGGATATTACACCGGATGATATCCAGAAGGCCGTGGATCTGGATGAGCCGACATTTATCCGCCGGAAACATGCCGTCAATGAGTCGGTGGGTTCGCCTTACAGGGGATACAAGGGACTGATCATAGATAACAGTGACCTGGATGTGCCGACATTTTTAAGACGAAAAGCGGATTAGTCCAAAGACCGACGGAGGACGCGGACGCATGTCGATGGCATGGTTTTGCGATCATGACGAAAAAAAACCAAACACCTTATAAAGAACTTGTCGCGTCGGAAATTCATACGATATTCAAAAGTCCCAAAGGACGAATCAATGTTGCCCTTGTTTATCCCAATACATACCATGTGGGGATGTCCAGTCTGGGTTTCCAGACCGTTTATCGATTGTTCAATGAAGTGGAACATGTTGTTTGCGAGAGGGCCTTCCTCCCCCCCAAAGGCCCTTTCCCAACGACCGGCATCAAAACCCTCGAAACCGGCCGGAATCTGAACAGGTTTGACATCATCGCTTTCAGTATTTCCTTTGAAAACGACTATCCTAACGTTTTAAATATCCTGGACAGTGCCGGCATTCCGCTGCAGGCTGCTGACAGGGATTCCCGGTTTCCCCTGGTTATGGCCGGCGGTGTTGCCTGTTTCTTAAATCCCGAGCCGCTGTCCTTATTTATGGACTGCTTTTTAATCGGTGAAGCCGAACCGATTATACCTGAATTTTTTAAAGTCTATGATCCGAAAGAATCGCGGGAACCAAATTTATTGTCCCTGGCCCGGAACGTGACCGGTGTCTATTTGCCGTCATCCTACCAAAAAGCGTTTTATCAGGACGGCGCTGTAAAGTCTTTTGAGCCGGTTGCGGATGTTCCGGAAAAGATCCGCCGTCCCTATGTTGAAACAATTTCCGAGTTTTCAACCACCAGTACGGTGATTACGCCCCATACCCCGTTCGGACGGACATTTTTGATCGAAGTCAGCAGGGGATGCCCCCACGGATGCCGTTTCTGCAGTACCGGATATGTTTATCATCCCCCCCGATTCAGAGGGCTTTCCCAGTTGACCGAATCTCTGGAAAAAGGGATGTCCATGACGAACCGCATTGGCCTGGTGGGCGCAGCGGTGACCGATCTTCCGGATCTGACCGCCTTGTGCCGTCGTGTGGGACAGGCCGATGTGCGGGTGTCGTTCAGCTCGTTACGGGCGGACCGGCTTTCCCCGGAAATTATTGCCGTACTTCGGAAAAGTCGGGTTAAAACCGCAACCATTGCTCCGGATGCAGGGTCTGCACGAATGAGGCGGGTCATCAAAAAAGGGATTTCGGAAGATGGTATTTTGTCCGCATCCCAAAGGTTGGTGGAAGCGGGGATTCCGAATTTGAAACTGTATTTTATGATCGGCCTGCCGACTGAAACCCGTGATGACATTGAGGCCATCGTCGATCTGGTGACGAAGGTGAAGCAGGTGTTTTTGAAGGCCAGCCGTGTTCAAAAAAGAATCGGAACCATCACCGTTACCATAAACCCTTTCGTTCCCAAACCGTTTACCCCGTTTCAATGGGCGGCCATGGACGATGACAGGAATTTAAAAAAGAAGATCAAATGGATCAAGAACGGGTTAAAGACCCTATCCAACGTCCGGGTGTTTGCCGAAACCCCGCGGCAGGCGTATCCCCAGGCATTGCTCAGCCGGGGGGATCGGCGGATCGGAGAAGTTCTCCTGCACCTGCATAAGAACAGGGGCAACTGGGCGAAAACCTTTAAAGAAACCGGTGTGGATACGGATTTTTTCGTATTACGGGAAATACCATCGGACCGTGTGTTGCCCTGGACCTTTATCGATCACGGATTCGATACATCCCTTCTTGCAAATGAATATGATAAAGCAATAAATCTGTCAGGCGCATCTTTTTCTTCAGCATAACCCATCATCATCTCTTTTTTAAGGTCTTTCTGCATTTTCATTATCCAAGTCGTCCGGGTTGTCATTTAAGAGACACGATACTTTGCCGAAGGCAGAAAAAAGCCCTTGAAAGTTTTGATACTCTATGATAGTCGCCTTCTTTGATTTTGTTGATGCCTGTAAATCCGATAAATTGCTGAAAGGAATAATGAAAAAATGGATTCAAACAAGGAAATGCGGATAGCTTACGGCCTGGCCGTTGTTCTTTTGATCATCGGGGTGTTGAGCTATACGGCTTTTTCTGCAAAAGCACCGGAAGAACCGATTCGGCTGATGTTCAAGACGTCCACCGGAAAAGTATTGTTTCAACATAAAATACATACGGTTCCGTCGGGTTACGGCGCTTCCTGTTTTGATTGCCATCATCATCCTGAAGACGACGAGTCGGCAATTCGTTCATGCGGAGACTGTCACGGTGTTGGTGATGATGCTGGCCAGGCCCTTGAGACCTGTATGGAATGCCATGATTCCGACGAAATAGAAGATTATGAAATGGTAAAACGTTCCGACGCGTTTCATTCCCAGTGCATTGATTGCCATAAGGATTTTGAGAAAGGGCCGGCGGAATGTTCCGGATGCCATGTCATGTAACCGGCATGATCGGATGAACCCGTCATTTCAGGACGGCAAATAATGAATAAAGGTATAATTATGATAAAACGACCATTTATCTGTCTATCCAAGCCAAAAATCACCTACGAGCTTATTGACGGCCGATTGGCTGAACCGAAAAAGATTCCTCGGCCCAGAACCGTCACGTTGCTTCTGGATGATCCGCTGACGCGAAAAGATATTTCGATTAAAGTCGGGGATACCGTGAAAAAGGGGCAAAAGCTTTCTCTTAAAGACGATCATGATGCCTATGTGATCTCATCCGTTTCCGGAACCATTTCCGCCATTTCCGGTTTTATCGGTGATTACGGGAAATCCTGTACAGCGATCACGGTTGACACAACGGAGACGGACGAAGTCGATGATCAGTTCAGCGCTCAAATACAGGAGCCCGCCCTGAAAACTGCGGTGTCGTATTTATCATTTCTGCCCGGCGGAGCCTGTTTCGATCTGTTTCTGGATCCTGAAAAACCCATCAAGACCATCGTTGTTTTTGGCGGGAACACCGACCTTTTGATTGCCACCAATCAGTATGTCATCAAATCCCGCATCGACGATATTACCCACGGCATCAGCATACTGAAGAAAATTACCGGAATCGAAGATGTGATCATTGCGGTTCCCCGTGACCTGGTGCCGGGTTTCGGGCATACAGGGGCGAAATTAAAGGGTGTGGATTTGACCTATCCTTCCGCCAACCCCAAGGTAATCATGCAGAAGGTCCTGGACCTTCCCGTGCCTGCCGGAAAATCATGCGAGGACATGGGTGTTGCGTTTATGAGTGCCGAAGCAGTGGCGTCAATCGGGAAAGCCTTTCTAACCGGTCACATACCGGTTGAAAAAGTGGTGACACTGGTGAAAAAGGACGGGTCAAAAGTGCTGGTTTCGGCCATAATGGGGACGCCGGTAGGGGATATATTCAAGAGTTGCGGCGTCACCCTGAATGAAAAAGACCGGCTGATCATAGGCGGCCCATTGACCGGATCGGCGATTTATTCCGAAGACTACCCGGTTGGTCCGGACACCGATGCCGTGATCGTGCAGGATAATGCCGACATATCATTGGTATCGGACTATCCCTGCATCAACTGTGGAGAATGCGTCAGGATTTGCCCTGTGAACGTCCCGGTGAACATGCTGGTGAGATTTTTGGGAGCGGGCCTTTATGAAGAGGGGGCGGATGAATATGATCTGTATTCATGTATCGACTGCGGGTTGTGCAGTTTTGTGTGTGTTTCAAAAATACCGGTCTTTCAATATATTCGGCTGGCAAAATATGAGTTGAGCCGGGTGAATTCAGCGGAGGCAACGAATGAATAGTGAAAAGAAATTCATAGTTTCACATGCGCCTTTCTGGCATGATGGAAGTTCCATATCCGAACGGAGTTATCACACCATGTTCGCGGCCCTGCCGGCGGTTCTGTTCGGTTTGTTTCAGTATGGGGTTTCGGCTCTTGCCGTGGTTTCCCTTTCCGTTTCCACGGCGATCATCTGGGAACTGTTGATCAACAAGATCACCAGGCATTCCAATACGATCAATGACGGAAATGCCGCGCTGATCGGCCTGCTCTTCGCCATGCTCGTGCCGGCCGGTCTGCCCTGGTGGATCGTCCTTGTCGGTACGTTTATTGCCGTAGTAATCGGAAAATTTATTTTCGGGGGGATCGGCAGCAACGCGTTTAATCCGGTGGTTGTTTCCATTACGATCATGATGATTTCCTGGAAATCGTATTTTGACTTTGATACCGCATTGGTCAATTACGATTTCGATTTTATAGCGGTTTACCCATTGGCAGCCATAAAACATTTCGGCGTATCCGCTGTTAAAGACATGAGTATCATGGAATTACTGCTGGGCCGGCAGATCGGTGGTATCGGTTCAACATTTGGGTTGGGCCTTATCATCGGGGGACTGTACCTGATCTTGCGGGGCTTTATCCGATGGGAAATCAGCGTATCGTTTTTAGCAGGCATCTTTATTACCGCCATGATGTTCAACATGGCGAACCCGGAAAAGTTCGCCGGCCCGCTGTTTCACCTGTTTACCGGATATACGTTAATCGGTGCTTTTTTCCTGGCCACGGAAGATTCCTCCTCACCGGTGAATTTCGTACCGATGTTGATCTACGGCGCCGGAACCGGTATCATGACCATACTGATTCGCAATATCGGCGCTTATGTCGATGGTGTGTTGTATGCCATTTTAATTATGAATCTTGTTAACCCGCTTCTGGACAAAATCAGACCCAAAGCGATAGGGAAGGTTGCTTAAAATGCGAGAAATGATAAAAATGGTCATTGTGCTGACAATTTTAAGTTCGGTTTCCGGAGGACTGCTGGCTGCCATTCGAAACGGAACAAAAGAACGGATTGAAAATCAACAACTCGAATTCGTGAAAGGCCCTGCTATTCGGGAAATACTGAAGGAAGCGTCCAACAACCCCATTGTTGATCGTTTCAAGCTCGATGACAACGGAATTGAAAGAAGCTTTTTCGTCGGTGTTTCCGATGGAAAGCCTGACAAGATTGCTTTTGAAAGCTTTGGAAAAGGATACGGCGGTGATGTGGGACTGATGGTTGGGATTGATGTGGATGATGATCGTATTGTAGGTGTCGGCGTAACAACTCACGCTGAAACACCGGGGATGGGTGCAAGGGCTAAAAGTGATCCGTCTTTTGTGGCTCAATTTAAAGGGATTGCAACAGATAAGGCCGTAAAGGTGACCAAAGACGGGGGACAGATAAATGCTATAAGCGGCGCTACGATTACTTCCAGGGCGGTCTGCTCGGCGACTACTGATGCATTGGACGTCTACAAACGACTGAAGCCGCAGCTTATCGATAAAATGAAGGAATTTAAATAGGGAGAGAGAAATGGCGAAATCGATCGCTCAAGAATTTGTAAAGGGGCTTTGGGAGGAGATCCCGCCGTTCAGGCTTGTGTTGGGGCTTTGCCCGGCCCTGGCTGTAACCAAAACGGTCGAAAACGGTATCGGAATGGGTATGGCGACAACGTTCGTTTTAGTCTGTTCCAATATTTTAGTTTCAGCTTTAAGAAAAGTGATTCCTTCCAAGGTGAGGATTGCCTGCTTTATTATTATTATTGCAACCTTTGTAACGGTCGTAGAGCTGTTAATGCAGGCGTTTGCATACCCGCTGTTTTTAAAGCTGGGTATATTTATTCCCTTAATTGTTGTGAACTGCATTGTATTGGGCCGGGCTGAAGCCTTTGCTTCAAAAAATCCGATTGTGCCGTCATTTGCGGACGGTCTGGGAATCGGTATCGGATTCACCTTGGCCCTGGCAGCACTGGGTGCCGTAAGAGAGTTGCTGGGAGCCGGAACCCTGACTATTTGGGAAAAATCAATTCCCGTCATGGGGTCTTCTTTCGAGCCTTTTACGTTTATGGTTGAAGCTCCCGGTGCTTTTGTAGGCCTGGGATTAATGCTTTGCTTTATGAACATGGTTGGAAAAAAGTAGGAGATTGCACCAATGGGCGAATATATAGTCCTTGCCATAAGCTGTATTCTTATTAACAATATTCTTTTAGCCCAATATCTGGGTAACTGCCCTTTTCTGGGAACATCCAAAAAAATGGAGACGGCGGTCGGAATGGCGATGGCAGTAGTCTTTGTTCTTGTCATGGCCGGTGTCATTACATGGGTTGTCGATACATTTATTCTTAAACAATTTGGTTTGGAATACTTGAGGACCATCGCATTTATCCTTGTTATCGCGTCGCTTGTGCAATTTGTTGAAATGTTCTTGAGAAAGAGCATGCCCGCCCTCTACGCAGGACTTGGAATTTTTCTGCCGCTGATAACGACAAACTGTGCTGTCATGGGTGTTTGTCTGATTAATGTTAACGAGGAATACAACTTCATGCAGGCGCTGGTGGCGTCGTTCAGCTATGCCGTTGGTTTCGGACTTGCCCTGATTCTTTTTGCCGGCGTACGGGAGCGTATTCTTCTGGCAAGGGTACCCAAGCCGTTGGAGGATACATCGATCGCGCTGGTGACCGCCGGAATTCTTTCTCTGGCGTTTTTTGCATTTAAGGGAATGGTTTAAAAACCGAATCTTCCACGCCGATGGTTTGTTGATGATAAGGAGGTTTTTGTGCTAGGGGCCTTAATTTTTATGCTGAGCTTGGGCGCTGCCTGCGGCTTGATCCTGAGTGTCGCGTCTAAAGTATTTTATGTCTACGAAGATCCGAGGATTGCTGAAGTCGAGTTATATCTTGCCGGCGCCAATTGCGGGGGTTGCGGATATGCCGGTTGTTCGGCTGCTGCGGTTGCCGTTGTTGCCGGCCAGGCACCGCCGAGTGTCTGCATCGTGGCCGGTCCCGAATCGGCTGCTAATGTCGCTTCCGTAATGGGCATGGATGCCGGAAGCGCCGAAGCACTGCTGTCTGAAAACGAATGCCTTGGCGGTTTTCGCGCGGAAGACAAATTCCATTACATGGGTGTCAATAGCTGCCGTGCTTTGGCTGTTTTTTATGGTGGCAAACGTGTCTGCCGGGTAGGATGCTTGGGAATGGGTGACTGTGTCCGGTCTTGTCAGTTTGATGCGATTCATATGTGCCCTGACGGATATCCTGTTGTTGATGAAGATAAATGCGTGGGGTGCGGGGCCTGTAAAAAGGCCTGTCCGAAAGAGATTATCAGTATCCGGACCATGTCCCAGCGGTTGCTCCATTTCAACCAGGAGGACGATGCTCTGGCCCCGTGTCAGCAGACATGCCCGGCGGAAATCAATATTCCCAGATACATATCCCAGATTCGTAAAGGAGACTATGAAGGGGCGGTTCGAACCATTCGGGAAAGAAACCCGCTTCTTTTGACATGCGGTCGCGTATGTCCCCATCCCTGTGAAGACTATTGCCGACGGGGGATAGAGGATGAAGCGGTATCCATCAACCAGCTTAAACGATTCGTTGCCGATTATGAAATGAATTCAGGCAAACGGATTCCTGTCCCCTGTGCACCGGCTACCCATAAAAAGGTTGCGATTATCGGGGGGGGGCCGGCCGGTCTCACCTGTGCTTATTTTCTGCGTCGCCTGGGACATGAAGTGACGATTTTTGATATGATGCCCAAACTGGGTGGAATGGTGCGATACGGAATTCCGGAATACCGTTTGCCCAAGGAAGTTCTGCAATGGGAAATCGACGGAATTCTCAACATGGGGATCAAGGCCCAGCTGAATGTCAAGCTTGGAGTCGATTTTACCATCAATTCCCTGATTGCATCCGGATACGAGGCTATTTTCCTGGGTGTGGGTGCTTGGAAGGATTACAGCCTGGGCGTTGAGGGTGAAGATCTTGAAGGATGCTATACCGGGATTGATTTTCTCACCCGATTTGCACGGAAACAGCAGGGCGACAGCAATGAAAAGATCTTTATCGGCAAGAAATGTGCGGTCATCGGTGGTGGAAATACCGCAATTGACTGTGTCCGGACCCTTGTTCGACTGGGTGCTGATGAAGTCTCCATTGTATATCGGCGCACCCGAAAGGAAATGCCGGCAAATGAAGTGGAAATCGTTGCCGCCGAACATGAAGGCGTGAATTTTCATTTCCTGGCGGCACCGGTGAAGGTCATCGGTGATGAGAACAAAAAGGTCTGCCAGCTTGAATATCTCAAAATGGAGTTGGGTGAGCCGGATGCCAGCGGCAGAAGACGCCCCGTACCCATAGAGGGATCGGAAACCAGGCTGGATATCGATATGCTCGTGACCGCCATCGGCCAGGGGCCGGACGTATCGTTTACAGACGAGGGCAAGCGCATTAATGATCTTAACGTGACGCGATGGAATACCATCGACAACGATCCGGAAATTTTGCAGGCCAATATTCCTTATATCTTCACCGGCGGGGATGCGGCCACAGGCGCCTCCCTGGTTGTGGAGGCCATCGGAGGAGGACGGCGTGCGGCCAGATCCATCCATCGCTATTTAATGGGAGAGCCTGTTGTACCGGTTCCCAACTCTTTGAGAAAAAAGCATATCCCCGAGTCTCTCTTCGATCGGGTGGACGGGATTAAGAAGTTGCCGCGGACACCCATGCCGGAACTGCCCGTTGACGAGCGGATCAAAACCTTTGATGAAGCAGATCTTGTAATATCTGAAAAAGATGCGATTTATGAATCCACCCGGTGTTTATCATGCTGCCGGATCTGTTATAATAACGACGCATAATTGGCATAAAGCGTATTACACAGTGTTGCGGATATTGTGCAACGCCCTTAAACAATTGATTATTTCAGCCATGTCCGGAGGAATTTCCGCCTCAAAGGACATGGCTGATTGCGTTTGAGGATGTGTTAATGTTAATCGTCCGGCATGCAGCAATTGCCGGCGGACGGATTTTATCAAATCAACCGTTTCGCGGGGAATGCCTTTTTTCCTCTTTTGTCTTCCGTAAACCGGATCTCCGACAACGGGGTGTCCGATAGCCGTGCAGTGCACACGAATTTGATGGGTTCGACCGGTTTTCAAATTAATGCGTAACAAGGAAAAACCGTTGAACCGCTCCATGATTTCCCACTCGGTTTTTGCCAGGCGTCTTTTTTTGCTGAAGGGTGACATTTTTTTACGATCCGATGGATGTCTGCCGATGGGCAGCTCGATAACACCGGATTCGGATGCCGGCTCGCCGGTTACCAGGGCTACGTATTCCTTTATCACTTTCCGGTTCTTAAATTGTTCGGAAAGGTTTTGCAGCGCCATGTCGGTCTTTGCAATCACCAAAACACCTGATGTGTCTTTGTCCAGACGATGAACAATACCGGGTCGAATTTCTCCACCGATTCCGGCCAGGTCCGGGCAGTGATAAAGCAGTGCATTGACAAGGGTTCCTGACGAATGTCCCGGTGCCGGATGAACCACCATGCCGGGGGGTTTATTGACGACGATGATCTGGTCGTCTTCATAAATAATCGAAAGTTCAAGGGGTTCGGGCAGGTATGCGCAGGGTTGGGATTCGGGAACAATACCGGTAATATGATTTCCGGCCTTTACGATATATCCGGACTTTTTAGGACGATCGTCAACCCTGATATTTTCGCTTTTAATCAAATGAGACGCAAAAGACCTGGAGAGGCCTTTTACCTTTTCGGCGATAAAAACATCCAGCCGCTTTCCTGAATCAGGCTCATAAACATAAAGCGAGAAAGCGCTTTTATGATCCATTTTCAAAGGGGAGTTACTTATGAGTCGGCATTTTCAGCAATAAAGAGAGATTCAAGTTCCGATGCGATGGTTGCTTCATCCGTGTTTTTCGCGGTCGAGAGTTCTTTTACCAACAATATCTGAGCCGTATCGTAAAGTTTGCGTTCTCCAAATGAAAGATCCTTGGATAATTTCAGTATGGACAAGTCCCTGAAGACTTCTGCTACGTCGTATAGGGAACCGGTTTTGATTTTATCCATGTATTCGCGATAACGGCGGTTCCACGTTTGAGACTCGGTAATGGATTCCTTACTGAAACTTTTCATGACCTCGTAAACATTGGGGATCTCTTCTTTATCGATGATGTCTCTCAGCCCCACGGAATTTACATTCCATGTGGGAATCATGATGACCATGTTATTCTCAAGGATTTTCATGATATAAAAATCATGGGTTTCCCCGTTAATCATACGTTGTTCAATGGCTTCGATTCTGCCGACGCCGTGGGCGGGGTATACTGCAAGGTCCCCGATTTGAAACTTCCTGTTTGTTGAGGGCGTTGTTTGGGTTTGTTGCTTTAATTTTTTTTTATCCATGTGAACACCAATTCAAATGAAGTAAGCATTAAAACCTGAAATTCGTCTAAACGGTCAACGTTAATGCCTGCCACCGGCGTCTATGCCTGTTTTCGGCGATTTTCCATTATAGAGATTTAATCGAAAAAATACAAATAACATAATTTTTATAAACAATCAAATAAAAAAGGATCGGCACAGTCGTGCCGATCCTTTTTTATTTGAAATTACGGTTCCGGATATCAATGATTACATCAGGAACGGAACCATGAGCAATGCAACAACGTTTAATATTTTTATCATCGGGTTAATAGCAGGACCGGCCGTATCTTTGTACGGGTCACCGACGGTATCACCGGTAACTGCGGCCTTGTGTGCATCACTGCCTTTTCCGCCAAAGTGTCCGTCTTCGATATATTTCTTGGCGTTATCCCATGCAGCACCACCCGTGGTCATGGAGATGGCCACGAACAGACCCGTAACGATGGAGCCGATAAGCAGACCACCCAACGCCTCCTTGCCCAGCAGGAAGCCGATGATCAGAGGCGCAATTACGGGAAGTAGGGCCGGAACCACCATTTCGCCCAGGGCAAACTTGGTGACGATGTCCACGCATTTGGCGTAGTCGGGTTTTGCAGTGCCTTCCATAATGCCGGGAATCTCACGGAACTGTCTGCGGACTTCCTCGACCACGGCACCGCCGGCTTTGCCGACCGCCTTCATGGCGATGGAGGCAAACAGGTACGGCAGTAAGCCGCCGATGAAAAGTCCGATAATAACGTTTGGATTGATAAGATCAAACTTGATAGGTTTATTGCCGCCGCCCTGAATGGTAAATTCAAACAGGTAGCACGCAAAGAGCACAAGTGCGGCCAGACCGGCGGAACCAATGGCATATCCCTTGGTTACGGCCTTTGTAGTGTTTCCAACAGCGTCCAGCGGATCGGTTACGGCACGAACGCTTTCGTCCATGTCGGCCATTTCGGCGATGCCGCCGGCATTATCGGTGATGGGACCGTAGGCGTCGATGGCGATGACCATTCCCGTCATGGAGAGCATGGCCATGGCGGCAATCGCAATGCCGTACAGACCGGCCATGGCATAGGCAACGTAAATGGCAAAGCAGATGGCGATAACCGGAGCCGCGGTTGATTGCATGCTGACGGCCAAGCCGGCAATGATGTTGGTTCCATGACCGGTGGTGGAAGCTTCGGCCACACTCTTAACCGGTTGACGGATCCCTGTATAATATTCGGTAATAATAACAATGAGAACCGTCAATACAATACCGGTCAGAGAAGCATAGAAAATGCTTATGGGAGCAACCTGTTTGAGAACCCCCGTGGCCAGCAATTTGACCTGAAGGGTCGGCATGAGTTTCATGATGGCAAAGTAAAAGCCGATAACAGCAAGAATGGCAGATCCGAACATGCCCTTGTACAGCGCACCCATGATGTAGTCACTGCTGCCCAAACGAACAAAGAAAGAGGCAATAATAGAGGCGATGATGGAGATGGCGCCCAGCACCAGGGGAAGCTCGGTGGCAATGGAGACATCTTTGAACATCAGATGCCCGAACAGCATGGCTGCTACCGCCGTCACGGCGTAAGTTTCGAAAAGGTCGGCGGCCATACCGGCGCAGTCACCCACGTTGTCACCCACGTTGTCGGCGATGACGGCAGGGTTGCGGGGGTCGTCTTCCGGAATACCGGCTTCAACCTTACCAACCAGATCAGCGCCGACGTCGGCGCCCTTGGTAAAAATACCACCGCCCAATCGGGCAAAGATGGAAATCAGGCTGCCGCCAAATCCAAGTGCAACCAGCGCTGTAACATTGTGCGTAATGGTATAGAACCCGGCGACGACGGTCAGGGCCAGACCGGCAACGAGCATACCGGTAACGGATCCGCCTTTAAAAGCAAGTGACAGGCCTTCAGCCAGTCCCTTTTTCGCTGCTTCGGCCGTACGGACATTGGCAATAACCGATACCCTCATTCCAATGTAGCCGGCAGCATAGGATGCAGTGGCGCCGACAAGAAAACCCAAGGCATTGGTAATACCCGTGCCCCAGCCGTCCTTCATGCCAAAGCCGATGAGAATAATGGTGAAAATGACGGCGCCCGCGATTGTAACGCTTTTCAATTGACGATTTAAATATGCGATGGCGCCTTCTTTTATGGCGTCGGCAATTTCGTTCATTCTTTCATTGCCGGCAGGAGCGGCTTTAACGACACCCGCGATAATGATTGAATACACAACGCCGATCATACCGACCAGTGCACAAACAAACGGTAAATTATTGATTATTGCTTCCATTCACACCTCCATTTACATTAACTTGAAATCTCGATTTTACTATTATTAAACTGGTTCATACCCACCTTTGTACCCTTACAAAGGATTGTCAAAAGCGCATCCCGGGCCGTTTCGATGAATGGGCTCAACACGATCTGCTCATCCGGCGAAAAAGGGCTCAAAACATGACCCGAAACGTCAATATCGGTCCGGGGGCGTCCGATCCCCATTCGAAGCCGGCAAAAATCACCGGTTCCAAGGGCATCAATGATAGATCTAACTCCTTTATGTCCGCCATCCCCTCCCTTCTCTTTGATTTTTATTCTTCCGAACTCAAGGTCTATGTCGTCGTACACGACCAACACATTCCTGTTTGCAACCTTAAAAAAATTGGCAAACCGGTTTACCGCCAGGCCGCTTCGATTCATGAAAGTCATCGGTTTAACGATGACGACTTCGGCATCATGGATCCGGCCTTTTCCGTAAATGGCGCCGAATTTTTTTTTATCAAGAGGAATCCGAAAATCGTCGGCAACTTTATCCACCACCATGAATCCCATGTTATGGCGAGTGTTCCGGTAACGATTTCCGGGATTTCCCAGACCAATAATGAGCCATGCGTCGTTTGCCGGCATGAACAGCCTTTATCCCTGCGGTTGATGCAACGGCACCCCGAAGCGAGCCGAAAAGGTCTTACTCGGATTCCGTTTCAACGCCTTCTTCGTCTTGTGCCTCTTCTTCCACCTCTTCGTCTTCTTCAGCAGGCTTTTCTTCCAGTTTCGGGCTCGATACCGTAATGACGGTAAAGTTAACATCGGCCTGAATTTCGATTCCTTCGCCCAACTGGATATCTTCAGAATGGATGGAATCACCGATATCGAGATCCGTTATATCAATTTCAATGGATTCCGGAATTTGTGTGGGAAGGCAGGTGATTTCCAGTTCGCGGCGAATGATTTGCAGGATTCCCCCGTTTTCCACGCCGATTGATTTGCCCACGGCAACGACGGGAATACTCACCGTTGTTTTCCGGTCCATGGCGATTTCGTAGAAATCCGCGTGAAGAAATTGATACGTTGACGGATGTCTTTGCAATTCCTTGATCATAACGGTTTTGTTATAAGTGGTTTCACCATCGATATTTAAATTGAACAAAGACTGACCGATGTTCCCTTTTTTCAGTGCGTTTTCCAGATCGTGAGTTTCAACGGCCAGCAATACGGATGTCGTATTCGGGCCGTAAAGAACAGCGGGAATTTTTCCATCCCGCCGAAGTGCCCGGGAAGGCCCGTTACCCACGTTTGATCTGATTTTTGCGTTCAGTTTTATTAAATCCAAGAGTTTTTCCTCCTAAGGGTAATTATACAAACAAAGTCGTAACAGAATCTCCTCTGTGACTTCGAATAATGGCTTCCCCGAACAGTTTGGAGATCGTCAATACTTTGAATTTTTCACATTTCATTGCCTCGGGACTTAAGGGTATGGTGTCTGATACGATAACCGTACGAAGAATGGAGTTTTTAATCCGATCGATGGCAGGTCCGGACAGTACCGGGTGTGAACAACAGGCATGGATTTCCATGGCACCTTTATTTGAAAGGGCTTCCGCCGCTTCTGTAAGGGTTCCGGCGGTATCCACCATATCATCCAAGATGATTGTGGCCTTTCCCTTTACATCACCAATAACGGCCATTGCTTTTGCCTGGTTCGGCACATCCCTGCGCTTATCAATAATGGCCAGACCGGCATTCAGGCGTTTTGCAAATGCCCTTGCCCGCTCTACACCGCCGGCATCCGGAGAAACAATGACGAGTTGATTGTTAAAATTTGTTTTGATATAGTCCAGAATAACCGGAGCGGCAAACAGGTTGTCCACGGGAATATCAAAAAAACCCTGGATCTGCCCGGCATGTAAATCCATCGTGATGACCCGGTTGGCACCCGACGTGACGATGAGATTTGCAACCAACTTGGCGCTTATGGGAACCCGCGGCGCCACTTTTTTATCCTGCCGTGCATATCCGTAATACGGAATAACGGCGGTGATCCTTTTTGCGGATGAACGCTTAAAAGCATCGATCATCAGCAATAGTTCAACCAGGTTGTCGTTAACGGGGTAGCAGGTGGATTGAAGAATAAAAACATCTTTTCCCCTGACATTTTCCTGGATTTCAATCTGTATCTCCCCGTCGCTGAATGTTTTGACTTTTGCGCCGCCAAGGGGAACCGCCAGATATTTACAGATTTTGCTTGCCAGTTCCGGATTTGAGTTGCCGGTGAATATTCTAAATTCGTTCATGATATTTGCCTAATAATTATTTCTGGCAGGGGCGGGAGGATTCGAACCTCCGAATGCAGGAACCAAAATCCTGTGTCTTGCCGCTTGACGACGCCCCTTCTTCAAAAAATGCCTTCCGTCGTATCAAGCTTTTTATATAGGCCTATGCCAATAAATCACAGATAAACACCTTCCAGTTCGAATTTTGAGACAACACCCGAAAGCCCGCATTTGCCTTGTCCGAATCGGAAAACAGGCCGAATACGGTGGTCCCGCTTCCAGCCATCAATGCACCTTCCGCACCGAAGTTTAACAATCGGCTCTTTAAATCCGCAATTTCCGGAAACAGGGATACGGTTACCGTTTCCAAGTCATTGCACAGGTGCTTATCACACTGAAAAGCCTCTTTATCAAAAAGAAAACAATTAAGCTTTTGTTTACATTTTGTCAATCCCAAATTAAGATTTTTATAAACCATATGGGTGGAAACACCGAATCCGGGATACACCAGAACAGCTTTATAGGGTTCAATTTTTCCAACTGCCCTCAGTTTTTCTCCGATACCGGTGCCGATGGCAGGTTTTTTAAATATGAAAAAGGGGACATCCGCACCGATTAAAAATCCCATATCCATCAGTTCCGTTTTTGAAAACGGGTCGCCATAAAATCGGTTCAACCCCATCAACACGCTTGCAGCATTGCTGCTGCCGCCGCCAAGCCCGGCACCTGCAGGGATTTTTTTTTCGATGTGAATCTTAACACCCATCCCGGAATCCCCTGTTTTTTGTTTAAGCTGCTTTAAAAAAAGGACTGCCGCCCGGTGGGCAAGATTCGTCTCATCGTTGGGGACACTCGCATCCGTACAGGTAACCGTGTGTTTTCTTTTTCCCAATTCAAGCGTTACGGCATCAAAAAGGCTGATGCGGCAAAACAGTGTTGTGATGTCATGATACCCATCCGGTCTTTTTCCGTTTACCGCCAAAAACAGGTTGATTTTTGCTGGAGAGTGGATTTTCATGCCGTAAACTTGACATCAGTTGATTTACTTGGTCATTTTAATGACGATGAATCCCGTGGAGATTCGCCGGATAAAGAGCTGCATCGGCTCCCCATTCTTGATCTTGCTCAAAACAGACAGATAGCTCTTTACAGAGGATACTTCCTGGTGGTTAATTTCTTTTATCAGGTCTCCTAATAAAATACCGGCTTTTTCTCCCTTGCTGCCGGGCACAATATCGACTACCACAACCCCTTTATCGTCCGTAATATTGAATCGGCGGGAAATTTCGGGGGATATGTCGGCAACATGAATTCCGATTTCGTTCCGGGTTTCCTGGCCTTCTTTTTTAGCCACGAGTTCGGTGTCGGGTCGTTTGGCAATTTTAACGTCAAAGGTGTGATTTTCTCCGCCTCTGAATACGCTGATTTTTGCCGTTTCGTCGACCTTGAGACCGGCGATGATTCCGGTTAAATCCCTGGGCGTTTCAATTTTTTTACCGTTGACGGCGGTAATGATGTCTTTTGGTTTGATGCCGGCGATATCCGCCGGATCACCGGGAAAAACCTCGGTCACCAATACGCCTTTGCCGTCTTTAATTCCGTAATATTCACCCAGTTCGGCATTCAGCGGCTGAATGCCCACGCCGAGCCAACCACGGGTTACTTCGCCGTAGTTTTTAAGCTGATCGATGATGTCTTTGGCCATATTGATGGGGATGGCAAACCCGATGCCTTGTCCCCCGGCAACGATAGCGGTGTTGATCCCGACGACTTTTCCGTTTAGATCTATCAGCGGACCGCCGCTGTTTCCGGGATTGATGGAGGCATCCGTCTGAATGAAATCGTCATAGGGGCCGGATCCGATGACACGGCCTTTGGCACTGACGATGCCCGCGGTTACAGTATGCTCCAATCCGAAAGGATTGCCGATGGCCACCACCCATTGCCCCACTTTTAAATCATCCGAATCGCCCATTTCGACAAACGGCAGGTCCTCAACGGGTTTGATTTTAATCAATGCAATATCCGTATTGGGATCCCGGCCGACGATTTGGGCTTCGAATTCCTTTCCGCTGTTGAGTTGGACGGTGATCTGGTCAGCGTTTTCCACGACATGGTTGTTGGTGACGATATATCCGGACTTGTCGATGATAAAGCCCGATCCCAGGCTTCGCTGCTTGAATTCCCTGTTTGGATCCTGTTCAAAAAAACGATCAAAGAAGTCCTTCATGGGATCTTCATTTTCAAAAGGACCTCTGAAGAAATGGCGAAATACGCGCCCCCCCTCTTTTGTGATCTTCACCGTCCGGATGTTTACTACTGCCGGACTGGCCGTTTCAGCCAGGGAACTGAAGCTGCCCGGTATCATTTTTGAAAAGACCGGTCCAGCCCCCAATAGCGGCACAACCGCAAAGAGTAAAAAAGAAAAACAGATCCATTTGTTTAATCTTCCGGGAAATCCGGAATCCCCAAAAGCCGGCTTTGGTGAAAGAAGGCGTTGTTTCATTAAATTGTCCTTTGATATGGTGTTTATAAACCCCCTGTCAGGGTATCCAAACAGTTTAAAACCAAGGCTTTTCCGCTATGATGTTTCCTTGACATAAATTATTCGGAGATCATAGAGAATATTTTTCAGCATGTTTTCCTCATCTTTGTTGAGATTTCCCCGGGTCTTTTCTTCCAGCATGCCTAAAATATCGATGGTCTGTTTTCCCAACGCCAGGTTTTTTGTTTTTTTACCGGTCACCGGGTCTTCAATGACTCCTAAATGGACCATGGCGGATGCGTTTAAAGACATGATAAATGTCATGAAGCTGATTTCCGGCAACTCTGTGTAATCGGGCGGATCCTTGTCAGGTGTCTCCTTTTCCGGTTTTTGAGCCGCTTCCCCTGTCATGTCCGCTGTTGCATCCGTGTTCTCCGACGCTTGGTTTTCCTGTGAACTGAATCGTCGGTCTCTGATTGTAAACGATTTGTTTTCGCTTTTTTCCTCTGTCATGGTGACCTCCAATCCAATAGCCGAATATTAAGGGTTGATGGAATATTTTTTTAAAACCGAAGTGGCGTGACGGATTTAACCAGCGGTAAATTCCGCAGTTCCGTTATGACATCACCCGAGATCGGTGTGTCTGTGCACAAAAATATAATATTCCTTTCCCCTTTTTCTTCCTGCCCCACCTGCATACGCGCGATATTGATGTTGTGTTTGCCCAGGGTCGTTCCGATCTGGCCGATGGAACCGGGTTTGTCGATGTTGTAAATCAGTGCCAGATGTCCCTCCAGAACCATTTCGAGTCTGAAGTTGTTGATCTTGACAACCCTGGAATCGTTTTTCCCGAAAATGGTTCCTGATACGGTATTCGTGCCGGCCGTGGTCACTGCGGTGACCGTAATAAGATTCAAATATTCCTTTGGATCGGGGCTGGTCGCTTCGGTAACCTTGATGCCCCTTTCCTTGGCAATGACATGGGCGTTTACGAAGTTGACATCGTCTTTGATGACCGGCGTCAGGATCCCTTTAAGAACGGCGGTTGTCACCGGTGCCATGTCCAGTCCCTGAAAATCCCCGGCATACTCGATGGCCACTTCTTTTAAGGCGCCTTCATTCAGTTGTGCCAGCAAAAGCCCCATATGGTCGCCCAGGGACAGAAAGGGGCCTAACTTGGTTAACAGTTCTCCGGTAACGGACGGCACGTTGACGGCATTGAGTATGGTGCCGTTTTTCAGGTAATCGATAATCTGGCTGGCCACCTGAACGGCGACATTGGTCTGGGCTTCCTTTGTCGATGCCCCGAGGTGGGGGGTGCAAACAACATTGGCCAAATCAAATAACCGGTTTTTTCCCGGGGGTTCGGTTTCAAAAACATCCAGCGCAGCGCCTGCAACTTTACCGGATTTTATGGCTTCAAACAGGTCGTTTTCATTCACGATACCGCCTCTGGCGCAGTTGATCACCATTACCCCGTCTTTCATTTGGTCAAAGGCCTGTTTGTTTAAAAATCCAATGGTATCATCAAGTTTCGGGACATGGATGGTAATGTAGTCCGAATTTTTATATAAATCTTCTATGGAAACGCTTTCAAAGCCTGCTTTTTCGATGATTTCGGGTGTCACATAGGGGTCATACACAATCACCCTCATTTTCAGGCCCCGGGCGCGATCGGCAACAATGGATCCGATTTTTCCGAATCCGATGACGCCCAATACCTTATTGCATACCTCTCTTCCCTGTAAATTCTTTTTTTCCCACAGGCCTTCTTTAAGGGTCGCCGTTCCCTTGGGGATGTTTCGCGTCAGGGAAAGCATCATGGCAATGGCATGCTCTGCCGTCGTGACCACATTCCCGCCGGGGGTGTTCATGACGACGATGCCCCGTTTGGTTGCCGCGGGTATGTCAACATTATCGAGGCCTATTCCCGCACGCCCCACTACCTTAAGCCTGGTTGCGGCGTCTAAGAGGTCCTCGGTTACTTTGGTTGCGCTTCTGATCACCAAGGCGTCGTATTCACCTATAATCTGTTTTAATTCCTCCGGGGAGAGCCCGGTTTTTACCTCCACCTCTATGCCTTCTTCCTTTCTGAACATGTCAATACCGATTTCACCGAGATTGTCACTGACCAGGACTTTCATATGCCGTCTCCTTTAACTTTAGATTCATTTATTTTAGGAATATATTTATATTCTTACTTATGGATACGTAAAAAGCCGAATTCATAACATTTTAAGTGTTAAGGTTAGAAAAATTAATAAAATACCAGATACTTAAAGTCTAAAACACTGGGAAAAAGTTATTTTCCGACTTTTTATGAGACCATCATGATTAAAACAGTATAAAACCAAATTTTCATGGATAATGTCAAATAAATCTTGAAAAAAGAATAGGCGGTATGGAGGTCGTCCGTCTAACCAAAATTAAAGAACGGTTTGTGGGAGACACGCAATCGTTATGCAATGGAAAAGGAATAATTATACCCGAACCAAAACCGGTTGGTTTTTCATCCCCTGCTGTTTTTGGGTCGGTTTAAAAAAATCCTTTGAAACCAAGAAAACCGGGCTGGACGAGCATGCAATACAGGTGGATTCCGCCTTTTTCGTAAACCGGATTTTCGGGGGTCATTCCTACTCGTTGACCTGGCTGTTTCGATATTGAATGTAAGCATTCCTGAAGGCTTCATAGGGTTGAATGGAAGCATTCTTGAGGGATTCGTAATCGCCGATTTTCAATGAGGTGTTGTTGATCGTTTCTTCTGCGGTTATTCCGATGCGGATCTCCAAGGGCTCAACGTAAGAAACCGGATTGAGAAACACGGTGTCGGCAACCAGGCCCACGGTGTCCCTGAGGGTCGAAGGACCGATAAAGGGCCACACAAGGTAAATTCCGTGGTGAACCCCGTAACGTCCCAATGTCTGTCCTAGATCTTCTTCACCGGGATTGAGCCCGGGATATTTTTTTGCCGGATTCCGAAAACCCAGAAAACCGGCCGTGCTGTTGATGATGAAGCCGGAATATTCCGCCATGGCTGAACGTCCTTTACCCTGAAGCATACAGTTGACAATCCGAATGGGTGCTTTGATGTTGCGGAAAAAATTTTTGATTCCCTTTCTCGCCGGTTGGGGAATGACATGCCCGTATGCCGTAGCCATGGGTTTTAATATCCAGAAGTAAAGACGGTCATTAACCTGGAACATCGCCCGGTTCCATGGTGCAAGAGGATCGTAAACGGTGTTTTCATCCGGTTTATATTCTTCTTCAAGAAAATCGAAATCGTCATCTTCAGCCGCGCCCGAATCCGGATCTTCATTTGAAGATGCCGCATTCAGCTTTTTAACGGACAAAGGGTATGACACCTCATCCAAGGCAGATGCCTTTAAGGGAAGTACACCATGGACGGCAAATAACAGGAACAAAAATAGAATAAAACGGATTAAGATGACCCGAACATGTTTTTCCATGGTGTATTATTCTTTTAGTTTGGATTTTAGTTGTTCAATCAATTCCGCGGCTGATTTGTCGATGAGAATCGAACGAATCTGACTGCGATAATTTTCAATCAGGCTGACGTTTTCAATATTGACGTCATAGATTTTCCATTGACCGTCAACTCGTCGCATTAGGTAGTCCACCGGGATTTGGTAGTCTTTTCGGGGAATTTGGGTCTTTACGATTGCCTTGGAGGGGCTGAGAAGCTCCTCGTCCACGAAAATGACTTTCTCATTTTCATAGCCCTCTTGAATTTTGTCCAGATAATTGTTTCCGATAAATCGGGAAAAGACGTCGATGAACTCCTCCTGCTGGGCCGGGGAGAATGTGTTGTTCCAGTGAAAGCGACCCAGTACGCTTTTGGCGATAAACGTATAGTCGAAAATCGGAAACATGGTATCCCAGAGTTTCTGACGCTGGGCTTGTTTCTGTTCGTCTCCCTGGTATTGGGGATCGTTCAATATGGTGATAACCCGATCGATGGGGCCTTTAAGGGTATCCATGGGTTCGGCGCCCATGACGGTTGCCGGAATGAGCCATACCAGCAGGATTGCAATCCATAGCATGCCGTGTTTCACGATGTTCTCTCCTTAAATATAATGGCTTCTTTTGATTGTTTTCAGGTTACTTTTTATCAGACATCGCCGAATATATATTTGCTGATCAATTCTTCCAGGTCAAGTGCGGGTTTGGTGCTGGTTATGATGTCTCCGTTCTGCAGAAAGGTATCTGAACCGCCCGGTGAAATTTGTATGTACTTGTCACCGATCAGTCCCGAGGTTTTGACGGATGCGATAATATCATCCGACAGGGCGATATTTTTTTTAATTTTCATTTCCACCACAGCGACCTGACGTTCCTGATCCAGCTCGATAGAGTTGACGGTGCCGATTTGTATGCCGGCCATGTCCACCTGGGCGCCTTTTTTCAGACCGGACACGGACTGGAAGCGACCGTAGACAAAATAACTTTCCTCATCAAACCATTCCAGTTTGCCCAGCCTGATGGTGAGATATCCCACGCACAGGATTCCGATCAGCACAAAGATGCCCACCGATATTTCTATGGACGACCTTTTCATAATACCTCCGAAAGATTAACAGACATTAAATTGATAAACAACGCTTTTTGTAGATTCCGCATCAGCGACCACATCCTCCAGATTGTTTCCCTTCCTGAATTCCGAGATGCCGGCGCTTATGGAATAGCAAAAATCCGGATACGGTTTGATATCCACACCGGGTTCCTTTCTGATTTCGTCTATTATTTTTGAGCAGACCTTATTGGCCTGTTCGTGGTTGGTATCGGAAAGAATCACCAGAATCCGATTCATTTTATACCGGGAACAGGTATCGGTAATGCGAACCTTTTTATTGATCTGGCCGGCCAGGTTTTTTAGCGCGTTGTGGGTTGCCTCGTGACCGAGCTTGGTGTCTATTTCATTAATGTTTTCAATGGTAAACAGAATAATGGAAAAGGGAATTTCATACCGGTTGAACCGGGCCACGGCTTCCTTGAATCGCTGTTCCGCCTGGGCGTAATTGGTCGTACCGGTGAGATTATCATGACCCGTTTCAAGCCCGCGGATAAACTGCTGGATCACCGGGTTCTCAATTCGCTGGAATTCGCTCGGATTTCCTTCAAACAGAATTTTACCGTTATCCAGCATGGCGATTCGGTGGGATATGAAAAAGATATCCGGAATTTCATGACTGACCATTATCGCCGTAAACCCGTATCGCTTCTGATAATCTGAAATCAAACTGTGAACCGTGCTTTTACGGATGGGGTCAAGGCCGGTGGTGGGTTCATCGAAAAGCACGATTTTCGGATCCGTTATCAAAGCCCGTGCAAGGGCAACCCGTTTTTTCATCCCGCCTGATATCTGGGAGGGATATTTGTCTTCAATTCCCGAAATATCCAGTTGGGCCATCTTTTCTTCTACTTTTTTCCGTATCTCTTTCTGGGTCAGCCGTGTTTTTTCCTTTAACGGCAGGGAAATGTTTTTAAACACCGTCATGGAGTCAAACAACGCAGTGCCTTGAAACATGTAACTGAAAAGTCTTTTAAAATCGGATTTCTCTTTTTTTTTCATCCGTGAAATGGGAATGCCTTCGTACAGAATTTGGCCGGAATCCTGTTCTAAAAGCCCGATGATATGCTTGAGCAGGACACTTTTGCCGACCCCGCTTTTGCCCACGATGGTGGTGGTCTGGCCGTTATAAATGTTCAGGGTGACGCCGTTCAGGACAGGCGTATTCCCGAAGCATTTCACCACGTTTTCAAATTTTATCAACGGTTGTTCCATAAGATTCTACATTAAAAAGGAGGTTAGTACGTAATCCGCTGCAAGAATTAACACACAGGAGAGGACCACGGCATTTGTCGTGGAGGTGCTGACTCCTTTTGCGCCGAACCCGTCGGCCCTCAGATGCGTATAATATCCCTGATAGCAGCAAATGGAGACGACAATGACGGCAAAGAAAACCGATTTGATAAATCCGCCGGTGATATCCTCCATTAAAACGCTGGACTGAGCCCGTGAGAAATAAATTTCCTTGTTTATGCCGAGCAAAATCGATCCTGTCAGATATCCCCCGTAAATTCCGATGGTATCGAAGATTGCCGTAAGCAAGGGAAAACTGATGAGTGCCGCGGCGATCTTCGGGCTGATGAGAAACCGGATGGGGTTGATATCCATGGTCTTCAAGGCATCGATTTGTTCTGATATTCTCATGATGCCGATTTCCGACGCCATGGCGGATCCGGCTCTTGCCGTAACCATGATGGCAGCCAGAACCGGGCCCAGTTCGCGTATCAGGGACAAGGATACCGCAGAGCCCAGGAATCCTTCGGATCCGAACATGACAAGACTGTAATAACCCTGGAATCCCAGCACCATGCCGGTAAAAGCCCCTGTCAGACAGATAACGAAAATGGACTTGCTTCCAATGAATTGGATCTGCTGGACAATTCGGTACAGGTTAAACGGATAACTGAAAATAAGAAAAAAACCCTTTGAAAAAAAAATGGCGATTCTCCCCACTTCCATTATCAGATTGATGGTGACATTCCCCAGTCCGGCGAGGGGAGATTTCTTGATTTGTGATTCCAACTTATGATTGTCCTTGTCGAGTCGTTTTGCTAATAGCTTTTTAAAGCCGAATTAAAGCCGGGTTGAACCGCAGAAGATATTCGGGTATTGTACTCAAAATGACGGATGAAAATACCCAATGCCAAGAAAAATTTTGCAATTCATAAAATATAGTGAAACACCGGATTTGTGTCAAGCATGAAAAAAGTATCGGGAGTGATTTCAAAGCTTCGTCCATGGCCCGCAGTGTTGCGGCTCGGCCCCAAATGCACACTATTACCGAATATACACCGCTTTTTCGCCGAATCACGTCTTGCCAAGATACTGCAAAGAGGTGTGGAGATACAGGTTTATGATGTTGACATTGATATCCGGCAAATTCGCCTGAATCGAAAGCTTCCCCTGAACCTATAAACTCTTTGGGGTGGTTGCATTGACTTTGGCCGCCAAATATAATAAAAAAACTTACCTTGCAGGTCCGGTTTCCGGTTAAAAAACGGTATGGGAAGGGACGCCAATCGTGCTGGAAAGAATCATATCCAATAAAAAAAATCTGGAACACATTCTCGACAATCTGAAAGAAGGCATCATTGCCCATGATTTGAATCGGGTTATTTTCTTTTTTAACCGTGAGGCTGAAAAAATAACCGGCTATAACAGAGAGGAAGTACTGGGAAGAGACTGCCATGAGATTTTTGGGAACCCCCTTTGCGGCGAGCGCTGTTCCTTCTGCGGCAACAAGGTAATGCCCGAGGAAAGGCAGGAATATACCGTCAACATCTGTACGAAAGCCGGGGAAGACCGGCGTATTGAAATGACGGTTTCCGTTATGCGGGATGAAGCGGATCGTATTATCGGGGTCCTGGCATCCTTCAGGGACTTAACGGATTTATTAAAACTCCAGATTCGGGCGGGAAAGTTGAACAATTTTTCCGGCATACTCGGACAGGATGTAAAAATGCTGAAGGTTTTTCAGCAGATCAGTGATGTGGCCGGCTATGATTATCCGGTACACATATCCGGAGAAACCGGAACCGGCAAGGAACTGGTGGCAACCGCCGTTCATAATGAAAGTAGACGCGGCGGTGCACCGTTTGTCCCCATAAACTGCGGGGCGCTTCCGGAAAGCCTGATTGAAAGCGAACTTTTCGGACATGTAAAAGGTGCCTTTACCGGGGCTATCCGTGATAAAAAGGGAAGATTTGAGTTGGCCGACGGCGGCACGGTCTTTCTCGATGAAGTTGCTGAATTGTCCAAACATATACAGGTAAAACTCCTTCGGTTATTGCAGGAGGGAAAATTTGAGAAGGTCGGTGGGGAAAAGACTGTTTCGGTTGATGTGCGGGTGATCAGTGCCACGAACAAGGATCTTAAGCGGGAAGTTCAAAAGGGACGGTTTCGGGAGGATCTTTATTACCGGCTGAATGTCATTCCCATCCACATTCCGCCGCTTCGTGAACGTAAGAACGATATCCCGCTTCTGGTCACTTATTTTCTTTCGGTGTTTACCGAAAAAAACAATTCCGGGGCCCTGCATATTTCAAAGGATTCACTGCAGCTCTTCATGAAATATGACTGGCCCGGGAACATCAGAGAACTGCAAAACGCCATCCAGTTCGCCATTGTTCATTGCAATGGCCATGTCATAACCCCTGATGACCTGCCCATGGAGTTTAAGGAAAATCAAACCTTCGCTTCAAAAAAAGGCCCTTCACGAAAGCTGAACAGTGATGCGGTTAAATCCGCCCTCACAAAGACCGGTGGAAACAAAACCAAGGCCGCCAGGATACTGGGCGTAGGTCGTGCCACGTTATACCGGTTCCTTGACGAACATCCGGAAGCATTGAAGGCCGTCACCTTTTGATGGGTTCTTCCGTTACGCCGTCAGGTATTGACAGCTTTTTTTTCAACCACAGTTTAACTTTTCCATCCAGGGCAAAGACACCCTTGAGGCGCCCGTTGGACTTGAAAAATTCATCTATCACATCCCCGGGCATTTCGATTTCGGCCAGTTCCCGGGCTTCCTCCGAGTTTCGGCGGATCAGGTAGATGACCGGCTTTTCTTTCCAGGTATTTACGACAAAGTAGTGAGATACATCCTGTTTTGACCGGATCACATAGTTCCCGCGCGCCCAGTTGTTTCCCCATTCAAGATAAAGCCTTACGGCTTCCTCGGGAGTCATTTCCCAATCAATGGCATTTATAAGTTCTCTGTCGTTCTGGATATCCTTTAAGCTTTTCATATGTCATTCCTTTATTTGATGGTCTCGTAAAAAGTCGGAAAACAACTTTTAGCCGGGGTTTTACATTTTAGGTTTTAAATGCACGGCATTTTATTAAATGTTTCTTAATACCCAACTGATATGACTGTCAGCCATTATGCCTTTCGGGATTAACCGTTTATAATAACTAAATTGTTTTTTGGCAAGCCGACACTTTTCCGGGCTGCTTCGATTATTGCATCGAAATTCCGGCATTGGATCTGTTTTGCCGGTTTCAGATGTTGTTCGGCCATGGAGAAAAGGAGTTGAAAATAAGGCAAATGTATATTAATTGGATAAAAGAGCCGCCTATCGGGGCCGAGAAAAAATCTTCGGACAGGAACCTTTATCCGGGAAAGGGAGGTCAAGATGGTGAAAATGCCGGTGAAACTGTATTCTCTGAGTACATGCGGCCATTGTAAATCCACCAAACGGTTTTTGGATGAATGTATCATAGCGTATGATCATGTGGACGTGGACCTGCTTAAAGGGGAAGAACGAAAAACCGTTATCGAAGATGTTAAAAAGCTGAATCCAAAATGCTCTTTTCCGACAATTATCATCGGCGACAGGGTGATCGTCGGTTATAAGGAAAATGAAATTAAGGAGGCTCTGGGATTATAATGGACGTGGAAAAACTGTACGGAACACTTAAAGCCGTTCAGGAGAAAAAAGGGTATTTTTTCAACAAGGACAAGGACAAGGTTTTTGAATTGCTTGAAGCCCTGCTCATTAACAAGGACCGGTACGGGTATATGGCATGCCCCTGCAGGCTTGCATCGGGAGATCGTGAAAAGGACAGGGATATCATATGTCCCTGTGATTATCGGGAAGCGGATGTAGCGGAATTCGGAAGCTGTTATTGCAACTTGTATGTTTCCCAAGACTGGAACGAGGGGAAAATCCCCCATTCGTACGTCCCGGAAAGAAGACCGGCGGATCGTTTTTTTTAACCTTGGATTTAACAGTCCGGCTTAAACTCCGGCAAAGATAAACCGGCAGCAGGAAGAGATATAAAAGGTGAAAGGTGATTTAAAAAAAATACGGTGGTTGGCATTTCCTGTTGTTCAGCCGGCGGCCTTTCCCCTTCAATATAGTCAATGTCATTAACTTAAGCCTGAAATAGTACGGCTTTTTTTACGAATCGTACGTTACGGTCCGTAAAAAATAAAAATCCTTCGCGTCCTTTGCGCCCTTGCAGAAAAACATTCCGCCCGTTGGCTTTTCTTACCCAAGAGGCCAAGAACGCCAAGAAGAAAACAAATCCTCAGTTGATTCTCCCATCCTTACCTTCTTCTACCAGGGGGAAGGAGCTTTCATGGGGGCATAAGACATGGGGGTATAAGAAAAATTCACATTAAATTAACGGCATTGTGCCGGTAGTTTAACTCTCTGAATAATAATAAATATAGTTATCGTTTTGTATATTATGTTGATGATAATATTAATTTTAAGTTGATTTTTGAGTGGTTCTATGTAACTAACAGCAGAAATTTGGAGGGAACAGCGGTGGAAATCAAAAAAAAAGAAATCTGCAAATGTGAGAATTACGGTAATGAGGCGGATATGTGGATCGATTTATGATCCGTTTTTATGCCGGTTCGGATTTTATGCTGTACCCTATGGTTATGCGATACCTCTAAATCTTCCTCGTCAAGTGGCCTTTACACACCATAGAGGAGAGAAACATTGTTAAAAGCACAACACCTGAGGCTTACGCGGCAAAGAAGGGTCATACTCATGCAACTGAAAAAACTGACGACCCATCCCAGTGCCGATGAGATTTATGAAATCGTAAAAAAGGATCTTCCCAGGATCAGTTTAGGCACCGTATATAGAAATCTGGAAACACTTGCGGAGTCGGGAGAAATCCAAAAACTGGAGTGTGGTGGATCGGTAAAGCGATTTGACGGAAACCCTGAAAACCATTATCATATCAGATGTGTAAAATGCCAGAAGATTGTCGATGCACCCATGGAAGTTTATGAAAACCTGGAAAACAATATAAAAAATAAAACTGATTTCAAAATATTCGGTCATCGTGTGGAATTTCTTGGATTGTGCGCTGAATGTTTCGGCGCAAAAGACAAAGACACAGGCGTGGTTTCAAAAACGGAAAAAAGGTTTTGAAACCACGTATACATTGGCCATTATGCATAATATCAAACCCTTATCTAATCTGTTCGACTATTGATGAACTGCCTCTGCGCTCGATCTTCCCGTCAATCCCGATGCAAGACGGAATCGGCGGGGGAAATACCGATAGCCCGGAATCCTCATGTTGAAAATACTTCTCAGCCTCCCTTGACAGGATTGAGAGTCATCAAAACATGAGGTTTAATTGATGAAACAGAACCCGTCATCTGCGTTGAACCGCGTAAGTTCCACTGTATTATAAGACGTTTTTGTATCAAACGATATATGAGACTGATCATTTGTTTTATATATGGAATAAATATAATATGTTGCGTCTAATAAACCAGGTTTTGCGGTGTTTCCATCCAGATGGAAATCGTATCGAAAAACGATCTGCCGACAGGTGCTTAAATATGACAAAAGGCGCCCTTTAAATATTTAATATATTGAAAATACAATAAAAAACACAACCCGGCATGAATTTGGCACGGAAATTGATAATAAATGGTAATAATGATATATTATACAGGCCGCCAAAAAAAATATCCCGGGGTGACATAGCGTGAAACCATGTGATGAAAATATTAAAAAGACCTTGACGTTGGTTGATGAAATGATCGGCTTGGCAGATCGGGGTGATATTGAAAGGGAAGATACGGGGTGCGGAATTCTTTATGGCATGTTGAGGGATTCCGCTTATAAGATCAAGAAACTTGCTGAAGAAGAAAAGAACGCCCACATAAAAAAAGGCTGGTGGCAGGAAAAAACTTAAACAAACCCAGGATAGAAAGGAGAACAAAATGGCAACAAGACTGGAAGTATATAAATGTGATGTTTGTGGAAATATTGTTGAGGTTCTTCAAGGCGGGCAGGGAGAACTCACCTGTTGCGGCCAGGCCATGGTTCTGTTGAAGGAAAACACAACCGATGCAGCCAAAGAGAAACATGTGCCGGTTATTGAAAAAATTGCCGGGGGTTACAGGGTAAAGGTCGGAGAGGCCGCCCATCCCATGGCGGAGGAACATTTCATCCAGTGGATCGAACTGATCGCGGACGGGAAAGCGTATCGTCAGTTTTTAAATCCCGGAGAGGCGCCGGAGGCCGTATTTATGGTTGATGCCGACAGCATTGTTGCAAGGGAGTACTGCAATCTCCACGGATTGTGGAAAAAATAATGAACGGGAGTAATGCTATGACAAGCTGGAAATGTACGAAATGCGGCTATACGTTCGAGGCGCAGAAATCGCCGCAAAGGTAAAAGGAGAACAACCATGACGACACCGTAGCATTGTCCGGGTTTTGAACAATTAAGGAGGGATTGATGGATGTTATAATGCTTTCACGTCTTCAGTTTGCCGCTGCAACCCTGTTTCACTTTTTGTTTGTTCCGCTGACATTGGGTCTGTCCGTTCTGATTGCATATATGGAGACCCGTTATGTCCGGACCGGAGACGAGATCTACTTGTCCATGACACGATTCTGGGGAAAACTTTTCCTTATCAATTTCACACTGGGTATCGTTACGGGGATTACCCTGGAATTTCAATTCGGGACCAACTGGTCCCGCTATTCCGCCTTTGTAGGAGACATCTTCGGTTCCCTTTTGGCCATTGAGGCCACGGCAGCCTTTTTCCTGGAATCCACACTTATCGGTGTATGGATTTTCGGATGGAAGAAACTGTCCAAAAGGGCCCACGCCATTGTGATGTGGCTGATTGCTTTTGCCGGGAGTTTATCCGCGATATGGATTATCATTGCCAATGGCTGGATGCAACATCCCGTGGGCTATACGATTCGAAACGGACGAGCGGAGCTTGAAGATTTCTTTGCGGTTGTATTTAACAGATTTGCGGTTCTGGAATTTTTTCATGTCGTGGCAGCGGCCTATGTCCTTGGCGCCTTTTTCGTCATGGGGATAAGCGCCTATCATTTGCTGAAAAAACAGCATATTGAATTTTTTACCCGGTCGTTTAAGATCGGCATGGTATTTGGTCTTGTTTTCAGTATTTTTTTGATCATTGAAGGGGATATGCATGCCATTCATGTTACCAAAGTTCAGCCGGCCAAGCTTGCGGCAATGGAAGCACATTGGGAAACCACAACACGGGCGCCCATCCACCTGTTCGCCATTCCGGATGAAGAGAATGAGAGAAATCTTTTTGAATTCATAACCATTCCCGGGATTTTGAGCTTTTTAGGCTACCATGATTTTAATGCCGAAGTAAAAGGCCTGAAAGATTTTCCCAGAGACGAAAGACCGCCGGTCCTTATCTCTCTCGTTTCATTCCGGGTTATGGTGGGACTGGGTATGCTGTTTCCCCTGCTGGCGATTTACGGATGGTTCAAACGAAATCATCTCACAGACAACCCGCTTTATTTAAAGATCATGATGTTTTCAATTCCACTGCCCTATATCGCAAACGAGCTGGGCTGGGTACTGGCGGAGGTGGGACGGCAACCCTGGATCGTGTACGGTCTGATGCTGACTTCCGATGCGGTTTCTCCGGTGGCTGCCTCACAGGTGATGACCACCCTTATCGCATTTATCGGGGTTTACGGTCTGTTGGGATTGGCGGCTTTTTTTCTTATTGCAAAAAATGCAAAAATTGGGCCGGTTGAGAAAACCGGATGAGCAAATTTTGCAGCTGAAAGTGAAAAAAGCGGCCGTATGTTTATGGCCAATGACGACGATGGGTAAATTATATACGGCATATGGGAGGGATGAATGATTTTACAATCCATTTGGTTTTTCCTGTGGGGGTTGTTGTGGGTGGTCTTTTTCATTACCGATGGATTCGATTTCGGTATCGGTACGTTATACCCGTTTTTTGCAAAAAATGACGATGAAAAACGGGTTATGATAAATGCCATGGGGCCTTTGTGGAATGGAAACGAAGTCTGGCTGATTACGGCCGGCGGTGTGACGTTTGCGGCGTTTCCCCTGGTTTATTCGGTGATGTTTTCCTCTCTTTATTCGGCATTGATGTTGATTTTATTCGCATTGATCCTGCGCGGCGTGTCTTTTGAATTCAGACGAAAAATAAACGATTCACGCTGGCGGTTGATATGGGATTTCTGTATTTTTATCGGGAGCTTCCTGCCGGCACTGCTGTTCGGTGTGGCCTTTGCCAATATTTTTCAGGGCCTCCCCATCGACAAGGACGGCATTTATCACGGTACGCTTTTCACTCTGTTGAATCCGTACGGCATTTTGGGAGGGGTGCTGTTTGTTGTGATGTTTTTGGTTCACGGCGCCCTCTGGCTGGCCGTTAAAACGGAAGGGGAACTGTTAAAGAGAGCCCATTCCGTTGCCCTGATGGCATGGGTGGCCATGCTGGTCGGAATTGTCATGTTTTTATTCGCCAGCCTGTTTGCAACGCCGTTGTTTGATAACTATCTGGCGCATCCGGTGCTGTTTATCGTACCGCTGGCCGCCATTGTCGCTTTTTTCGGTATCAGGCGCTATTTGGGCCGGGAAAATTATTTCAAAGCATGGCTGTCATCTGCGGCAGCCATTGCCGGTATTATCTTTTTCGGGTTTATCGGCCTTTACCCCAATCTGTTTCCATCCAGCATGGATAAGGCATACAGCTTAACGGCGTTAAATGCTTCTGCAAGCCCAATGACGCTGAAAATCATGCTGATCGTCGTCATCCTGTTTGTCCCCGTTGCTATCGCTTATCAGGTGTGGGCTTACCGGCTTTTTTCGGGTAAGGTTACCGTGGAAGACCTCGATGAAGAGGAAGCATATTAATCATTATAATTGGGGGATTCATGAGACGCGGAATATGGGTGCTGATCATCGCGGCTTTTTTACGATAATGGCCTGGGCGGAAGGATACCGGACTGAAGACAGGACCGACGGCGTGTATTAAATGCCATATGTGAAATAATTCAAAAAGGAGCTTTCTGACTAAATGCTTGTACTTGGACTCAACGGCAGCCCCAGGAAAAAAGGTAATACACGCTATCTGTTGAAAACGTTTTTAACGGCAGCCGAAGCATCGGGCGCCCAAACACATCTGGTGGATGTGTGCAGTAAAAAAATCGATTTTTGCAGGGAACTGGTGGTTTGCGAGAAAAAAGGATTTTGCCCCATCCACGATGAGATGGAATCGGAAATTTATCCGCTGCTGCGGGCGGCCGACATCATCGTGACGGCAACGCCGATATTTTTTTACAATACCACTGCCCAGTTAAAGGCCCTGATCGACAGGAGCCAGACCTTATGGGCACGAAAATACCGCTTGAATTTGACCGACCCCAAAAGAAAATGGCGGAAAGGATTTTTCCTGGCGGTGGGCGCCACAAAGGGAAAAAATCTTTTTAAAGGGGTCGATTTGACCATGAAATATTTCTACGACGCCGTCGGCGCTGATTATGCGGGCAGTCTGACCTATCGCCGGATTGAAAAGCCCGGTGACATGAAAAAACATCCCACGATGCCGGCCGATGTGCGTCAGGCCGTTGAAAACTTGGTCAAACCCATGACGAATCGGAAGAAAATCCTTTTTGCCTGCCGGAAAAATACGTGCCGCAGCCAGATGGCAGGCGCTTTTACCGAATATCTGGCGGGCGACAAGATCGAGGCGTATAGCGCGGGAAGCGAAGCGGCGGACAAGGTCAATCCGGTCATGATGGAAGTCATGCAGGAAAAAGGGATTGATATGGCGTTTCGAACCACGACACCGCTGGATACGGCCGTGACCCGGAATCCTCCCCATATCATGGTGACCATGGGCTGTGGTGAAAAATGCCCCTTGGTACCGGGATGCCGGATGATAGACTGGGATCTGCCTGATCCTGCGGAAAAATCAATAGAGGTGATGCGCCGTACCAGGGATGAAATCGAAAAAAGAGTAACGGATCTTATCAGCGAGGTAACATCATGACCCGGTATGTTATTGTCGGAAACGGGGTGGCAGGGACGACGGCTGCGGAAGAGATTCGAAAGCACGATCCAAACGGTGCCATTACCATCATAACGGACGAGGACCTGCCGTTCTATTCCAGAATCCGCCTGCCGGAATATATTGCCGGAGAGGTTGCGGAAGATCGACTGATCATTAAAAAGCCGGATTGGTATGAAAATTTGAAAATCGATCTTAAACTGAAAACGCGGATCATTGATGCGGACCCTCGCAACAAGGTGTTGACCGGACCGGGCAATGAAAAAATTTCATATGACGTTCTGCTGGTCGCGTCGGGAAGCCATTCTTTTCTACCGCCGATAACCGGGCTGGATCGTCGGGGCGTCTTTTCCCTTCGAAACGTTTCAGATGCCCGGCGTATATCCCAATGGGTTAAAAGTGTTGAACAGGTTGTTCTTATCGGCGGCGGGCTTCTGGGGCTTGAATCAGGGAATGCCGTGCGGAAACTGGGTAAAAAGGTGACCGTCGTTGAATTTTTCCCCCGTCTTTTGCCACGGCAACTGGATACACCGGGTGCCAGGAGACTCCAGGCCGTGATGGAAAAGATGGGATTTGAATTCAGGCTGGGAGCCAGGACAAAGGAAATCACGGGGGGAGAATCGGTAAGCGGCGTCATGCTGGAGGACGGAGAACTGCTGACGGCCGGGATGGTGATTATATCCGCCGGCGTCCGTCCCAACATGGAACTGGCCCAATTTTTAGATGTCGAAACGGACAAGGGGGTTAAAGTCGATGCGAACATGAAAACCAGCCGGCCCGATATTTTTGCCGCGGGAGATGTGGCTGAATTTCAGGGGATGCCCTACGGAATATGGCCTGCGGCCACTGACCAGGGAAAGATCGCCGGGGCGAACATGGCAGGAAAACCCGTTGTCTACAAGGGCACAACCATGTCCAACAAGTTGAAAGTAGTCGGTATTGACCTGGCATCCGCCGGTGATATCGATGCTGATGAACAGATGGCGTCCAAGGTCGTCAAGGAAGAAGCGGTGTATAAAAAAATTGTATTTAAAGACAATAAAATAACCGGTTGCATCATGCTGGGCGATACCCGGGGATTTAACCGGATTGTCAGGGTCATGTCCGAGGAAAAGGATGTCTCGGACATAAAAGAAGATATCCTGGCAGAGGGGTTTGATTATCAATCGATTTAATGTATATAAGACCTGTTTATTAATCTGAAATGTTGGATGGAGGTGTATGATGGACAAATATGTATGTTCAGTGTGCGGTTATGTTTACGATCCTGCTGAAGGAGACGAGGAAAACGGCATCAAACCCGGAACCGCCTTTGAAGACCTTCCCGATGACTGGGTCTGTCCGGTATGCGGTGCTGCCAAGGAAGATTTTGAAAAGGAATAAAAGACAATCGAGGCGCACCGGAGAGCACCGTTCCACGATGGGGTGTTCATGAAGGTGTAAGATGCCCTTTAATACTATAGATCCTGGCGGACCTCGGTATGAAAGGGCATCGGCTTGTTTTGGATGAAAAACTGTTGACATGGGAAAGTGAGAAGAAAATGGGACCGGTTGAAATATCAAAGGGGGTTTACGATGTGGGTGTCCGGGATTGGAATATCAGGGATTTCCACGGATATTCCACCTACCAGGGCACGACGTATAATGCCTTTTTAATCGTCGATGAAAAGATCATTTTGATCGATGCGGTGAAAAAGAACTTTGTTGACATCCTGATCGATAATATCTCAAGGGTCGTGGATCCCAAGAAGATCGATGTGGTGATCAGTAATCACACGGAAATGGACCATTCCGGCGGTTTACCCCGGGTGATGCATAAGATCGGAGAAGACAAGCCCCTGTACTGCTCAAAAATGGGACAGAAAAACCTGTCCCGTCATTTTCGGGGGCACTATAACTATCATGCGGTTGAATCCGGCGAAGAACTCAATATAGGTGACAGAACCCTGACCTTTCTGGAAACCCGGATGCTGCACTGGCCGGACAGTATGTTTACCTATCTGAAAGAAGACAAGATCCTGTTTTCCAGCGATGCATTCGGGCAGCACTATGCAGGCTGTGAAAAATTCGACGATGAAATCGGCGATGCTGTTATGCCTCATGCAAAGAAATATTTTGCCAATATTTTACTTCCCTATTCGCCGCTGATATTAAAACTGGTGGAGCAGGTCACCGAAATGGGGCTGGAGTTTAATATGATCTGTCCGGACCACGGCATTTTGTGGCGTTCTGATCCCGGGAAAATTATAAACGCTTATGTTGAGTGGAGCAAGCAGGTCCCGAAAAAGAAAGTCGTGGTTATTTACGATACCATGTGGCACAGCACGGAAGCCATGGCCAACGCCATCATCGAGGGGGTTGCGGCCGAAGGTGTATCGGTATGCCTCATGCACCTTCGGAGCTGGCACAGAAGCGATATCATGGCCGAGTTGATGGATGCCGCAGCCGTTATCGTGGGATCCCCCACATTGAACAACGGCCTTTTCCCCACGGTAAGCGATATGCTGACCTACATGAAAGGATTGAAACCCAGGCATAAGATCGGCGGGGCATTCGGATCGTACGGCTGGAGCGGCGAATCCGTTAAACTTATCCGGTCGGAACTGGAAGCCATGGATTTTGATGTCATTGACGGCGGTCCCAGGATTCAATACGTTCCTGACCAGAACGACATCAGTGCATGTGTTGCTTTCGGCAAAAAAATCGCCCGGGCTGTCTTGAAATCGTAAAATGAAGCAACCGGTGGTTGAGCTGAGTGATTGCATCCTGTGTGAAGTCTGCACCTCGACGTGCCCTTCTGTTTTTAAGCTGAACGATTCGGGATTTATCGAAGTATTGCCTCTTGACCGGTATCCCGAGGATGAAGTGGATGAGGCTGTCAGAAACTGCCCCGCGGACTGCATATTCTGGGAAGACGAATAGACACAAGACAATGATTGAACGGTTTTGAATGAACCTGCAACATACCACCAGTTCGAGGCAATTAAAAAAACAACTCGGGTATCTTCTTGTTGAAGAAGAATTCAATCAAAGCATTTCTCATATTTTAAAACTGCCGGGACAGCGGGTGGTCAGCCCGCTGTTTTCTTTTTTTTACCATAAAAACGAGCTTGTAAAATGGCGGGCCGTGACCGCCGTGGGCAGGGTGGTGGACCAGATGGCCCGGCAAAACATGGAGTCCGCACGGGTGATCATGCGCCGCCTGATGTGGAATTTAAATGACGAATCCGGCGGCATTGGATGGGGATCACCAGAAGCCATGGGAGACATCATGGCCGTAAATGAGGCACTCGCCCTGGAATATCACAGGATATTGATTTCCTACATGGCAGAAGACGAAAACTATCTGGAGCATGAAATGCTTCAGCGGGGCGTCTTATGGGGGGTTGGAAGATTGGCCCATGCCAGGCCGCACCTTGCAGGTTCGGCCGCTGTCCACCTGAACCCGTTTATGGGATCGGAAGATCCCGTAAAACGGGGGCTGGCCGCATGGGCCGCCGGACCGCTGAAAGATGATGTAAACCGTGCCGGGTTAACAGAACTCATGGATGATACCGCTGTTGTTCATATTTATGTGGGCGGCGGGTTTGAAAAAATCCGGATCGGGGAGTTGGCCAAATACGCTATAAGTACATGAAATTATTAAGGTTATTACGAATAGATCGGTGCAGGTCAAGTAAAAAATCACTCAACTCAGGTTTCATATTGACTTTGAAAATAAATAGTCGGAGAATTATACGGCATTGAACTTTGTTTCCTTCAATCCGTTCTCATGGATATCATTTCAAATGGATAAGACAAATGTTTTGCCGAGGCTCATGAAGTCTTCCGACCTCCCGTTTAAAAGAGGTCGATTTAAAGCCGGGCAGGTTCTGCATTAACGGGGAAAACTGTTTATAGGGCTTAACCATTTAATATTTGTGGAAGGAGGTGGCCATGGGAGAAATGCGAATCGGACTGATGGGCTGCGGTCGAATCGGAAGAGATCTCTTGCGGATCCTGTATCTCAATGAAGAGATCCGACTGGCCGCAATCAGCGAAATTGCGGATCATACCGCGTTGGAATATCTGTTGCGGTTTGATACGATTTTGGGACCTTTTCCGGATGCGATCAGTATCCGGAACGGTTATCTTTACGTGGCCGGCCGCCGGATACCGGTGTTATCCGGCCGGGAACCCGGAGATGTACCCTGGGGAGACCTGGGCGTGGATATCGTCATAGAAGCCACGGCCCAGAGCCGCAGCCGGGAAGAACTTGTCCGGCACCTGGAGCAGGGGGCCAGGCGCGTTATCTTGTGCGTTCCCCAAAAAACTCCGGCTGATATTACCGTGGTCATGGGGGTGAATGAACATCTGCTTAAGGCCGAGCATCGAATCGTATCCAATGCCTCCTGCACCGCCCACTGTGCAGCGCCGGTTGTAAAAATATTAAGCCGGGCATTCGGCATCAAGCGCGCCTTTTTAAGCACGGTGCATGCATACACCAACCAGCAGCGGCTGGCGGACGTGCCCGCCGAGGACAAGCGCCGGGGACGAGCGGCGGCTGAAAACATCATTCCACAGGAAACCAATGCTGCCCAGATGATTGCCGGGCTGATTCCCGAGATGGAAGGACGAATCACCGGTGCATCCATCAACGTCCCGGTGGCCAATGGGTCCGTGGTGGACATGGTATGCTGGCACGAACAGCCTGTGACCGTGGAATCCGTCAATGAGGTCGTGCGCACCGCCGCAGGCAGCAGGAACTGGAACCGTGTGCTGCAGTATGTAAAAGACCCCATCGTCTCCAGCGACATCATTCGAAGCCCGTATTCCGGGAGTTTTGATTCCCAGGCAACCATGGTTCTGCACGGGAACGTGTCAAAGACCCTTACCTGGTATGATAATAGCTGGGGCTATGCCAACCGGGTGGTTGACCTTATCCGGAAATTCATTGAAATTGAAAAGGAGGCGGCATAATGGCGATTCAAATCGGTATCAATGGTTTCGGCAGAATCGGAAGAAGTGTCTTCCGGATTTTGAGCAACCGGGACGACATCGAGGTGGTGGCCATCAATGACCTATTTGATAATGAGCAACTTGCCTATCTCTTGAAATACGATTCGGTCATGCGGATTTTTCCGAAGGAGGTGACGGCGGACGCGGAGTCCATGGTTGTGGACGGTAAAAAAACCATCATGACCGCTCACCGTGATCCGGAAAAAATTCCCTGGAAAGACCTAGGGGCTCAATATGTCATCGAATCCACGGGTGTGTTCCGCAACCGGGAAGGCCTGGAGAAACATTTGAAAGCCGGTGCGGAAAAAGTCATTCTCACCGTTCCGGCAAAGGATGAAATCGACGCCACTATCGTCATGGGCGTCAATGACAGTCAGTTAAAATCCGAGCATCGCATCATATCCAATGCCTCCTGTACCACAAACTGCCTGGCCCCCATGGCAAAGATCATTGACGATGTGTTCGGTATTCAGGAAGGATTTATTACCACGGTCCATGCGTACACCAACGACCAGCGCCTGGCGGATGTTCCGCATAAGGACCTGCGCCGCAGTCGGGCCGCCGGTGAAAACATCATCCCCACTACCACGGGTGCCGCGCGTGCGGTGGGGAAGGTTCTTCCGGGATTAAAAGGAAAGCTTGACGGCATGGCTATGCGCGTGCCCGTACCCGACGGTTCCATTGTGGATTTCACGTGCAGACTGGGTCAAGAGGTGTCGGCGGATGATATCAACGATGCCATGAAACAGGCGGCTGATGGACCGTTTTTAAATATCGTGGAATATTGCGAGGCACCCATAGTATCCGGGGATATCATCGGCAACCCCCATTCCAGCATCTTCGATTCCCTTTCCACAATGGCCCGAAACGACGGCTTTGCCCGCATGCTGGCCTGGTATGACAATGAATGGGGATATTCAAACCGCGTAGTGGATTTAATCGATCGATTGGCCGAACTGTCATAACAATTCGCAAATTCGGGGTCGGGGATGAAAACCCGACCCCGGTCTTGTCTCTATCTCCCCGGTTTTCTCTTTTATTTTTCCGCCGGAAAAGGTCGGCCAAAAACAATTGCAATTTTACATAGACGTTATTCCGTGCACGCCTTGTTTGCCGATGTCATTGAAAAATCACGTGTCTTTATATGCCCTGTGTTTTCTGGACATTTTGGTGAAGTTTGGGCATATTGAGATATCCGTATCATTTTTAAGAACAGGGGTTGAAACGGTGTTGGCCATGCAATCCATAACGAATGCGTTTTTACGGGAATCGTCGATAAAGCCGGATTTTATTGCCGGGGAACCTTTCACGGACGACGAGGCCGACCCCGGGCTTTCGGATGAAAGAGAGTATATCCTGTGCGCCCGATGCCGTCGTGTTATAACGACATCGTCTGATCGAATCGATGTCAACGGCGCTCATGTGCATACCTTCGCCAACCCCCACGGCATTGTATTTGAAATCGGATGTTTTCAGACCGCAATGGGGTGCGCTTATCAGGGACCGGTGACGAACGATTTTTCGTGGTTTAAGGGATACAGTTGGAAAATCGCCTGTTGCGGAACCTGCATGACCCATCTGGGATGGCTTTTTGTTTCGATCGGGGAGAGCGGTTTTCACGGACTGATTCTGGATCGCCTGGTTGAATCAAGGCAAAAATAAATTCCACTGCCCCGCCGGAATGAGAAGTTCATTCCGCGGGGCCTTGGAATTATCGGAGGGGTTATTTTTTAATGTTCACCACGAAATATCCCAGGTTGCCCCTTCGAATCAGCAGTTGAAAAGATTGTCCGTCCTTTATATCGGCAATCAGTTTCCGAAACGTATGAATATCCCTGACCGGCTGATGATTGACTTCCTTAATCAGATCTCCCCGTCGTAGTCCGGCAGACTGGGCTGCTTTCCCATGAGCAACGCCGAGCACCAGAAGGCCGGTTTCATTTTCGGGAAAACCGTATTTCGGAGCGGTTTCCGGTGTCAGGGCGGTTAATTCCAGACCGAGCTCATTCTGAAAAGGCGTTCCCTTGCCGGCAAAGATCCCGGCGTCATTCCGCTTGGCCAGTTTGACCTTAACGGTTTTTTTCTTTCCGTCGCGGATCAGGTCGATGGAAACCCGCGAGCCCACCGGCATACCGGCAATTCGCATGGACAGATCCCGGGGGGTCGTAACCGGTTTGCCGTCCACAGCGATGATGATGTCCTTGGCTTTGATGCCGGCTTTATCCGCAGGATCACCTGCATATACCTCGGTCACGAGGACGCCTTTGCGTTTTTTTATCTTGTAATAGTCCGCCAGTTCGGGTGTCATTTCCTGGATGGCGACGCCCATCCAACCCCGGGTGACCTCGCCGCTTTCCTTGAGCTGTTCGATGATCCCGAGAGCCATGTTAATAGGGATGGCAAACCCGATGCCCTGTCCGCCGGCGATAATGGCCGTGTTGATGCCCACAACCCGACCCTCCAGATCGATCAGTGGACCGCCGCTGTTCCCCGGATTGATGGATGCATCGGTCTGAATGAAATCATCATAGGGTCCGGATCCTATGGTGCGCCCCTTTGCGCTGACGATTCCGGCCGTGACCGTCTGTTCCAGTCCGAATGGACTTCCGATGGCCGTTACCCAACTGCCCACCTTCAGTTCATCCGAATCACCGATGGGCAGCGGCGTTAATGATTCGGATGCATTGATTTTCAACAGTGCCAGGTCGGTGTTGGGGTCCCGACCCACAACTTTTCCGTCATATTCCTTGCCGTTGGAAAGCTTGACCTTGATTTCATCGGCATTCTCAATGACATGATTATTGGTTACGATATACCCGTCTTTGTCAAAAATAAAACCCGAACCCAAGCTTTTTTGCTTATAGTCCGGAACCGGTCGGTTTTCAAAAAACGGTGCGAAAAAATCATCAAAGGGACTTTTTTCTCCAAAGGGTGGGTCGAAAAAATGCCTGAAAACGCGCCCGCCCCCTTTTATGGTTTTTTCCGTCCGGATGTTGACAACCGACGGTTTTGCTTTTTCGGCAATATCGGAAAAATTGCCGGGAATCATCACGGCGTTTTTTCCGGGTGATGCAAGGGTAAGCCCCGGCACCTGGCAGACCAATAATCCGGAGATCAGAAATATCCCCAATATTCGGCTGATCGGGTTTAAATTTTTCATGGTGTAATATCCTCCTGTGGTTAAAATTCGCAGTAAAAATACAGTTTCAAGTGTCGAACGGATTATAATACACGAAGTTAACCGGAAGATGACGCCAACATTACCTTTTGGTAATATTGGCGTCAGCGTCCGGTTATTCGTTTGT